>NZ_JBHMIY010000001.1:0-397635 GCF_042436595.1 Clostridium sp. MT-14
ATCACATACTGCCACTAAAACTGCTTCATCTTTATTGGCTGCCAGAGCTTCAACATGTTTATATGAAATCCTTCCACAGCCTATAATGGCAAATCTCAATTTCTTCATAGAAGTAACCTCTCTCTCTTTCTTTATCAATAGTATAAGTCCTACAAATTAGGACTTATACAAATTTCACTTTTATAATTTATGAATTTTATTTCTGTTGTTCTTAACATCTTTTGTAGCATTTCTGGTATCATATACAAGTTTTGCCCTTTCCACAATCCGCTCATAATCATAACAGCTGTGGTTTGTAGTTATAATTACTATATCACTTTCATCTATAACTTTTTCCCAGTCAACACTGTGATATTCTTTTCCCTTGTGCTTAAAATTCGGTATATAGGGATCATTTATTATGATATCCGCACCATTTGCTTCAAGATGTTCTATTACCTTGAGAGCAGGTGACTCCCTCATATCATCTATATCATTTTTATATGCTACTCCCATAAGGAGTACTTTTGCCCCATTCATGGCCTTTTTCTCATACTTGTTCAAAAGTTTCATGGCATTGTCCACTACAAATAGAGGCATTGAATCATTTATGTCTCCAGAAGTCTCTATAAGCTTAGTGTGAAAATCATACTCTTTTGCCTTCCATGAAAGATAAAATGGATCAAGTGGTATACAATGTCCTCCTAATCCCGGTCCCGGATAAAATGGCATAAATCCATAGGGCTTAGTCTTTGCCGCCTCAATTACTTCCCATATGTCTATTTTCATTCTATTACATAATATTGCCATTTCATTTATAAGTCCTATATTTATATTTCTAAATGTATTTTCAAGTATCTTCTCCATTTCAGCTACTGCCGGCGAAGATACCGTAAACACATCACTATTAAGTACACTTTTGTAAAGAGCTGCTGCAACTTCCGTACATTCGGGTGTACAGCCTCCAACTACCTTGGGTGTATTTTTGGTCTTGTATTTTTTATTCCCGGGATCAACTCTTTCAGGTGAAAATGCCAAAAAGAAATCCTCTCCACATTTCAATCCACCTTTTTCAAGTATAGGTTTCAGCACTTCTTCTGTTGTTCCAGGGTATGTAGTACTTTCAAGTACTACAAGCATTCCTCTGTGAAGATATTTCGCCACACTTTTAGTAGAATCAACTACATAGGACAAATCCGGCTGTTTGTATAGATCAAGTGGTGTGGGAACAGATATCGTAACTGCATCCACGTCCTTAACAAATCCAAAATCAGTAGTTGCCTTAAGTTTTCCTGCTTCAACAAGTTTGGATAAATCTGAATCAACTATATCGCCTATATAATTATTCCCTTTATTTACCATTTCTACTTTCTTATCCTGAACATCAAATCCTATAACATTAAATCCTACTTTTGCTTTCTCCACAGCAAGGGGAAGTCCTACATATCCTAAGCCTACCACTCCCAGCTTAGCAGTTCTATCCTTCAATTTTAATATCAATTCATCTTTTAATTGTGACATTTCTTTCCTCCCGAGTTCTATAATTTATATAAGTTCACCATATAGTTTTGTAACTTTTTTGGCATTTGTATTCTACGTAAAATACTTTTGGATTGTATTCTTTCCTGTATTGCCTCCCTGTCTGTTTATGCAGATTCCTCCTCATTTTTCTTTCTCCTATAAGTCGGAACCTTTTCCTCCATAAGCTTAAATATATCTTCCCTGCTTCCAACAACAGCTCTTTCAAATTGTGCTATGGATTGTTCCACAAACTTAATATCTACATTATCCGATTTTTCTACAAATATTTTATTGTGTTCCGTTGCAGTAAGTGCTATTTCATTCATAAGTGGTTCCTCATATAACTTTTCTCCGGGCCTCAATCCAGTATACTCTATTTTAATGTCAACATCAGGCTTATACCCGGAAAGTGTTATCAAGTCTCTTGCCAAATCAACTATTTTAACTGGCTTACCCATATCCAGAACGAATATCTCGCCTCCATGGGCTATAGCTCCGGCCTGTATAACCAGCTGGGCAGCCTCAGGTATTGTCATAAAAAATCTGTTTATCTCTGGATGTGTAACAGTAACCGGTCCCCCATGGGATATCTGTTTCTTGAAAAGTGGTATAACCGATCCATTGCTGCCAAGGACATTTCCAAATCTGACAGCAACGTATTCAGTACTACTTATTTGATCAAAAGCCTGAACCATGATTTCACAAAATCTCTTGGTAGCTCCCATAATATTGGTAGGATTAACAGCCTTGTCTGTGCTTATCTGGACAAATTTTTTGACATTGAATTCATTGCAGCATTTAAGTACATTATAAGTTCCTATTATATTGTTCTTTATTGCTTCTTCTGGATTCAATTCCATAAGCGGAACATGCTTATGGGCAGCAGCATGAAAAACCACATCTGGCTTATATTGTGAAAATATGCTTCTCATTCTATTTATATCCCTTATAGATGCTATTATAACTTCTTTATTCAACTCCGGATGATTGTAGTTCAATTCCATTTGAACACTGTATACATTATTTTCATATATATCCAGTATCAATAATTTTCTTGGATTGAACTTCGATATCTGCCTGCATAATTCTGAACCTATAGAACCGCCGCCTCCAGTTACCAATATTACTTTATCCCTTATGTACTTGTTTATATTACTGTTATTTAATTTTACCTCTTCTCTTCCAAGCAGATCCTCTATATTGACATCTCTCAGTTTGCTTATATTCACTCTTCCATCTACAATTTCATATATACCAGGAAGTGTTTTTAGCTTGCAATCGGTTTTTTTGCATATATTTATAATATTCCTCTTCGCATCTATATCCACGGAAGGAATTGCAATTATTATCTCTTCAACTTCCTTCCTTTTGCAAATATCTACAATATCATCTCTTCCCCCTAGTACCTCAATTCCACTTATAAACTTTCCCTTCTTGGAAACATCATCGTCAATAAGTCCCACTATATCGTAATTTAGATTATTATGTCTTTTTATCTCCTTTATCAGTATTGACGACGCATCACCTGCCCCTATTATTAAAAGCTTCTTACATCTTTTCCTTACTTCCTTTTCTCCCTTGCTCTGATCCACTATCCTTATTAAAAATCTGGTTCCACCCAATGTAATTACAGATAATATCCAAAAAATTATATGTACGGAAAATGGAAATCTATAATACCTATTCTCCAAAAATCTAAAATTTACAAAATGACTGTAAATCACAAATACAACATTTGAAAGTGAAATAGAATATATTATAGACATCAATTCCTCTATAGAGGCATACTTCCATATGCTGTTGTACAATTTAAAAAACTTATTAAATATAAGTGTTATGGCTATTACTGGAATTAAAGAAAGCTTCAAAAAGCCCATATATTCATCAGGTATCTTAAAGTCGAATCTTAAAAGCAGTGCAAAATACAACGAACCAACCAGTAAAACTATATCATATATAATAAGTTTTCTATCTTTCTGCATACCAACACTTCCTAAAGTTTTTTGCAAAAGTTTTAGACAAAACTCCCTTTTTCTATTTTACCTCATAATAAAAATTATTCAACATAATTTTATTTACGAATTTATGAACTTATTTTGTCAGATTTATCTATTATCTCCTCGTTTACTTTCTTAAATAATTCGGTTTTTTTCAAATCCAGAAGGTATTTCATAAAAGGCTTTTTAAGTTCATCCCTCTTCAAAGCATATTCTACAGTAGCCTGCAGGAACCCCAATTTGTCACCTACATCATATCTTCTCCCTTCAAAAGCATATGCATACATGGCTTCATTTTGAGCAAGTGTCCTGAGGGCATCTGTAAGTTGAATTTCTCCTCCTTTTCCAGGAGTGGTATTGTCAAGTATTTCAAATATAGATGGAGTTATTATATATCTGCCGAGTATAGCTATATTGGAAGGAGCTTCTTCCACTTTAGGTTTTTCTATTAAATCTTTAACCTTATATACTTTATTTTCTATATACATACCCTTAACTATACCGTATTTATAAACCTCGTTTTTATCTACTTCCTGAACTCCTATGATTGAAGTCTTATATTCATCGTAACAAGCTATAAGTTGTTTCAAGCAGGGAACTTTACTGTCTACAACATCATCTCCAAGCATTACTGCAAAAGGTTGATTACCCACAAAGGTCTTAGCACAACTTATGGCATGACCTAGTCCCCTAGGCTCTTTTTGCCTTATATAGTAAATATCCGCCATATTGGATATATCCTGCACCATCTTGAGAAGATCACCCTTACCTTTACTGTCCAGTTCTTTTTCAAGCTCCACAGATTTATCAAAATGATCCTCTATTGCCCTTTTATTTCTTCCGGTTATTATAAGTATCTCTTCTATTCCAGAGGCCACTGCCTCTTCTATAATATACTGTATAGTAGGCTTATCTACTATAGGAAGCATTTCTTTAGGTTGAGCTTTGGTAGCAGGTAAAAATCTTGTTCCAAGCCCCGCTGCCGGTATTATAGCCTTTTTTACATTCATTTTAAAGCATCCTTTCCATAATTTATTTAATACGTCTTTATTCTAAATGTTTTTTCGAATTGGGTATATTTTTGATTATATTCTCCAATTGAATTACTACCTCATCTTTTGGATTCAACTTTTTTGCCATCTCCAAATGAATTTTTGCATCTTTTAAATTTCCCAAATTTAAATAGCACATTATGAGATTCGTACATATTTCCACAGACTTAGTAGCTTCAAAAGCCTTCCTTAAATAAGCTACAGCAGTTTCGTAATCCCCTAAAGAAGCATAATTTATTCCCATTTCATTCACAATTTCCACTATACTGCTGTCTATATTTAAAGCTTCATTTAGATAATAAATTGCTTTTTCATAGTTTTCAAGCATCCTATAGGCAACAGCTATATAGTAGTATAAAAGAGCGCTGTCACCTAAGGTATCCATGAGTGGTATCAACAGCTTTAAGGCCTTTGTAGGATTAGCCGGTGTACCTTCTAAAAGCTCTTTCCCTCTGTCATAATTCACAATGGATATCAGCCACTGCTTTAAATCCGTTACCTCTATGGTTTCTTTGCCGCCATTTTTTATATAGGAATTTATACAAAATAATGCCCTCTCATAATCCCCATCTTCTTTTTTTAAAATGGCTTCATAAAAATATGGAAGTGCATAGTTTTCTTTGCCTTCAGCCTTTTCCAGAACATTTAATTCCTCTTCTCTATATACATTATTTTTCTTTCTCATTTCATCTACCATAATTATAAGTTTGTCATATATTTTTTTAGTATCTTCTAAAACAGATAGTCCTTTTAAATTTATATAAGCGTCCTCATAGTCTTTATCTTTAATATTTTTAGAAATTACACCCTTTATAAATTTATTATTGTCCTCATGGCTTATCAATATATCTTTATAATATTTGTCAAATTTGAAATTTTCGTCTGCGCCCAATACATAGTACATTCCTTCAATAAAATATCCTACAGGTATTTCATCCATATTCCTCTTGAATTTAATATTATTTACTATATATTTAGAATTAACAGGCAAATATATGTTTTCTGAAATTCTAACTCCAAATATCTTTTCCACATTTCTCTTGCTGATTTCAAGAAATAAAAATCCAGATAACTTCTCTGCAAAATATGATCTTATATCCATAAATTTTTATCACCTACACCGTTTATCATCAATCTGCATTTCTAATTATATCCATGACGTTTTTTTCCAGTACTGTCATCTTATTTTGGGAATCCTCAAGGCTTCTGCCTATTACAGAAAGATATATTTTTATTTTGGGTTCTGTTCCTGAAGGCCTTACCACAAACCAGGATTTATCCTCCATAATAAATTTAAGTACATTTGATTTAGGAAGCTCTATATTCTTTTCACTTATATTCACCAAATCTTTTTCCACACTCAATTTATAATCCAGTTTTTTAACTATTTTCACATCTCCAAGTACTCTTTTCATTGAATGCCTGAGGCAATGCATTATTGTCTCGATTTTTTCATGCCCTTTCTTTCCCTTAAGTTCTATTGGTATAAGCTTTTCCCTGTAAAAGCCATATTTTTTATAAAGATCTATCAAAGCTTCATAAAGACTTTTACCTTTCATTTTATAGTACAAAGTCATCTCACATACTAAAGTAGATGCAATCACTGCATCTTTATCCCTTACAAAATCTCCAGCTAAGTATCCATAGCTTTCTTCAAAACCAAATATATATTTTTTATCTCCCTCTTCTTCAAATTCTTTTATTTTCTCTCCTATATATTTGAATCCAGTGAGTACATTTATCAAATTGACTTTATATTCTCTTGCTATATCAGCTGCCATTTCTGTAGTAACTATAGTTTTAACTATTTCACCATTTTCAGGAAGCTTATTAAATTCCTTCAAAGAAGATAGAATATAATCGGTCAGAAGCACTCCAACCTGATTTCCTGTAAGTACTCTGTATTCACCCAGAGAATCTTTTACAACTACACCAAGTCTATCACAATCCGGATCTGTCCCAAATATTATATCCGGCCTTATATCTTTTGCCATATCTAGGGCAAGATGAAATACTTTTGGATCCTCTGGATTTGGATAAGCTGCCGTTGGGAAATTCCCATCTGGTTTCTCCTGTTCCTCAACCACAAATACATTTTTATATCCAAGTTCCTTTAGAGTTCTTCTCACCGGAATGTTTCCAGTTCCGTGAAGAGGTGTATATATAACTTTCAGATTTTCTGCATGAGAACGTACGAATTCTTTTCTTATCACCAGATTCTTCACTTTTTCTATATAAGACGTATCTATTTCTTCCCCTATAATATGTAGAAGATCTCTATTCTCAGCTTCATCCATACTGATGTGTTTTATCTCTGAAAAATCTTCAATACTCTCTATATTTGAAAGTATTTCATTTGCCCAGTCATCCGTTATCTGGCCGCCGTCTTCACCATATACTTTATATCCATTATATTGTTTTGGATTGTGGGATGCTGTTATGACAATGCCAGCTTTACATTTTAATTCTCTTACTGCATAAGAAAGCATTGGCGTAGGATGAAGTGTTTTAAAAAGATTTACCTTTATTCCATTTGCGCATAAATTACATGCTGCAGTCTGTGCAAATTCCCTGGACATTATTCTGCAGTCATAGGCTATTGCCACGGAAATATCTTTTTTATATTTTTTTATAAGATATTTAGACAACCCTTCCGTAGCTTTCCCAACAGTATATATATTCATTCTATTTGTACCCAGACCTATTATTCCTCTAAGTCCACCTGTACCAAATTCTAAATCTTTATAAAATCTATCTTCTATCTCTCTTTCATCATTTATGTTTTTTAATTCGAATTTTCCTTTCTCATCTATATAAGGTGAGTTCAGCCAATATTCATATTTCTCTCTATACATACCATTTCCCCCTATATGCACTATTTAATAAGTACTATTATACTATAAAACAAGATTAAAAACACTTAAGCCATATATTTTTACTATAGTTTTACTTTATACATTTATATGAAATATTATTTAAAATCTGTCAATAATTTATTCCATAAAATTTATGCCTATATTGTTGAATTTATAGATCATTTAACATATAATTATATTAGTTTTTATTAATAATACAGTCCAGCCCTTTAATTTCAAGAGTTAGAGGGATATTTTTATGAAGGAAGGTGCTTTATCAAGTTGTATAGATTAGATCAAAGTGAAACACCGTTATTTGATGCATTGATGGAATATGTAAATAGAGAAACTATACCTTTTCATGTTCCAGGTCACAAAAAAGGTGTTGGAGCAGATATGGAATTTAAAAAATTTATGGGTGAAAATCCTTTTAAAATCGATGTTACCGTATTTAAATTAGTAGATAGCCTTCATCACCCTAATGGGCCTATAAAAAAGGCTCAACAATTAGCTGCTGACGCTTATGGTTCAGATGCTGCTTTTTTCTCAATTCACGGCACTTCTGGAGCCATCCAGGCAATGATCATGTCCGTGGTAACTTCAGGTGATAAGCTCATAATCCCCAGAAATGTTCACAAATCTGTTACTGCTGGAATTATACTGAGCGGAGCTATCCCCGTATATATGCAGCCTGCCCTGGACAAAACTATTGGTATCGCACATGGTGTTACTCCCGAAACCGTAGAAAAAACCTTAAGGGAAAATCCTGATGCAAAAGCAGTTTTAATCATAAATCCCACTTATTATGGAGTGGCTGCGGATATGAAAAAAATTACAGACATCGTACATAATCATAACATTCCATTAATTGTAGACGAGGCTCATGGACCTCATCTTGGTTTCAATGACAATCTGCCGATATCATCTATACAAGCTGGTGCAGATATGTGTTCTCAAAGCACGCATAAAATAATTGGCGCCTTGACCCAGTGTTCACTACTTCATGTTAATTCAGAATATATCGACATAAATAGGGTACAGCAAGTATTATCATTACTTCAAACAACTTCCCCTTCATATATTTTAATGGCCTCTCTGGACTGTGCTAGAAGGCAAATAGCTCTCCACGGAAAAGAGCTATTGGATAAAGCTATTGAACTGGCAAATTATGCCCGATATGAAATAAATAATATTCCAGGCTTCTACTGCTTCGGCAAAGAAATAATAGGAAATGAAGGCGTATTTTCCCTAGATCCTACTAAAATAACCATAACCTGCAGGGACTTAGGAATTACTGGATATGACTTGGATATGATCTTATCAAATAAATACCACATTCAAATGGAGTTGTCGGATATATACAATATTCTAGCTGTAGGCTCCTTCGGTGATACAAGAGAAAATATGGATTCTCTGATTCATGCTTTGAAAGAAATAAGCAATGAATACTATGGTAAGGGAAATAAAAAATCAGATTTTCTGGATATACCTGCTATACCAAAACAATTAATAATTCCTCGAACAGCTTTCAATTCCACAAAAGTTTCAGTAGCTTTAAAAGACAGTGTAGGAATGATAAGTGGTGAATTTTTAATGGCATATCCACCGGGAATACCCATACTTTGCCCTGGAGAAGAAATAACAGGGGAAATTGTAGACTATGTACAGGAACTGAAAAATACTGGCCTATACATTCAGGGTACAGAAGATCCTGAAGTTGAATATATAAAAGTTGTAAAATAAAAAATCCGGTATATAAAGCATCCCATAAATACTTTATATACCCTTTATTATTCTCTTCAAGCTATGAAACAACTGATCCAAGAGCTATTGAATAAAGTTTTGACATTGCACTATTTGTTCTAGATACCAATACTACAGGACATTTAGCTCCAACTATAATTCCTGCATTTTCTGCACCTGCAAAATATGTCATGGATTTTCCAAGTAAATTACCTGCTTCTATATTGGGAACCAGCAATATATCTACATCACCTGCTACTTCACTTGTTATTTTTTTATGTTCTGCAGAGGTTTTAGACACAGCCACATCCAATGCTAGAGGTCCATCAACTATGCAGCCGCCTATCTGTCCTCTTTTATTCATTTGAGCCAGAACTGCCGCATCCAGCGTTGACTGCATATGTGCATTTACAACCTCCACTGCGCTTATGGCAGCTACCTTAGGCAAGGTTATTCCCAACCTGTTAGCTACAAAAACTGCATTTTTTATTATTCCGATTTTCTCTTCTAAATTAGGATAAGTCAGCATTCCTCCATCTGTCAAAAATAATAATTTATGGTATGCTGGAACTTCATAGATCATTACATGAGATAAAAGTTTACTTTTTCTAAGCCCCGTTTCTTTATTTAAAACAGCCTTCAGCATTTCTGCCGTTTTAAGCATACCCTTCATTATAAATTGAGCTTTTCCCTCAGATACAAGTTTCACCGCTGCCGCTGCTGCTTTAGATGGATCTTTCTCATTTACTATCTCTATATTATTTTTATGTAAATTTTCTCTTTCTAAAATATCAACTATACTTTTCTTATCCCCTACTAAAATTGCATCTATGATTCCAAGTTTTACTGCTTCTGTAACAGCTTTTAAAACTTCTTCATCTTGAGCTACAGCCACAGACAGTACTTTTTTACTTTTTTCTTTAGCTATATCCACAAGTTCCACTAGTTTTTTTACCATTTTACATGTTCCCCTTCCACACCTCAAAAATAGCAAAAGTAAATTTTTTTAATCCTATGATAAAATTTACTTATTGCTATTTTCATTCTATGTTATTAAATTTGATTATCTGCTGTATAATATTCTACTATCTACATGCTCAATAGATTTACATCCAGTTAAAACCATGGCTGACTTCAGTTCACTCTTTAAATTTTCCACGTATAATTTTACTCCTTCTCGCTGTCCTCCAAAAGATGCAGTTACGAATGGTCTACCTATAAGCACGGCATCTGCGCCAAGTGCTAACATTTTGAGTATATCTACACCGCTTCTGATTCCGCCATCTGCTAATATTGTAACCTTTCCCTTAACTGCTTTAGCTATGTCCGGAAGAACTTCTGCCACTCCTGGAGTTTGATCTAAAACCCTACCACCGTGATTTGAAACTACTATTGCATTGACTCCGGCTTCTACAGCAAGCTCTGCCTCATCTGGCGTCATTATACCCTTTAGTATAAATGGAAGTTTAGTGCTTTCCACTATCTCTTTTATCTCCTCTATAGTTTTAGGACCCACGGGTTTTCCATGAAGTGCTAAAGTTATAAGACCTGCTGCATCTATATCCATTCCCACGGCAAAAACGCCTGCCTCTTCTGCAATTTTTATTTTACTTATAACATTTTTATTTTCCCAGGGTTTTATTATAGCTATACCATTGCCACTATATTCCTTCAGCTTTTTTAAATTGGTTATCAGAAAAGAATCTACAGCAGTATCTCCCACTATAGGATATATCCCTCCATCCAGACATCCTCCTATAACCCAGGATATATATTCTTCTTCAGTAAATTTCCCTCCCATGTTAAGGGTAGTCCCAGAGACTGGAGCTGCCAGTACAGGTATGTCCATTTTTCTTCCAAATATCTGTATGGAGGTATCTGGATTTTTAGCATCATGTATAACCCTCATATTCAGCTTGTATTTATTAAGTGAATTGAAGTTTTCTTTAAAAGAATCTCCTGTTCCCTTTCCTCCCATACCTGGAACTTCTCCAGCACAGGCATTTCCATTACAAGCAGGACATACCCTGCAACTTCCATTTAAATTTTCACGTGCATTTTTCAATACATCCTTATAATTCATGACAATAATACCGTTAAATAATGAAATTACATTAGCATGTAGAATTTTCATTATTCAGCGGATTTTTCACCCCTCTCTCTTTTAATAAAATTTTCTTTCAACGCTGCCCCTGTCAACATCCCCCAGCCTCAACTCTATGAAGTCATGGACAGACATTGGCAAATACCTATATAATTCTTCTAATATTCAGATGCAGAAAGTATATTTCCATGAGTAAACTTACCTAAGTCTAAATAACATTTAATATAATAATTATATCATATAAGATAGCGCTATTACTGTTAAAAAGTTTTAGAAAAATTTTTCATCTTACTTCATAGATTTAATCATTTTAACTCTACTATTGTGACGCCTGTACCGCCTTCACCATATTCCCCTAACCTATAATTTTTTACATGAGAATGATGTTTCAGCATATCTGCTATAGAATTTCTAAGTACACCGGTACCTTTTCCATGTATTATAGTGACTTCCTTCAGCCCACCTAGATAAGCGTCATCTAAATATTTATCTGTAATATAAGTTGCCTCTAAAGAATCCATTCCCCTCAAATCTACGGAAGTAGAAACACTTCTTAAATTCAGTTTAGCTTCTCTTTTAACCTTCTTCTTATCATTACTTGGGCTATTTTTACATGCTCTTAAATCTCTTAGATTCACTGTTATCTTCATAATTCCAGCTTGAACCTGAAGTTCCCCTTTAGCATCCGGTTTAGACAAGACCAGTACTTTTTGATTCAAAGAAGGTATAAACACTTCCTGCCCTTCTTTTACCGACTCAAGCCTATCCCCTTCCTCATCTCTGGTTTTATACAGATCCTCCTCAGTTTTTTCCAGTTTATTTTTCAATTTTTTTCTGTTTTCCTCTAGCTTATGTCTCGCTGAAGAAGTATATCCCATCCTCTCCAATTCTCTCATGTCCTTTAAAATTTTGTCCGCCTCTTCCTTGGCCTGTTTTAATATTTCTTTTGCCTCTCTCTTGGATTCAATAATAGATTTATCTCTTATATTCTGAAGTCTATCTGCTTTTTCCTGATATTTAGATTTAATCTTATCTGCCTCATTTTTTAAAATTTCTGCTTCTCTGGCAAAATTTTCAGCTTTTGCCCTCTTTTCTTGAAGACTCTGAATCAAATCTTCAAATCTCAAAGCATCGCTGGTTATATTTCTCCTTGCATCCTCTATAATAAATTCGGGAAGTCCAAGTCTTTTTGATATTTCAAAAGCATTTGACTTTCCGGGCAATCCTATCATAAGTCTGTAAGTAGGCCTCAATGTTTCCACATCAAATTCCACCGATGCATTTTCCACCCCTTTACTTTTCAGTGCATATACTTTCAATTCACTGTAATGAGTTGTAGCAACTATGGTGCATCCCCTATTCTTTAAATTTTCAAGTATGGACACCGCTAGTGCTGCACCCTCCGTAGGATCTGTACCTGCACCCAGCTCATCAAATAGCACCAAGGATTTCTCATCTGATTTCTTGATTATATTCACTATATTAGTCATATGAGAAGAAAAAGTGGATAAATTCTGCTCAATGCTCTGTTCATCTCCAATATCTGCAAATATCTCATTAAAGAACCCCACAGTTGAATTTTCTCTTGCAGGTATCATAAGCCCACTCAATGCCATAATATGTAAAAGGCCTATGGTTTTAAGAGCTACAGTTTTACCTCCTGTATTCGGCCCGGTTATGACCAGACATGTAAAGTCCCTGCCTATGTGCATATCCATTGGCACTACAATTTTCCTATCTATAAGAGGATGTTTACCTTCTATTATATCCACCAATCCCTCATCATTTACATTCGGCACAACTGCATTTAATTCACTTCCAAACTTAGCCTTTGCAAACACAAAATCCAATTCCCATATTATATCTGCATTGATTTTAACTTCATTTATATTCCCATATATTTCACTGGACAATTGAGCCAATATCCTGTCTATTTCTGCTTTTTCCTTCAATTTTAGTTCTTTTATCTCATTGTTTAAATTTACAAGCCCCATTGGTTCTATATAAAGAGTAGCTCCGCTGGAACTCTGATCATGGACAAGACCTGGTACTGAAGCTTTATTTTCTGCTTTCACAGGCAGTACATATCTATCTCCTCTCATAGTATATAAATTATCCTGTAAATATGAAGAATAAGACCTCATAAGTGAATTCACCTTATCCCTGACGGAAGTATTTTTATCTTGTAAATTTCTTCTTATACTATATAATACAGGGCTTGCTTTATCCGACACCCTTTCTTCACTTTCTATGGACATAAAAATTTTATTCTCCAGCTCCATCAAAACCGTAATATTTGAACATATATCCTCTATTATTTTAAAATGCTCTTCTTCCTCTTTGGCACTTATATACTTTTTAAATCTTCTAGCAGCTCTTAAAATAGCACCTATCTTCAAAATTTGTTCCGGCATCAGCACAAAACCTTTTTGGGCCATCTCTATGCCCTGTCTTACATCATACACTCCTTCAAAAGGCGGTGCTCCCTTAAGCACAAGAAGTCTTAAAGCCTCACTGGTTTCCTTCAAATGCTCCTTTACTTCATATATATTATTGTATGGAGCTAGAGATTCTATTAGATCTTTCCCTGCACCGGTATTTGCATATTTTTTTAATTTTTCTTTTATTTTATAAAACTCCAGTATTTTTAAAGACTTTTCATTCATTTAAATCTATCTATCCTTTCAGTCAAAAATAAATTTATTCTACACCATTTTTATAATGACCCCGTGTAAACTTGCTAAAATCACCCTTAAACATTTCTTTTTGAAAACATGACAATATACTTTTAACCTCATTATAATCTTCATCAATAAAATCTGCTCTGAAGCTATTAATACCTATACTTCTCAACTCCTTCATATTCGATATCAAATTAATAGGTACAGAATTGTATATATAACTTCTACAAAATTTATCTGTTTTCAACACAAACTTTTTTTTCTTTCTGTCCAGAAGTAAAAAACCTTCCCTTCTGCAGGGTTCACTGCAATTTTTAAAACGGCCTTTATTCCCTATAGTACTTCCTACAACACAGTATTCACTTACCATAAGTTCTATTTTGCCGTATACGAGCACTTGTGCTTTGACATCACTTTTCCCAATAATATCTTCTATTTCATTTCTATTTAATTCCACACTTAGACAATCTCCACTTGTGATTTTACCATAAAAATCTAATGCAGAACTATTGGTTATATTTAATTTGTAATCCCCTAAAATTCTTATTTTATCTTTAAATTTACTCATTATGCCTAAGTTAGCTGTAACTATACCTTCAATCTTATTTAAGTTTTTATTTATAAAATTCTCTATATAACTAAACTCTCCTCTTATTATATTAGGTACTCTGACATATATTTTTTTGAATTTCAAGCTTTCTAAATTATTAATTTTTTCCCGCTGAAATGGATTTATGCATATATACTGAAAGTCCGATTCCAGTACTGCTTTTAATTGTTCACAGTTGTTTACAAATATCATTTTACGAGGCAGCTCATTTCCAACAAATTTACTTTTTATAATAAACGGATGATGAATTTCATTGTTGAAATTATTATCGTTTCTACCTTTACGCAATATATATTCCCTGACTTTTTTCAAAAGCTTTCTTCTAACTTCATTTAAAGCAGATATAGGTAAAAATCCATTTTCAAAATATTTAAATTCTATACTTTTGAATTCAAACATCTCTTTTCCCGTTTTATTTAAACTTTCACATATTCTCTCTTTGCTCAAAGGCTGCTTTAATGCCTCTACAATTTTTTCCCCCTCTACCCTAAAATCCAGTTGATCATAAACTGTATGTAGTGCAATAGGCTCTCCCCTCTTAAATTTCACGGTTAAAAGTAATTTAATTTTTTTCAGAGATCCATCCTTATAATTTTCTCTCAGTTTTTTAATCTGAAGAAAATCAGAAGTTCTATACACAATATTTCCAACTTTATAATTAGAAGGGAGAATTTTTACATTTTCTCCTGTACAAGCTTTTATTACCTCCCTCTTTCCCTTTAATATTTTAGAAATCACAAATCCTGAATTTCCCATCCGGACTCCATCACCTACAGATATGTCCTCCATTAAAGAAATACTTTTATCCTCTTTAATAGTACCTATTTTTACGCCAGTGTTTTTAGGAAAAGCATAGGACATCATATCTTTCCCAGTATTTCCAAACAAGTAGGCTTTCGAAAATCCCTCTCTATTGAACAATTGCAAAAGATTTCTTTTACTGTAATTCAAATAAGACATATCTTCTAATTTTTCAGGATTTTCATAAAAACTATCAATCATTTTTCTATATTCTTTTACCACTCCTGCCACATATTCGGGTCTTTTCATCCTGCCCTCAATTTTTAAAGAAGATGTACCGGTTTTTATTATTTCTCCTATATTTTCAATGGTACACATATCTTTAGGACTTAAAAGATATCCATGTTTTCTATTTTTACCCTTTTCATCTATTATTTCATAGGGCAGCCTGCAGGGCTGTGCACATCTTCCTCTATTACCACTCCTACCTCCGATAATACTGCTCATAAGACACTGTCCCGAATAGCAAACACACAATGCACCATGTACAAACACTTCTGTTTCTAAACCTAGATCTCTTGATATACGTTCTACTTCATTCAGTGAAAGTTCTCTTGAAAGCACTATTCTTTTAAACCCCATTTTTTTTAAAAATAAGGCAGCTTCTCCATTATGTATGGTCATTTGAGTGGATGCATGTAATTCAAAATTTGGAAGTATCCTTTTCAAAATAGAAGAAAAACCTATATCCTGTACTATAAGGGCATCTACTCCAATATCATATAAGAATGTTGCATATCTACAAGCTTTTTTCAATTCTTCTTCCTTTATTATAGTATTTACAGTTACATATATTTTAACATTGCGGAGATGGCAATATTCCACTGCATTTTCCATATTCTTATCATCAAAATTAGGTGCATAAGCCCTGGCAGAAAATTTACTTCCCCCAAGATAAACAGCATCTGCTCCTAATTCAACTGCCGCATACATGCTTTCTAAATTTCCTGCTGGAGCCAATAGTTCTATCTTTTTCATCGATTTCTCTCCTCCATATCAATATTATATAATAAACCAATATAATTGAAAATCACAGGGTTATTTTATCTTTTTAAATATATATTATTTTAAAACATGTAACAAAACGCCAAAAAATTTATATATTATAATTGAAACAGTTTTAAATTATTGTACAAGAGAATAATACTCGAAAAGTGAGGAGGAAAATTTATGGCTTTTTACAAGGCTTATCCAACTGATGATGTATATATATCTCAATTCTTTCCAAATCAAAACTTCGTTTCATCATCCGTTTTGTATACAGGAGAATATGTCCAATACAATGGATGCCCAGATGATTATAGAAGCCTATTAAAATTCGATATTGCCAGCTCAATACCTTCTGGAGCCACAATAGCGAATGCAACCCTATATCTTTATGTAAATCGAAAAGAACAATCTGATTGTCAACAGCCATATCAACAGATAACTGTTTATAATAATTTAAGTGATTTTAATGAAAGTTCAGTTACCTGGAATAATGCACCTAATATTTCCATGACCCCATACACTAAAAGAATATTAGATGAGGATGTTTGCAATTATATACAAATAGATATCACAAATTTAGTCCTTAATTGGTATGAAAACACAGTTGCAAATAATGGAATAACCTTAGCTAGTTCAGAAGACATCATTAATACTATAATAGGTTACGACAGCAGCAGAGGAAATTACCCACCTTATTTACTAATAAGAGATGACTACTGCCATGATCCCTGTTATGATCCTTGTCATCCCATATGCCCACCAGTATGCCCAACTGGCGCCACAGGCCCGACAGGACCGACTGGTGCTACTGGACCAACCGGTCCTCAGGGTATTCAAGGAACTCAAGGGCCGACCGGCGCNTGGATCAACTGGTGCTACTGGACCAACTGGTCCTCAAGGCATACAAGGTGTTCAAGGACCTACCGGCGCTACTGGTCCTCAAGGAATCCAAGGACCGACCGGTGCCACCGGGCCGCAAGGTGTTCAAGGTGTGACGGGACCTACTGGGTCAACTGGTGCTACTGGTCCTCAAGGTATTCAAGGTGTAACTGGACCTACTGGATCAACCGGTCCTCAGGGTATTCAAGGAACTCAAGGGCCGACCGGCGCTACTGGTCCTCAGGGAATTCAAGGCGTAACTGGACCAACCGGACCTCAAGGTGTTCAAGGACCTATAGGGCCAACCGGGCCTCAAGGTGTTCAGGGTATTCAGGGCGTTCAAGGACCCACCGGCGCTACCGGACCTCAAGGTATTCAAGGTGTGACGGGACCTACTGGACCGACCGGGCCAACGGGACCTACTGGACCTCAAGGTATTCAGGGCGTTCAGGGGCCGACCGGNTCCTCAGGGTATTCAAGGAACTCAAGGGCCGACCGGCACTACTGGTCCTCAGGGAATTCAAGGCGTAACTGGACCAACCGGGCCTACGGGGCCTACTGGACCTCAAGGTATCCAAGGAATTCAAGGACCAACTGGTCCGACCGGACCTCAAGGAATTCAAGGCGTAACTGGACCAACCGGACCTCAAGGTGTTCAAGGACCTATAGCGCCAACCTGTCCTCAGGGTATTCAAGGAACTCAAGGGCCGACCGGCGCTACTGGTCTTCAGGGAATTCAAGGCGTAACTGGACCAACAGGGCCTACTGGGCCTACTGGACCTCAAGGTATCCAAGGAATTCAAGGACCAACTGGTCCGACCGGACCTCAAGGAATTCAAGGCGTAACTGGACCAACCGGACCTCAAGGTGTTCAAGGACCTATCGGGCCAACCGGGCCTCAAGGCGTTCAAGGTCTGAAGGGACGAACAGGCCCAACAGGACCTACTGGACCTCAAGGTATCCAAGGAATTCAAGGACCAACTGGTCCGACCGGACCTCAAGGAATTCAAGGCGTAACTGGACCAACCGGACCTCAAGGTGTTCAAGGACCTATAGGGCCAACCGGGCCTCAAGGTGTTCAGGGTATTCAGGGCGTTCAAGGACCCACCGGCGCTACCGGACCTCAAGGTATTCAAGGTGTGACGGGACCTACTGGACCGACCGGGCCAACGGGACCTACTGGACCTCAAGGTATTCAGGGCGTTCAGGGACCAACAGGTGCTGCCGGGCCTCAAGGCGTTCAAGGTCTGAAGGGACGAACAGGCCCAACAGGACCTACTGGACCTCAAGGTATTCAGGGCGTTCAGGGGCCGACCGGTGCTACTGGCGGAGGCGGTGCTATAATCCCATTTGCATCAGGTGTTCCCACTTCATTAACTACTGTTTTAGGTGGGTTATTAGGTACCGTAAGCCTAGTTGGGTTTGGCAATTCAGCTGCTGGTGTTAATATTGCAAGCAATGGTACTATTGATTTAACAGGTGCTTCGGGAACTTTGCTTAACCTGGCACTTTCTGTTCCTCGTACCGGTACTATAACTTCAATAACTGCATATTTCAGTACTACTGCATCATTGACTCTTATGGGATCAACCGTAAGCATTACCGCACAATTATACCAGTCAACTATACCCGATAACACTTTCACCCCAGTTTCTGGTGCTGCTGTAACATTATCTCCAGCATTAACAAATATAATTTCAATTGGCTCTGTCAGCAGCGTTTCTATTTCAGGTCTGTCGATACAAGTAACTACGGGGACTCGTTTATTAATGGTATTTTCAGCAGACGTCACATCCGGTATTGATTTAGCTACAACTATTGCAGGTTATGCAAGTGCTGGCGTCAATATTGACTAGCTTAGTCCTTTAATAAATATGAGTGTTACAAAATCATTTTTAAATAATTTTGTAACACTCCTTTTTAAAATTTGTCTAAACCCAGTAATTACTTAGTTTTATATCATCAAATGATTCTTAGATCTTTGAAAAAAATTTTTTTATAAGCAGATTTGACTTCTATGAACTTAAGAATTATTTTATCCAAGTGCATATTCAAATATCAGAGTTCAAATATCAAATAATAGTAATTTTAGGATAGACTTTAAAATCAACTAAATTCAATGTTTAAATATAAGAATGGAGATGATATATTGAAACATTCCATAAGCATAAGCCTGTGTATGATAGTAAAAAATGAAAGTGCTACAATAGAACGCTGTTTGTCATCAATTAAAAATATAGTCGATGAAGTTATAATAGTTGATACTGGTTCTTCTGATAATACAAAGAATATATGTAGAAAATTTACTGATAAAATATATGATTTCAAATGGATAGATGACTTTTCAGCAGCAAGAAATTTCTCTTTCAGTAAAGCAACCAAAGATTATATATTGTGGCTTGATGCAGATGATATCCTACTTTCCGATGATATAAAAAAATTTGAAGTTATGAAGAAATCCTTCGATATTTCCTTAGATTCTGTAACTATGAATTATAATGTTGG
Organism: Clostridium sp. MT-14; assembly: GCF_042436595.1. NCBI lineage: Bacteria > Bacillati > Bacillota > Clostridia > Eubacteriales > Clostridiaceae > Clostridium > Clostridium sp. MT-14. The sequence continues at coordinate 19,718 of NZ_JBHMIY010000001.1, forward strand.
ATTCGACGAATATGATAATATTACTTTGAGCTACAGACGTAATAGATTAGTCAAAGCTTCCCGAAATTTTAAATGGATAGGTTTTGTCCATGAATATCTAGAAGTATATGGTAATATATTTAATTCTGATATTAGTATAACACATAAAAAAGTAAATTATAAGCCAAATCGTAACATTGAAATATATGAAACTAAACTAAAAGAAGGAGTTCATTTTTCTTTAAGAGATATTCTCTATTACGGAAATGAGCTTTATGAGCATAAAAGATATATCGAGGCTATTCAGTATTATTCTAAATTTCTAGAATCAAATGAAGGATGGTCAGAAGATAAAATTAGAGTGTGCAATAATATATGTGATTACTATTTATCAATAAATAAACCTGAAGAATCTAGAAAGTATATATTCAAAAGCTTTGAATACGGTAATCCTAGAGCCGAAGGATGCTGTAGAATTGGATTTTCATTTCTAAATGAAAACAAACTATATCAGGCTATATTCTGGTATGAAACAGCTTTGAAATTAGAAAAGCCTAAGAACAGTCTAGGGTTTTTTAATGAAGCTTGCTGGACCTGGCTCCCTCATCTTCAACTGTGTGTCTGCTACGATAAACTCGGTAATCACAAATTAGCTTACTATCATAATGAAATGGCCAGTAAATTCAGACCTAATGACAAGCATATACTTTTTAACAAAAAATATTTTCAGAATATGAATATATAATTTATCTCTTTTTCAAAGTTAAATAAAAAATAACATGTCAAAAATATCCTCTTTCAGCGATATTCTTGACATGTACATAATTAATTACTATATTGTAATAAAGGCATAAAAACAGATTCGTTGGCCTTTATATTTGTGCTAAACAATTTCATTTTACAAAGTTGATCTTAATATAAAAATATAAATTAGAAAAGAGGATACTGTTATGAAACAGTGCATGGATTCTGACAATTTACATAGACGTATTAAAAAAATCATAGGACAGATAAATGCTATTGATAAAATGATTGATGAAGATATTCCCTGTGAAGATATTTTAATACAGATCAATGCAGCTAAAAGTGCAATGCACAAAGTGGGGCAAATAGTTTTGGAAGGTCATTTAAACCACTGCGTCAGGGATGGAATTCAACATGGAGATGCTGAGAAAACCATATCACAATTTGCAAAAGCATTAGAACATTTTTGCAGGATGTCCTAAAATATCTTAAACTGTCTATATAAACTCGTGCAGCTTTTTTATTGACAAGAATATAAGCATGACATTAAATTTTACTGCTGTAACTTTGGTTATATAATGATGGGTTTTCAGCAATAGCTGAAAACCCATTTGAATTTTAATATTTTTGACTTCAGTTTCTACTTTTGACTCCCCACACCAAATAAATTTTATTATTTTCTCCCATATTAAAAACATAAATATCGTGAATATTTACAATAGAATTATATCTTTTTAAAATATCAATTTTGGAATTGAACCATCTAACATGACCTTCAGAATAAAAATTAGGTACAGAAAATATAATATTCGAGCCACCTTTAATTCTACCTATTAACTTCAGATCTCCATTCAAATGCTCCAAGACTTCAAACAAAACAACCGTGTTATACTCATCGTCCATTATGTCGGATGTATAGGCATTGTCCACTTTAAACAAATTCCTGTATTTATCATTTCTTATTTTAGCTATTCTAATTGCCCTTTCACTGAAATCTATCCCCCTGTAACTGGTTATACCATTATCAAATACAAAATTGGCAAATTGACCGACTCCACAGCCTATATCTAGGATACTAATACTATCTATACCTTTAATAATTTCTATGCTCTTACTCCAAACAGGAAAATAATGAGTTTCACTATAATGCTTTAAATAGGTTTCATTCCATCCGCCGCTTTTGTATACAGTATTATAAAACTGGCTCTGCTTTTCCTTAAAATCAAAATCATCCCCGTGAAAATTAGAAATTACCCCATCAAATACATTGGCCAGGCTTTCCGTGAGGTGTTTTCTTTCATACTTTTCAATTTCACTATTTATTTCAAAATGGTCTTTATAATTATTTTCCCAATTTTTATAGACTTTCAATGTATGATCTTTTATGCCATCTACATCATCTATTTCAAAATTTTTGCCCCTATGTGTTTTAAGAATCAATTTTTCCACTAAGCTGCCCTTAGGTGACAGAGATATAACTTGTCTACATAATCTCAAATACTCAAAAATCTTGCCTGTATACACGGATTTTACCCTCACATCACTTCCAATTATCAGCAAGAGCAAATCCGCCCTGCTGGCATTTCTCAAGCTATCTACATGAGTCATGTAACTTTTTACTTCTATAACTTTATATATATCCAATTTAATAATTTTATCTAAAATATCTTCTTCAATTTTCCCGACAAATTCTATACTTATTTTTTTTCTATGAATTTTTTTCTCCTGTATTAATTGATTTACAGCAATTATAAAGTAATATGGATTTATTTCAAGATAAAGAGAGCCATTAAAAATTACTGTAAATTTGTCATTTCTATTTTTATTTTCTCTTATGCTCTTAAAATCATCTTCATCATACCCATTGGTAATGGTTTTTACCTTGCTTTCAGCTAAATTGAATTCATTTATATAATTTCCCCTTGATATTTCACTTACAGTTAATATCTTATCTGAACATCTCAATATATTATTTTCCATCTTTCTCTGCATTTTATATAATATAGATTGCTTATCTAAATCAAAATAAGGATTATTTGTCCATTCATCTCTAAAATCAGCTATCCAAGGTTTTTTATACTTTTCTTTTAAATAATATCCTATTATATGATCAGAATAAGGTCCAGAAGTCGAATAAACCAAATCTATATCATCAAAATCAATAATATCTCCTATTTTATCCATAACCTCAACAGCCCAGGTAACATTTATATCAGTAACAAAAATTAGATTTTTAAAATTATTTTGTAGTTTCAATAACTCTATTTCATACTGCCTTGTCAAATAATCGTCCTTTACGATTCCTCCATATAAATCAACAAAATCCTTATAATATTTATTATCTATATCTGTTTCCTCTATTCTGATAACTTGGATATCTTTTGGAATTTCACAAAGCAGAGTATGATCTTCAGGTGTAAATTTCCAATTCAAAACCGTAACAATTACCGGCTCATAATTAAATTCTCTCAAATACTTCACAAATTTTAAAGTTCTTTGAACTCCTGATCCTCCTATTGGGGGAAATATATATGCAATAATTAAAACTTTTTTCCTTCTATTATATTTCTTTATTTTTTCTATATCTTCACATCTGGAAATCTTATATTTAACCATTTCCATCATCTTATCCCTGGAAATACAACTTATTTTTTTGTACAAGACATATGCATTTATATATTCATTTTGAATTTCATATAAATTGGCCAAAACATATAGCAAATTCACATTTAGCGGATCAACCTTCAGTCCTTCATAGAGCATATTACAGACTTCATCTAAATTACTTCCTTCTATAAGAATTTTTAATTTGTCTTTTAGCTCTTTTCTATGGACTGTCAATTTAGTTTTATCATTAAAATTTTTATTCATATTCTCACCTTTTATAATCTGTAAATAATTTTAAACAGCACTACAATATACCATTTAATTTTAATTTTTCAATTATAATGGACATTCTTTTATCCCAGCTGTTATCTAATGCAAATTTTCTTCTTAAAATAGATAAACTCTTTTTGTCTTCGTGAATTGATTTTGTTATATTTTCCATAAAATCCTGCTTATCCTTTGATATATAACAGTTACTTTTCATTTTCACAACTTCTTCTATAGCGGTGCTGACTACCGGTTTCCCCAAAGACATATATTCGTATAATTTTATGGGATTACAGCAATTCGTCATTTCATTTACCTTAAATGGTATGATACAACAATTAAAATTATTAATATAGCAGGGAAGTTCTGTATATCTTTTTTCTCCCAAAAAATATACATTACTGTTTAGATTTATATCTACCTTACCGCATCTAGATCCTACAAACACAAAATCATAGCTACTGTTTGATATATACTTCACCAGATCCCAATCTATCCATGGAGCTATAGCTCCTACATATCCCACAACTTTTCTATTTTTAGGAATATCTTTCGGAATTATATTTTTATTTAAAGAAAATTTACCTGCATCCACTCCATTCTTAACTATATAGACCCTATTGTGCCTTAAAAAAAACTTTTCATAAAGCCTGTCTGATGTTACAAATACTATATCTGCTGCACTTAACATGTCTTCTACATATTGATTCCAAATTTTAAATTCATGAGAACTGTCGTCTACTACATCATATACTATATAATCATGATCTATATTATTTATTCTGACTATTTGTGCTGGAGAAGAGCACCATAATATTATAGGTCTGCTCAATTTTTTAATTTCAATTTTATAATTTGCTCCAACTTCATATAAATTTCTGTTTATTTTTATAAAATATTCCCCATTTACATTATCTATATAATACACGGTATATCCCATCTCACTTAATTTTCTCATTATCTGTTGAGGCCTCTGGTACATTCTATTATAAGCCACTGTAGGCATTTGAATAAAAGTAGCCAATTATGATCCCCCTATTCTATACTGATTTAGAATATGTCTATAACTTTCAAATAATGGGTTTATACATTTTTTCCAGTTGTAATTTTTAATTATATGATCCTTTAGGTCTTTATGGTTTTTTATTTCAATGCACGTACTTATAGCAGTTTTTATACTGTATTCATTATAAGGACTGCAGTAAATACACATATCTTTAAAATATTCCCTTGTACTTCCCTCTGCAGTTGAAACTATATTGCAGCCACTGGCAGCTGCTTCTAAAGACGATAAACCTGGTGTTTCTACGAAACTTGGCATTACATGAATTTTTGCATTTCTATAAGCATTATATAAATTATAATCATCCATAAATCCCAGATATCTTACATTATCATAGGACATACATTTGTTAAAATAATCTATATCATTTATACTTCCTATAAGCACTAATTGCAGCCCCAATTCACTGCATACTCTACTTAAGGCAAGTTGATTCTTTCTGCTGCATACCCTTGCCACACAAAGTACATAATCTTTCAGCCCATATGTTTCCTTAAAATTGTATAAAGCTCTATGTTCTACTTCCACACCATTATAAATTACCTTGTAGGGGACATTTATATGAAAATCATTTTGTATTTGAATATTCTCTAATTCACTGTTAGGATATATTAATCTACACCCTCTCAATATTTCTTTCCTGCACATATTCAGTTTATCCCACAACAACAAATTTTTATTATCTCTCACATAATTATAGTATCTCTTTAAGTTCCAATATATAGGCGATAATACTATAGCTTTTTTGTATTCTTTAGCTTTTTTGTAATATTTATAGGTCTCTTCAACTCTAGTCAAATTAAACAGATGTATTATATCATAGGGAGAATAATCCTGTACCAATCCTGTATTTATATCTACCTTCACTTTTTTCTCTCTTAAATATTGAGCCGTTTTCACAAGCTGCATTGAATCTCCTGCAAAATTTTTAAAGCAGTCTCCCCTTATACAAAATAAAACCCTCATAATAAATCCTCCAGACAATAGCAAAAAAGTTCTCTCCCAACTCATTATATGCACATATTTAAATTTAGTTATTAATTAAGTGATCCCTGGATATGTCGAAATTTTATTCATAAAAAAATTCGAACTAACATCATCATCAGTTCGAATTTCATCTTGATCCTCTATTTAAAAGAGGATTTTTCTGCTTTTTTTCTTTTGCCAAATTTATTTGGTTTTCTATCAATTTATGTTGAAGATCTATTATCTTATATTTTCCGGATTGAACTTGAAATTTTAATTCTTTATTTTCTTCTATAATCTTTGTGTTTTCCTTTATATATTTCTGAGTTGTTTCCTTTATAATTTCTATTTCCTCTTTAAGCTTTTCAATTTGCTTATCTTTCTCCTTTAATTGATCATCACTTTCAGCTTTTTTCAATTTTTCTTTAAATTCTCCATTGAGTTCTTCTGTATATTTAAGCTGTTTTTTTAAAGAATTAATCTGATCCTCATAAACCTTTTCAACTTTTTTTAATTCTCTTACCTGCTTTGACAATTCATCATTATTATTCTGCACCTTTAGCATATCATCTGCCACATTAAGTGCAGACAAAATAGCCGCTGAGGAAGTGCTTAATTTACTATTATTTTCTAATATATTTTTTACCTTTTTATCTACATAACTGGCTACCTTATGTAGATACTCTTCCTGCTCGTCACCTTTTAAATTGTATTCAATTCCATTTATAAACACTGTCACTACGTTCATTCAAACACCCTCTCAGATATCCATCCTGTTTTCACAATTCCCTATAAGAATATTTTATCACAAATACTGTATATATTAAATATTATATTTAAGTTTAAATAGTTATCAAGTGATTCTAAGATTCAAATAACAAATAATAAAATTAAGTTAGATAGTAGGTATTAACTTACCATCTAACTTAATTAAATTTTGATTTTACTTATCTAAGTTGTGCTCCAAACTTATGTTCCAACGCTTTTAATATTCTATCATGAACTTTATTTACTTCTTCATCTGTAAGTGTTCTATTCTCAAGCCTGTAGGATATAGAGTAAGCTACACTCTTTTTTCCCTCTGCCACCTGCTTGCCTCTGTAAACATCGAAAAATTTCGCCCTTTCCACCATATTTCCTCCTTGTTCCTTTATAACATCTTCTATTTCTTTTACCAGGACATCTTCATCCACCAGTATTGCCAAATCCCTCGTAACTGCAGGAAATTTAGGAAGTGGCTTATACTCTTTATTCCAATTGGCATATTTATAAAGCACATCCAAATCCAATTCTGCTATATAACACTTTTCGTCAACTCCATAATTATCTAATACATTAGGGTGAATCTCTCCCAGTACACCTATAAAATCCTTTTTTATATATAGGGATGCTGTCTTTCCCGGGTGAAAACTTGGATTACCGCTTTCCCTTTCAAAAGAAAACCTTTCTATTTTCAACACTTCTAATATATTTTCCACTATACCTTTTAAATCAAAATAATTTACTTTGCCATAAATGCCAATAGTCACAATATTTTTTTCCTGAGGCAGTTTATTCACATCCTTATTTGGTATATATACTTTACCTATTTCAAATAACCTGGCCAGTTCATTTTTCCTAGAATAATTTCTGCTTAAAGATTCCATCATGGAGGGTATTGTAGTAGTTCTCATTATACTATAATCTTCTCCTAGAGGGTTTTTTATAACCACAGCATTTCTAAGAACACTATTCTTTGGTAAAAGTATTCTGTCAAATACTTTTCTGCTGATAAAAGAATAGCTTATAGACTGATTTAGACCGCTGGAAGTAAGTGCCCTCAGCACTTCATCGTCCAATTTCTGTTTGGTATTTTTTCCACCTCTGGTACTTACACTTTTTATTATGGTAGAAGGTACATTGTCATAACCATATATTCGGGCTACTTCTTCAGCAATATCTTCCTTTATTTTTATATCTCTGCTTCTAAAAGTAGGTACATCTATTTTTAGATCTTCGCCTTCTATTTTAGTATTTAGTTCCAGTCTATTTAGACACTCAGCCATTTCATCTTGAGGTATTTTCGTACCCAAGAAATTATTTATCCAATTATAATTCACCTGCAAACTACCGGGTTCAATCTTTTCATTGTATATGTCTATGGTACCTTTCATGACCTCTCCTGCATTTAATTTTTCTATTAAATAACAGGCTCTGTCCACAGCCATCTCACATAAATTAGGATCTAGATCTTTTTCAAATCTAGCTGAAGCTTCTGTTCTAAGACCTAATTTTTGAGAAGAAATCCTTATATTAGTTCCATCAAAATTAGCACTCTCAAATACTATTGATGAGGTATCTTCCCTGATTTCCGAATTAAGACCTCCCATTATTCCTGCAATACCTATAGCTCTATCTCCATCCCTTATAGTAAGTACATTTTTATCCAACAATCTTTCTTCATTATCCAGAGTAACAAACTTCTCTCTATTTTCTGCCCTTTCCACTATTATATTGTTTGACTGTATATATCTCGTGTCATAAGCATGCATTGGCTGACCTGTTTCAAGCATTACAAAATTGGTTATATCCACTATATTATTTATAGGTCTTACTCCTGCATCCAAAAGCCTTTCCTGCATCCATCCAGGAGACTCTTCTATCTTTACATTTTCTACACCCCTAGCCATATACCTTCTGCAAAGCTTATCCCTTACTTCAACCTTTAAACCATCGTTTATGTATTTACTTGAGGAAATCTCATATTCCAATGCAGGCATTTTATAACTTTCATTTAAAGTTGCCGCAGTTTCTCTTGCCATCCCTATAATACTCAAGCAATCAGGTCTATTGGAAGTTATCTCAAAATCCAATATACTGCTGGTCATATTGAGCGCATCTTTTATATCCTCACCAATAGGTGTATCTACAGGCAAAATCATAAGTCCATGTACAGGTTTATCACCGGCTATTCCCAGTTCCTCTTCAGAACAAAACATCCCGTTTGACATGATTCCTCTCAATTTTCCCTTTTTTATCTTCACTCCTCCGTGAATTACAGAACCATGAAGTGCAACAGGAACTATATCATCTTCCTTCATATTAGTGGCAGCCGTTATAATTTGAAGCAGTTCATCTTTTCCTATATCTACCTGGCATACTACCAATTTATCTGCATGTGGATGTTCCTCTATCTTTACTATCTTTCCCGTAACTACATTTTGAATTTCATCTCCAGTTGTAATCACTTCTTCCACCTTTGAACCACTTAAAGTCAATTTATCTCCCAATTCCTTGCCTGTAATATCTATCTTCACATAATCCTTTAACCAATTTACAGGTACCTTCATAAAAAAATCCCCTTTCTTTGTTTAATTCAAATTATCAATTAAATTACAGTTATTCTATTTATTTAAGCTAAAACTGGTTTAAAAATCTCATATCACTTTCATACATATTTCTTATATCATCTATGCCGTATTTCATCATAACCATTCTATCTACACCCATTCCAAAAGCAAATCCACTGTAAACTTCAGGATCTATACCACAATTCCTAAGCACCTGAGGATGGACCATACCGCATCCCAGAAGCTCTATCCATCCCTCTCCCTTACACACTCTGCAGCCCTTGCCGTTACACACAAAACAGGTAGCATCCATTTCTGCAGAGGGTTCTGTAAAAGGAAAATGATGCGGCCTAAATTTTGTCTTGACGCCCTCTCCAAACATTCTTTTAGCAAACAGTTCAAGAGTTCCCTTCAAATTTGCAAAAGTTATGCCCTTATCCACTACAAGGCCTTCCATCTGGTAAAATATAGGTGAATGAGTGGCATCTACTGAATCTGCACGGTATACCTTCCCCGGAGATATCATCTTTATTGGAGGTTTTTGCTTTTCCATAGTCCTTACCTGTATTGGAGATGTCTGGGTCCTCAGCACTACATTGTCATTTATATAAAATGTATCCTGTTCTCCTCTTGCCGGGTGATTCTTAGGTATATTTAATGCTTCAAAATTATAATAATCCTTTTCGATTTCAGGTCCCTCTTCTATAGTAAATCCCATGGAAATAAATATCTCTTTCATGTCTTCTAAAATCTGTTCCAGCGGATGACTTCTTCCAATATTTTGCTTAACGCCAGGCATAGTTATATCAATCGTTTCACTTCTGAGTTTTTCCTTCGTTTTAAGTGCCTTCATCTTCTTTGATGTCTCTTCTATAGAGTTTTCCAAAAGTGTCCTGATCTCATTGGCTAATTTCCCCACTACAGGCCTTTCCTCTGGAGAAAGACTTTTCATTCCCCTAAGTATTTTAGTCAATTCGCCTTTTTTCCCCAAATACTTAACTCTTATATCCTCTACACTTAAATTATTTTTTTTATTCTGCAATTCTTCAAGTGCACTTTCTTTAATTTTCTCTAATTTTTCTTTTATCATGCCAAATTCTCTCCCTTCCAAATAAAATTCAATTTTTAAATCTAAATATAAAAAATTCGTCCCTTAAAGGGACGAATTCCTAATTCCGCGTTACCACCCAAATTAATATCATTTAAATAATATTCTCTTTGAAAATTTATCGGCATTACCGCTAACTGCTAATTACAATTTCACAGGTAGTACTCCAGAGCGAACTTCAATATATAGTATTTTAAAAAAGCTTTCAGCCTTGACTTTTTTTCTCTAGAAAATACTGATATACCTACTTTCTCCTTCACAGTATAATACTATAAATTTTTTGTTATCTATACTTTTAAATATTACATATAGTTTTCCCTGTTGTCAATATTAATTTTTTAAATTCTGCCTAACCAATTCAAACATCATTATAGATGCTGATACAGCTGCATTTAAAGATTCAGCTCCACCCGGCATTGGGATTCTTGCTTTTATATCTGCAATTTGTTCTATATCTTCACTCAGCCCATTTGCCTCATTTCCCACTGCAAATATAATTTTTCGATTTAAGCTTACATCATAAAAATTAGTTTCAGCATCCAACAAACTGGCTATGAGTTTAAATCCATTTTCTTTCAAAACTTTTATCTTATCAAGTTGCTCATCTTGAATTACCGGTACATGAAAAATTGAACCCATAGTAGATCTTAAAGTTTTTTCATTATATACATCCACTGTTCCTTTTGTGAGTATAACTCCTAAAGCCCCAGCAGCATAAGAGCTCCGTATTATAGTGCCCATATTCCCAGGATCCTGTATTCTGTCCGCCAATACATAAAATCCTTCCATATCTTTTTTATATCTTAACTTGGTGTTTTTCACTACTGCAACTATGCCCTGAGGATTTTCTGTAGTGCTTATACTCTTTAATACTTCATCAGTCACAATATATACAGAAGGCATATTTTTAATTTTTTCTTTCATTAAATTTCTTTCCCATATATCATAAAAATCACATGTTAAAAAAATATCAGTTATTGCAAAATCGGAATTCACAGCCTCCATTACGAATCTCAGGCCTTCTATCAAGAACTTTCCATTTTCAACTCTATATTTTTTTTCCTTCAATTTTCTAGCCTGTTTTATTTGTAGATTGTCTTTGCTCCTTATTATATCCATCTACATACCCTCATAATCCATATTGTAAAAATCAAGTGATTTCTTTAAATTCACATGAATTAACAAGTCATGTAAATCTAAAAACCACTTGATATAGTATAATTTATGCACTCAGTTGTTTTTTTGCTATGTCAACCAATTCAGTAAATGTCTTTGGATCATTTATTGCTATTTCAGAAAGCATTTTTCTATTCACATCAATACCTGCTGTCTTTATCCCATTTATGAATTTTGAATAGGAAAGCCCATTTATTCTGGCTGCAGCATTTATTCTAGCTATCCAGAGTTTCCTGAAATCTCTCTTTTTTAATTTTCTTCCTATATATGCATTTCTTAAAGCTCTTATGACTGTTTCATTGGCTGATTTAAACAACCTGCTCTTGCCGCCATAATAACCTTTTGCGAGCTTTAGTATCTTCCTATGATGCTTACGAGCATTCACAGCTCTTTTTACCCTTGCCATTTTAAAACCTCCTTTTAGAATACTTTATACATAAGGTATTAATTTTTTCATCACTTTTTCTTGAGCTTCTGCTACATATCCTGCCTTCCTAAGATTTCTCTTAGTCTTTGCGCTTTTTTTAGTCAATATGTGACTTTTATAAGCTTTTGATCTCTTTAACTTGCCTGTTCCTGTAACTTTAAATCTCTTTGCCGCACTTCTTTTTGTCTTCATTTTTGGCATAATAACTTCCTCCTCTCAATTATGCTTTTTTGTTGATAATGTCATTATCATATTCCTGCCCTCAAGTTTTGGCTGCTTTTCTATTACGCTGATATCTTCAAGTTTAGAGTAAAAATTATCTAAAATTTTTTTACCCATAAAAGAATGACCAGCCTCTCTGCCTCTAAATCTTATAGTGACTTTAACTTTATCACCTGTAAGCAAAAATTTTTTTGCATTCTTAGCTTTAATAGAAATATCATGTTCTTCAATAGTTGGGCTGAGTCTCACTTCTTTTATATTGGTAATTTTCTGCTTTTTTCTAGCTTCTTTTTCCCTTTTAGATTGTTCATAAATAAACTTTCCATAATTCATTATTTTACAAACTGGAGGGTTTGCCTTTGGAGATATCATAACCAGATCCAATTCTTTTTCCTCAGCAAGTTTTAAAGCTCTTTCTAAAGATACAATTTCAGCCTCATCTCCATCATTTGGAACTACTCTTACTCTTTTTGCAGCTATCTCATCATTTAAAAGAAAACCTTTATTTATATTATTCACCTCCTAAGTGAATCAAACAAAAAATATGAAAAAGGACGACTTACGCCGTCCTCTAAATACATGCAATAGAAAATTTATAATAAAATTTTCATAACCTTACTGGCCATGCCGTAAGGTGAGAAACGGCTAGTTTCTGCTTGACAAATTGTATTATACTATTTTTGTCATTACAAGTCAATACAAAATTATATCAGTTATATGTCACTTACTTTTTTGGAAATTTCCTCTTTAAGTTTAGATATAAAATCATCTAAAGACATAGCTCCTAAATCTCCATCTTTTCTATTTCTAACGGATATATTCTGTTCTTTTACCTCTTTATCCCCCAGGATAATCATATAGGGCACTTTCTGCATCTGAGCTTCTCTTATCTTGTAGCCTATCTTTTCATTTCTAACATCGGCTTCCACTCTTATATCCTGATCTTTAAGTCTTTTAATCACTTCTTCCGCATATTCTTTCTGATTATCTGTAATGTCCATAACTTCTACCTGGACTGGTGCAAGCCAAGCCGGAAACGCCCCTGCATATTGTTCTATGAGTATTCCTATAAATCTCTCTATGGATCCAAATATAGTTCTGTGCACCATAACCGGCCTGTGTTTTTCTCCATCTGCCCCTATATAAGTTAGATCAAATTTCTCTGGCATCTGGAAATCCAACTGTACTGTTCCACACTGCCATGTTCTTCCAATGCAGTCCTTCAAATGGAAATCTATCTTAGGGCCATAAAAAGCTCCATCCCCTTCATTGATTTTATAATCAAGCCCTGATACCTTTAATGCAGTTTTAAGGCCCTCAGTTGCAGCTTCCCATTCCTCCTCGCTTCCCATGGAATTTTCAGGTCTTGTGGAAAGTTCAACAAAATATTCAAATCCAAACACCTTATAAAAATCGTCTATAAGTTTTATAACTTGAGTGATTTCATGGGTAATATCCTCTCTCGCAACAAATATATGAGCATCATCTTGAGTAAAGCACCTTACCCTCATAAGTCCGTGAAGTGCTCCTGATTTTTCATGTCTATGGACAATTCCCATTTCACCATACCTTTTAGGTAAATCCCTATAGGAACGTATATCACTCTTGTAAACAAGTATAGATCCTGGACAGTTCATAGGTTTTATAGCATAATTTTCACCGTCTATTTTGGTAAAATACATATTTTCCTTATAGTGATCCCAGTGTCCTGACTGATGCCACAATCCTTCATTTAACAAAATCGGAGTCATTATTTCATCATAATCAGCTTTTCTATGCATTTCTCTCCAAAAGTTTTGAAGCTCATTTCTAATTATCATTCCCTTTGGATGGAAAAATGGAAATCCAGGTCCCTCTTCATGCATACTGAACAGATCCAATTCTTTGCCCAATTTTCTATGATCTCTCTTCTTAGCCTCTTCCATCATCTTCAAATAGTTTTCCAGATCACTTTTCTTTTCAAATGCAGTCCCATATATTCTCTGGAGCATTTTGTTCTTTTCATCTCCACGCCAATAGGCACCTGCTATGGAAAGGAGTTTTATTGCTTTTGCTTTCCCAGTAGAAGGTAAATGTGGTCCCGCACATAAATCCACAAAATCACCCTGCCTGTAAAAGGATATAACTTCACCTTCTGGCAGATCCTTTATCAATTCCACTTTATAAGGTTCTTTTCTATCTTCCATAAATTTTATAGCTTCTGCCCTTGGAAGTTCAAATCTCTCCAATTTGATATCTTCTTTTACTATCTTGTTCATCTCATTTTCAATCTTAACTAACAATTCTGGTGTAAATGAAAAATCTGCGTCTACATCATAGTAAAATCCTGAATCTATGGCAGGTCCTATGGCAAGTTTAACATCTGGATACAGCCTTTTTATAGCTTGAGCAAGTATGTGAGAAACTGTGTGTCTCAATATTTTTTTACCATCTTCATCTTCAAAAGTGAGAATTTCAAGTTTACAATCACCATTTATTGGATGATAGAGTTCAACTACTTCACCATCTAACTTAGCACCCAGCGCTTTTTTCTTCAGAGAAGTACTCAATTTTTCCGCCACATCAATTACCTTTAATCCCTTCTCCACTTCTATTTTGTCACCATTTTTAAGGCTTATATTTATCATTTTTATTCCTCCTTTACAAACTTTTCTAATTTCGAATTTTTATTTAACTATAAAAATAAATAAAAAAATACTCCTCCCTCTACTGGGACGAGTATTACCGTGGTTCCACCCAACTTAATAGTATAAGCAAAGATCACAAATACTATTCTCTCTACCTTTAACGCTGGCTAACGGAAATACTTACAAAACTTCAGTATACAACTCCTGGGTGGTTTTCAATAGATTTCATTTAAGGGATATTTCAGCACACAATCCCTCTCTCTTAAAACAATTGATCTATTTACTCTTCCCTTTCATAGCTTTTACTTCTACTTGGCTTCATTATATTATTCCAAAATGATTATGTCAATAAAAAAATAGAATTTTGTAGTTTATATTCTATTAAGATGATTTTTTATAGACTCACATGTACTGCAATTATTGCAAAATCTAACTCTATCAGTAAAAACTTTTTCAATGGTATTTATCAATTCTGGATTTTTACAATTTTCAGCACAGTGAATTACTATTTCATTGGGTGAAGTAGTTATAAGTGCACTTATCAAAATATCATCTAAATCTGAATTTGTATCTTTATTACGATTTAATTCCTTTAAATCTCTAAAAAAGCTTTCTGTTATATCCTGCTCTTTATCTCTTATTATATATTTACCATTATTATCTATTATTATACTTAAATAATCTATTTTACTTTCCTGAATTTCTACAAAATATTTTAAAAGCTTTATAAATTCATTATATTCTTTATTTACCATATATTTTTCCACTACTTTATCAACTATACTTTCTAAATCGTCTAAAAGTTCTTTTATTCTAAAAGTCACAAATCCATCTATATTTATTTCATTGTTCTCACTTATACAACTTGATATTTTATCTAGTATCTCATTTCTTTTATTTATACAGGATATAGAATTATCATCTATAATTTTCATCTCGCCCTTTAGCACTCTTATACTTTCTAGTTTGATTTCTTCCAATTCATCATATTTGAGAAAAAAATATTCATCAGACAAAAAATTCAAGATATCTTTTTCACAAAATTCCTCTATTACTATACCATATATAATATTTGCAACATACATATTGAATATATTCATAAGTTTGCTATTAATTTCTCTATCACAAAATAACTTAAGGAAGTGAGTATCAGATTCTATACTTTCATATATCCCAATAAGCACACCTTTATGTCTAAAATATTCCTTTAATTCCTGGATTCCCTGTATTACATTTTCTCTTTCTTTATTGTAAACTATAGTTAATAACAGCATTATTCACACTCCCTTCAAAAATAGTATGCATCTAAACAAAATCTATATTCAAATTTCTATTGTCAAATATCGACATACTAAAATCAACATTTTCAAAATATTGATCAATATATAGAATAAATTCCAAATAAGAATATATTAGCAACAATTTTGAAATCCACTACAGCCCGGCTGATTTTTTTATGCAAGGTATTGACAATATATAGAACTCAATATATAATATGAATTGTCGTGGTAATAATGTGCTTATGGGCGCATAGCTCAGCTGGGAGAGCATCTGCCTTACAAGCAGAGGGTCACAGGTTCGAGCCCTGTTGTGCCCACCATATTATGGCCCAGTGGCTCAGTTGGTTAGAGTGCCGGCCTGTCACGCCGGAGGTCGAGGGTCCGAACCCCTTCTGGGTCGCCATGTGGCCAGATAGCTCAGTCGGTAGAGCAGAGGACTGAAAATCCTCGTGTCCCTGGTTCGATTCCTGGTCTGGCCACCATTTATTTTAAATGTGCGGGAGTGGCTCAGTGGTAGAGCGTCACCTTGCCAAGGTGAACGTCGCGGGTTCAAATCCCGTCTTCCGCTCCATTTATACACGGCGCTATAGCCAAGTGGTAAGGCAGAGGTCTGCAAAACCTTCATCCCCAGTTCAAATCTGGGTGGCGCCTCCAAAGAAAGTACAAGGTAGTTTAATTATTGAAATATCAATAATTAAACTACCTTGTACTTTTAATACTGTTTTTTAAGTTGTAACTTTTTTTTGATTAATTAGGGAACTGTGGTTATTTAAGTTAGGCGGCTATTATGAATTTGTGAATATTGACTATCTTAACAAAGGCATACTACCTGTTAATTTATTAATTTTCTTCTTATTACCAAAAATAGCAATTCCAAAATATGTATGCTGATTTTCCAAAACAGTTGATACTTTCTGTAGATACTCACTGTAAACATTGCAACTTTGTGCAACATCCGAAAAGTCAACCGCAATAACATCATCAAAATCAGAAGTATATAGTTTTTCTCTTAATTCTCTAATAATCTCTTTATTCCCCTTTAAAATCGGTACTGGAATTGTAATAATACCTAGATGCTTTTTCCCGGAAGCGTCAGCAGCATCTTTGCCTACTAATTCAGGAATATGTTTTCCTAAGGTAATGCCCAATATTGCTGATGTATTTGCAATCACCCCCAATGGAAGATCTTCATTTATTACCATGACACATTTTATGTTCTCTTGTTTATTCATTCATATTCTCCTTTGTCCGTAAATTTATCTATAAAAATATTCATATATTGTTTTGGAGTCAAACCAATGAACTTTTTGAAAAATTTACTAAAATGGCTTTGGTCAGTAAATCCTGTATTTAATGCAACCTCTATTGGGCTAATTCCATTTTCCAAAAATTTCCTAGATTTATCTATACGAATGCTCTCAAGATAACTATAAGGTGATATTCCTTTTTGCTTGGTAAATGAACGCACCAAATTGTATTTACTTATCCCTGTCAGATTACTCAGATCATTCAGTGTAATATTTTTCATATAATTTTTTTCCAGAAAGTCACATACTGTTTTAATCTCCGTATTTATTTCCTGTATAACAGCTGCAGATATTGGTTTAGCATACTCAGTTATCAATTGTTCAATTATAAACAAAAAAATTTCCTCTTTTTTAAAATCTTTTTCACCTTGCATAATCATAAAGTATAATTCCTGTAATGATGTCACAATATCATTATTGAATATTACAGGCTCTGTAAAATACGGCATATAATTTTTACCTGTAATTTCAAATACAATTTGTTTCATTGCATCAGGTTTAATATTTAAGCATCTATAATCAAGTGCCCTTCCATCAATCTGTTCACAAGTATGATTGTCATGAGGATTAAATAAAATTAAATCACCATTTTTAATATCGTATTCTTTATTTTTACAAGACAAATGCCGCCTTCCATTTTTAATAAAGCCAATAACATAATACTCGTGAAAATGGTTGGGAAATTTCTGCTTAATTCCTTTAAAATTATAAGCTTCTATATTTAACTCCTTATCTAAATAAACAGTTCGAGCTTCCTTTTGCATTTTATAATACTCCTTTCTACTCGTTTTTAAAGATACCATAAATAAATCAATAATTCTTGTATGATATTGCATTACATATAAATTAATTTTCAAATTAAAAAAGACAACAACAAAGTTATCTTTTTTATAATTAGGAAACATTTAATAATATTAAGTTTTAGCACTTTACATCCATGAATATTTTAAACACCAGCTTCTCGTTTTCCCTACATGCCTTTACAAACCCACCGTGGTGTTTGACTATTTCTCTTACAATGGACAAGCCCAGGCCGCTGCCCTCTTTTTTTCTGGACAAATCACCTTTATACAGTCTTTCAAAGAAATTTTCTATATCTTCATCGCCAACTGGAGTTTCAGGAATATTTGATACTGAAATCACTGAATAAAAGCTATCATTGTATTTTTCCCTGCCTACATTGAATTCAACAGCTGTACCAGCCTTAGAATATTTAAGTGCATTACTTAAAAGATTATTCACTGCCCTCAGAAACAGATTGGGATCTGCTTTGATACCAATGGATTCCTGAGGTAATTTGAGTGAAAGCTTCAAGCCTTTCCGTATAAATTCATCTTCCTCTTCTTCAGCTACCTGCCGTGCCAATTCATTTAACTCCAGACATTGTTTTTCAAGTACTATGTCCTTGGAAGACAGTTTCGAATATTCGAAAAAATCATCCAGCATACTTTTTAAATACAATCCTTTTTTATCCATTATATCTATATAATCCTCAAGTTCACGTTTTGAATCATATTTTCCTTTTTTAATCATGTCTATATACCCCAGTATAGTAGTTAAAGGAGTTCTCAGATCATGGGATATATTGGTTAAGAATTCATTTCTGTTTTTCTCCTCCCCTTCAATCCTTGAAGCCATATAATTTATGTCTTCAGATAATTCTCTAAGTTCGTTTTTATATTTAAGAGGGACTCTTTCGGATAGATCGCCTTCGGCAATATTTCTAACTGTTGATTTTATTTTGGATATATAAGATATGCGTTTCCATATAAGCATGAAAAATACGATTATGAAGATTAAAATTGCCATTACACCTATAATATTGCCATTATCCAATTTACCATAGCCAGTATATATGTAATACAGATAATACCCATCTTTTAGGTAATCGCACCTGGTTATTTTAACCAGATTATCTCTATGGTCATTTAAAAACTTAAATGTTCTTTTTCCATTTTCAATCTGACCACTATCTATACTTTTAATTTCTCTATTATTTGAAGCTATCACCCCTCCATCTTTTCTCACTACAAAAATAAAATAGGTCATACTATATTCTCTGTTCATATATTTTTGTAATTTTCCGGAATTATTCATATCCATATTTTTCAAGTCCTGTTCAACCGGGGCAATCATGTTTTTATATATATATTCAGGAGTGCCATTATAACTATTCAAAAAAGAACCCAAAACAAATTCTCTCAAAAAAACTGCAAGTACAAGTGATATAATCACCGAAAAAACTGCAGAAAAAACCAGTTCACTCCTGAGTTTAAATATCCTTTTCAATTTTATAACCTACTCCCCATATAGTTTTTATGTATTTGCCCTGCTTAACACTATCTCCCAGTTTTCTCCTTAAATTTTTAACATGCATGGTTACAGTATTGTCTTTTTCCAGAAAGGTATCCTTCCAGATTATCTCATAGAGTGTCCTGGTGGAATATACCCGTCCCCTATTTGATGCCAGTGTGTATAAAATCTCATATTCCTTTGGAGTAAGCACGATTTCAATATTATCTTTTCTTACTGTATGCTCCAGAGTATTTATTTCTATATCCCTAATTTTCAGCATATGGTTTTGCAAGGTATTACCGGCTTTAGCTCTCCTGAGTACAGCCAGCACCCTTAATGAGAGTTCCGTAAAATCAAAGGGCTTTATTATATAATCATCACATCCAGCTATGAATCCCTTTATCTTGTCCATTTGCTGGTCTTTTGCAGTGAGAAGTATAACAGGCAGACTTGAGAATTCTCTGAGTCTAGACAGCATGGTATATCCATCCATCTTGGGCATCATAATGTCCAGAATTATCAGAGAAACTGGCTTTGATTTTAAAATTTCCAGACCTTTTTCTCCATCAGAAGCATTATATACCGTATAGCTTTCCTTTTGAAAATAATTTACAAGCATATTCCTTATGTCATTGTCATCATCTATTATCAATATATTTTCCCTCACATCAATCACCCAATTTAAAATTATAGCACTTTGTATTTTCAATCAAAATCCCTTTTGCCAAAAACATAACTGCTTAAAAACAGCATGACTAGAGTCCATGCTAAACAGGTTATCAATATAAAAGCTACATTTATGGTACTGGTAAGTTGCACAGAAATATCACCACTCAATGTGCTTATTACGTCAACTATATATGGAACAGGCAGAAATTTTACCAAAACCCCGTATTTTGCCGATACAACATATCTGCCTGCAAAACCAAAAAGATACCAGACGGCCGTTCCTCCAATTAACATAAAACTTATAAGAGATGAAATAAGTGAATTTCTGCATAAAACCGATATGAACAGAATTATTGATACAATGGCTATTGAAACAATTATTGCAATCAACACCATTTCAATAATTGCACTCCAGAGGGGAATAATTGATCTGCTTCCATTTACATACCTCATCTGTGAGGTTATTGGACTCAATATGAGAGAGCTGTCAAAAACATACTTTGCACCTACATCAAAAGGCAGCCTTAAATCTGAAATGCCAAGGTGAATTCCACCTTCCAGTATGAATATTAAGGTACTTACAATCAACGTACCTGTACTTAAGATTATGGCAGCAACAAACTTGGACATAATGATTTTCTTCCTTGAAATAGGTTTTGTAACCAAATTCTTAATTGTGTTCGGAGAGTAATCTCCTGACACTATGTCGGACAAGAATACAATGAGAATAAGTAAAAAAAACACCGGTATAAAATACGCCAGAATTTCCATAGCTGAATACATTCCCTTTGGTATAAGCTCATTTTTTTCTATATTATATTTTTTCTCATATTTCAATTGAAGCAGCTTGTATTCATTCTCAGTGTTATTTTCCCTTTCCAATTTTTGAATTCGCTCATCCAATTTTGATTTATCATAATTTTTTATTTCATTGAGCTGCTCTCCTTTATCTCTTATTTCCTTCTGTGTACCCACTATATCTCTGGAAAACTCGGCCTTTTTCAATTCTGAATCGGCTTTATCCCTGCCTATTTTTTGATTGACAAGAAGAGCTTTATATTTTTGAATCTGCACTTCCAATGTATTTGTTTTCAAAGTACTCCACAACCCAAATACAATTGTAACCACAAAAACAACAGCAATCCAAATTTTCTTTTTAATGATTATTCTTTTCAGCTCCTCCCATATATATCTATTCATCACCATTTTCCCCCATCATCTTTATAAATTTATCTTCCAGGTTTTGCTTTACTTCAAAGCAGCCTTCCACAATTATTCCGCTGTCATGTAATCTTTTCAATACCGTAAATAAATCACATGATTCAGTATTTATTAAAATTGAAACTCCATCATTTTTTACTTCCAGCAGTTTTACATCAAATATATTTTTTATAATTTCCGATGCCTTTTCAGATAAATTCGTTTTTATAAACATGTTTTTTGTACTACTGGCTTTGGAATTGCTGCCTATTTTTTCAACGCCCACAATTTTACCCTCATCTATAAAAACAACCTTTGTACATATACTTTCTATTTCACTTAAAATATGTGAAGATATAAGAACACTTACCCCTTTTTCCTCAGCTAAAATCTTTATAGTATTTTTAAGTTCCACAACCCCGATTGGATCCAGCCCATTTGCAGGTTCATCCAATATCAAAAGGGATATGCGGCCCATAAGAACCTGGGCAAGTCCCAGCCTCTGCTTCATTCCCAGAGAATATGTTTTTACCTTTTTATCAATTTTTGAACCTAATTTAGAATATTTTATGACATCTTCTATCTTATCTTTTGTAACGCTTTCCATCATGCCGGCTATATAATTCAAGTTCTGTCTTCCAGTCATATAACCGTAAAACTCCGGTTTCTCCACTATAGCCCCTATATTTTTCAGTGCTTTTTCTCTTTCAGTTTTAAGATCTTTTCCTTCTATTAGAATTTCACCTTCATCCGGGAACAACATACTGGTTATAATTTTGATCAATGTAGTCTTTCCAGCACCATTTTTCCCTACAAGACCGCAGATCTCACCTGCATTTATGGAAAAAGCAATGTCTTTTAAGACTTGTACCTTTCCTCTTTTTTTAAAAACTCCTTTTAACTCCAATACTTTTTGTATCAATGGTATCATTCTCCTCATAATCTATTTACTATGTTCATTTAAAATTGTAAAATATAAAAGTATAATAAAAATATATTAAAGATAAAGAAAAAATAAAGTTTTTTTCAGGGAGTATTAGCAATAATGATACGATAATTCAAAATAGATAGGAAGTGTAAACTTGAACAGCATATCAAGAAATGTACAATCCGTGGAAATTTCAGGTATCAGAAAATTTTACAACAAAGTTATCCAATATCCGGATGCAATATCACTAACTTTAGGACAGCCTGATTTCAATGTACCCGGTAAAATCAAAACAGCTATGATAAAAGCTATTGAAGACAACAAAACTACATATACTTCAAATGCGGGTATCATAGAACTAAGAGAGGAAATATCAAAATATCTTAAGGGATTTCATATAAATTATAGTAAAGATGAGATCTGCATAACCATAGGTGGAAGTGAAGCACTGATGGATGTGTTTGCAGCATTGATAAACAGCGGCGATAAAATACTCATACCAAATCCCGCTTACCCAGCTTACGAAAGCTGTGTAAAAATTTTAGGTGGAAATATAGTCACCTATAATTTAAAAGATGATTTCTCTATAGACTTTGACAATTTGAAAAGAACACTTGAAAATGAAAAGCCCAAGGTAATGGTTTTATCATACCCTTCCAATCCCACTGGTGCCGTTTTGTCTGGAGATGACAATAGGAAACTTTATAATTTGATTAAGAAAAATAAATTGATTGTAATAAGTGATGAGATCTACGCTTCATTAAATTTTGAAAAGGATTATTTTTCCCCGGCTCAATACAATGATATAAAAGATCACATTATATTAGTCAGCGGTTTTTCCAAAATGTTTTCAATGACAGGCCTCAGGATAGGTTATGTATGTGCCCATAAATCATTTATGGATGAAATAATGAAAGTTCATCAGTACAACGTGTCCTGTGCTCCATCCATATCCCAATGGGGAGCCTATACAGGATTAAAAAGCTGTATGAAGGATGTAGATTACATGTGCTCAAAATTTATTGAAAGAAGAGATTACATATATAATAAATTAAAATCTCTGGGATTTGAACTGAATCTACCTAGAGGCGCTTTTTACGTTTTTCCCTCAATAAAAAATTTCAACATGAAAAGTGAAGAATTCTGTGAAAAGCTCTTAAAGGAAGCCAAAGTAGCCGTTGTACCCGGCTCCGCTTTTGGAACAAAAGGCGAAGGGCATATTAGAATATCCTATGCCTACAGCATGGATAAACTTAAAACTTCCATGGGAAAAATAGAAGACTGGATAGCAAGTCATTTTTAGAACCGTCAAGCATTTTTTAGGTTCAGATGGAGTTTGTTATGAGGAATACTCCTTCTCCATCCAAACCTTCTATACAATGAATATATTCAACACCTTTTCAAGTAAAAAGAACTACTTGATCTTTATGAAATTACATCATCCATGGAATAGAATCCGCTCTTTCGACCATACATAAACTCACAGGCTTTTAAGGCCCCTACTGCAAATACTTCTCTTGAAATAGCTGTATGTTTTATCTCTATGGTTTCACCCTGTCCGGCAAATATAACCTCATGCTCTCCTACTATGCTTCCGCATCTCACTGCATGGATACCTATTTCATTATGAGCTCTTTTTCTGATTCCCTCTCTTCCATTTACAAAATTTATATCCTCTGATATGGAATTCTTTATGGTATTTCCCAGTAATAATGCCGTCCCACTTGGGGCATCAACTTTCTGGTTGTGATGCTTTTCTATTATCTCTATATCAAAATTTTTATATAGAAGGACACTTATATCTTTTAATACTTTATTTATCACATTTATACCTATGGACATATTTGCGGATCTAAAGATGGGAATACTATTTGAAGCTTCTTTTATCTTATTTATTTGCTGTTCACTATATCCAGTGGTGCAGAATATTACTCCAATGTTTTTTTTATTTCCATATTCAATAAGCGAATCCAATGCTTCAGGTCTTGAGAAATCTAGTATAACATCCGCATCCACATCACATTCTCCTATATTGTGAAAAACAGGAAATTTATTCTCTGCAGAATTCTTATCCACTCCTGCTACTATGGACACTTCTGAATTCTTTTCTGCCAGACCTGTTATTACCTTCCCCATTTTACCATTACATCCATTCAATATAACCCTCACCATTTATATCTCTCCTTAAAATTATTTATTTTAAAAAATTAAAACCCATTACATACAATTTAACGTGAAAGTAACTTGTCTTTCACGTTAAATTTACGAAATGAAATTTTCTATTTACACAATATTCTCAATAATTCATTCTATTTTTATTTCAAAAGTCCATAATTTTTAAGTTCTGATTTCACGATCTTCAGGTTCTCTTCTGACATACTGCAGAGTGGAAGTCTCAAATGACCTACATTCATTCCCAAAATATTCATAGCTGTCTTTATAGGTATAGGATTTGTCTCTATAAACATAGTATTCATCAATGACAATGCCTTTAACTGCATAGCTGCTGCCTCTTCCACTTTCCCCTCTAAAAATAACTTACACATATCATGCATGTCTTTAGGAATAATGTTGGCAAGTACAGATATAACGCCTATTCCTCCCAGGGAAAGTATAGGTATTGTCTGATCATCGTTTCCTGAATACAGATCTATCTTGTCTCCACACAGTGCTTTTACCTGAGCAATCTGACTTATATTTCCACTGGCCTCCTTAATAGCCTGAATATTTTCTATCTGGCATAATTTTTCCAGTGTTTTAGGTTTTAAATTCAATCCAGTTCTCCCTGGTACATTGTATATAACTATGGGTGTTTTTATACTTGAAGCAACTGCTTTAAAATGTTCCACCAGTCCCTTTTGTGTAGTTTTATTATAGTAAGGCGTAATTACCAAAACTCCATCTACGCCTATACTTTCTGCCCATTTGCTCATATTTACAGCAGTTTCAGTACAGTTACTTCCTGTTCCTGCAATAACTGGGATTCTTCCTTTAACTGTATCTACAGTAAACTTTATAGTATCTTTTCTTTCCTTTTCTGTCATAGTAGAAGCTTCTCCAGTAGTTCCACAAATTATTATGGCATCAGTACCTGACTCAATCTGCCACTTGAGCAATTCCTTCAATTTCTTAAAATCCACTCCACTATCATTAAAAGGAGTAATTATAGCAACTCCCGAGCCTTTAAATAAACTCATAATAACACCTCATCATTAAAATATTTAATAAAATATATTATTTTTCATCTTTAATTATACATTCTGCTATTTGGACAGCATTTGTAGCAGCACCTTTTCTTATATTATCCGCTACAACCCATAGATTGAGTCCTCTGTCCACACTAAAATCTCTCCTTATTCTTCCTACAAACACCTCATCCTTTCCGGCGCAGTCCAAAGGCATAGGATACACTAAATTCTCAACATCATCTTTTAATATTATTCCTTTACAATCTCCGTATAATTGGAATATATCTTCTATGTTGAAATCTTTCTCAAGTTCTACATTTATGCTCTCACTGTGTCCATACACTACTGGCACTCTAGCTGTGGTAGCTGTAATCTTTAAAGTATCATCATGAAGTATTTTTCTAGTTTCATTTATCATCTTCATTTCCTCTTTAGTATAGCCATTGTCCAAAAAAACATCTATATGTGGAAGTATATTTCCCGCTATTGGATAGGGAAATTTCTTAGGCGGATTTCCCTTATAGCCTTCCATAAGATCATTATAGCCACCCATTCCAGCACCAGATACAGCTTGATATGTAGAATATACTATTCTCTTTATGCCATATCTATCATATAAAGGCTTAATTGCCACCACTGCCTGTATTGTAGAACAATTGGGATTGGCAATTATTCCACTATTCCATTTTATATCTTCCGGATTTACTTCTGGAACCACTAAAGGTATCCGTTTATCCATTCTCCAGGCACTGCTGTTATCCACAACTACTGCTCCATATTTTGAAAATACAGGTGCAAATTTAAGACTTACACTTGCTCCTGCTGAAAACAATGCAATATCTATTTTTTTGTTTTTTACATTTTTTTCATCTAACTCTTCTACAACAAAATCCCTATCTTTAAATTTTAGCACTTTTCCACTGGACTTAGCAGAAGCATACAAATACAAATTTTTTATTGGAAAATTTCTTTCTTCCAATACTTGAAGAAATTTTCTTCCTACCATTCCAGTACATCCAACTACAGCCACATTATAATTCATCTCAGTACCCCTCCTAAAAATTTATCAAGTTTCGCCTTATTAAATATTCTACACTAAATTACTGAAATATGTTATAAAAAATAAATATTATTTAGAATTAAAAATAACATAAATCAACTCTCTTACAGGTTATTCGTGCAGCATATGATTCATACATATTTATTAATGAGACAATTTATATCTAACTTTACTTCAAATATATATGCTTAATTTTAAATACTTATAACTTTTGCAAAAGCTAGAACAAGTACTATTATTCCTATAAATATTCTGTATACGGCAAATACTCTCATAGGTTTTCTCTTCAAAAATCCTATGAACTTATCCACAACTACCAGTGCCACTAAAAATGAAATTACAAATCCTATGACAAGTCCAATTATCTGAATGGGGCTCATGGATATTTTAATTTTTATAAGAGACCATCCAGATGCCGCTATCATAGTTGGTATAGCCAGAAAAAAAGAGAATTCCGCTGCAGCTACATTGGTGAGCCCGCTTACCCAGCCTCCAATTATTGTAGATGCAGATCTTGACATTCCAGGCCACAATGACAAGCACTGAAAACATCCAATTTTAAATGCCTGTACAATATTTACATCCTCAATTCTTTTAATACTATTTCCCCTTCTATATTTATTCTCCATATATATCATGAGTACACCCCCAAATACAAGGGCACAGGAAACAGTAATCGGATTAAACAATCTTTCCTGAATAATATCATTAAGAAAGAATCCAGCAGCTGCAGAAGGTATAAAGGCAACCAATATACTGAACCAGAGTCTAAACCCCCATTTACCAGGTGCAAGGTTCTTAAGGGAATTAAATATCTTATTCCAATAAAGTACTACTATAGCCAATATCGCTCCAAGTTGGATTACAATCTCAAAGGTATCTATGTAAACTTTATTATAAGTAGGTGCTTTAAAATTTATTAAATTTCCTACTATTATCATATGTCCTGTAGACGATATGGGAAGAAATTCAGTTATTCCCTCTACTATTCCAATAATAACAGCTTTGATAATAAAGATTATTTCCATACATCATTACTTCCTTTCTTGGCAAATTAATTTATACACCGTATTTTATTTCAACTATATAAATTTAGAGATTTCCTGATAATTATCAAGTATTAACAGATATTTGTCAAGTATTAACAATTGCCATCTATAAATCTACATATCCTCTATTATAATTTTATTAGACATCCATGTCTACTCTTACATTTAACATAACGATTGCATATAAAAAAATTAACCGCCAACAGTAAATTACAATTTACTCCTGGTGGTTAAAATACTATTATAATACGAACAGACTTGTAAAATATTATATATGACTTAAAGATCTGATTTTTGGTCCAGCATTGATTATATTTTGTGAAATTCCATCAAATCTTTTAAAATTATTATAGAACTTTACAGATAATTCCTGTGCTTTGGAATCATAGGCTTTTTTATCTTCCCACATATTCCTTGGATTCAATATTTTATCTGGAACCCCAGGACATTGTGTAGGCATCATCACCTTAAACACAGGATGTTCTATAAAATTCACATTTCTAAGCTTACCCTCCAGAGCTGCTCTTACCATCGCCCTCGTATATGGCAGATCTATTCTGTTTCCAACTCCATATCCGCCACCTATCCAGCCTGTGTTCACCAAATACACTTCTGCATCATATTTATCTATTTTTTCACCTAGCAATTTAGCATAAACTATGGGATTCATCAACATAAAGGGTTCTCCAAAGCATGCTGAAAATGTTGTTTCAGGATCAGTTATACCTCTTTCCGTTCCCGATACTTTGCTGGTATAACCTGACATAAAATGATACATAGCTGCTTCCTTAGATAATTTGGATATAGGAGGCATTACTCCATAAGCATCTGCAGTTAAGAATATTACAGTCTGCGGATTTCCCCCCACTCCGCTTTCCTCTATATTGTCTATATATTCAACAGGATATGCTGCTCGTGTATTTTCCGTATATCTATTGTCATTATAATCAGGAACTCTATATTCATCTGTCACTACATTTTCAAGAACAGTACCAAATTTTATGGCCTCATATATCTCATGTTCTTTTTGTCTATCAAGCCTTATAGTTTTGGCATAACATCCACCTTCAAAATTAAATACACCCTTATCGCACCATCCATGTTCATCGTCACCAATTAATTTTCTCTGACCATCTGCAGATAATGTGGTCTTTCCAGTTCCCGAAAGTCCGAAGAATAAAGAAGTTTTCCCATCTCCACCTACATTTGCCGAACAATGCATAGGCATGACTCCTTTTTGGGGTAATAGAAAATTCATTACCGAAAATACAGATTTTTTTATTTCACCGCAATAATGAGTTCCACCTATCAATATAATTTTTCTATCAAAATTGATAAGTATGAATGCTTCTGAATTAATTCCATCCTTTATACCCTCACCTTTAAATCCAGGTGCAGCTATAACATTGAATTCCGGCTGAAAGTTTTTTAGCTTATCAGGGCTCGGCCTTCTAAACATGTTGGTGCTGAATAACGCCTGTGATGCATTTTCACATATAACTTTTATAGGCATAGAATATTCCTCTAATGCCCCCACAAATCCATCAAATACAAATATATCTTTTCCCTTTAAATAATCTAGAACCTTTTCATATAATTTATCAAATACTTTCTCCTCTACAGGCAAATTTGAGTTTCCCCAGTTTATTTTGTCTTCTATACTTTTCTGTTTAACTATGAATCTATCCTTAGGAGATCTGCCTGTATATTTTCCCGTGTTAATTACCAATGCCCCCTTGTCGGATAAAAGCCCTTCACCTCTTTTAATTGAAAACTCTACCAACTGAGCCGGTGATAAATTTCTATACACATTTTTATATCCCTCAATATTCAAATATGTCAAGTCACCATTCATGTTCCTTCCCCCCAAACAATCTTATAATTATATATTATACTATTTATAGAAAAATGCAACAAAAAAATTATTAATTTTTTATTATCTATGGTTTTTGGATTAATGCTTGCAATAACATATTCTTCATTTATAATTAAATATTATTATGCTATTCTACTTTTATATATGATATATTATATCATGAATAATAAATTTCTTATTTGTGAATTATAAGCTTCTATTTTCTAATATTTCTATCTTTTATATATAATTTATAAACCATTTTTTTTATTTTTATAATGTAAAAACCACTGTATTGTATTATAATATTTAGGAGTTAATTTGTATCAAGGAAGGTGGTGTGAAAAATTAATATAAAGTCTTTTTTTAGCATTGTTATTTCCAAAGCTATAATAAAATTATCAAAAATTTTATTTAAAGGTGGAAGTAATTTTCCTGGAAAAGTAGCATTAAAATTAGATAAAAACATCTTAAAAGTCATATGCAAGAATTACAAAGTTATACTTATAACCGGTACAAATGGGAAAACCACTACTACAAGTATGATATACAACATATTAAAAGATGCTGGCAAGCGTGTGATAACCAATAGTACAGGAGCTAATATGATAACTGGAATAGTTTCTTGCTTTGTAGAAAATTATTCATTTAAAAAATGTTGTGAAACAAGTTATGCGGTTATAGAATGTGATGAAGCAAATGTATCTTTTTTTACTGACTATATAACTCCAGAGATTATAGCTGTTACCAATTTATTTAGAGATCAGCTGGATAGATATGGAGAAGTTTATACTACTTTGAACAAAATTCTTCAGGGTATTAAAAAAGCCCCTCTTTCAAATTTAGTCTTAAACGGTGATGAATCACTGCTTGGGGATTTGAACTTGCCTAACAGAACTATTTATTATGGATTTAACTGTTCCCCCACGGGGAGCAGAAAAGTAGACGTCAATGCTGATGCTAAGTTCTGTAAGAAGTGCAAGAGCCCCTATGAATATAATTTTATCACATACAGCCATTTAGGTGATTATTATTGTAAAAACTGCGGCTATAAAAGACCTAACTTAGACTACATCCTAGAGAAGATAGAAATTCAAACCCCGGAGAAATCCTTAGTAGTGATAAATGGTGAAAAGTACTACATAAATCAACCAGGCGTATATAATATATATAATGCCCTATGTGCCTACTCTGTAACTAGGATTTGTGGAATATCCACTTCTCATATATATAATTCATTTAAAGAACAGCAAAGTGCTTTTGGAAGACAGGAAAGCATAAACATAGGTACTAAAGAAGTAAAAATAATTTTGGTGAAAAATCCTGCTGGTTATGATCAGGCTATAAATACCATCAGTCTCGACAATAATACTTTTAATTTAGCGGTACTTTTAAATGATAATTACGCTGATGGAAGAGATGTATCCTGGATATGGGATGTAAATTTTGAAAAATTGTCTTCTCTCAATATAGATAAAATAATGATATCGGGCATAAGACTCTATGATATGGCTGTTAGATTAAAAATTGCAGGACTGCCTGAAAAAAATTTTGTAATTTGTAAAACTTATGAAAAATTAGTTGAGGAAATAAAAAGCTGCAAATCAGATACTGTGTACATATTGGCTACTTATACAGCTATGATAGATTTAAGAAAATTTCTCAATTCTAAGGGCTATATTAAAAAGTTATGGTGATTTATTTAAACCAATGGGAGGTGTAGTATAAAATGGAACTTAACATATGCCATTTGTATCCCGATCTGTTAAATGTATATGGTGACTTGGGAAATATTCGTATTCTAAAATACAGAGCTCAGCAGAGAGGACTATCTGTAAATATATTCAACGTGTCTCTAGGCGATACCTTTGATGATTCCATTTACGACATAACTTTCTTCGGCGGCGGACAGGATTATGAACAGTCTATTGTATCAGAGGATTTAATTCAAAATAAAAAAGATGGCATAGTAAAATACATTAAAAGCGGAAAAGTATTCTTATCGATTTGCGGTGGTTATCAACTTTTAGGCAAATATTACTGTACTCCAGATGGCGAAAAACTTCCCGGTCTTGACGTGTTAAATATATATACAGAAGGTGGAAATAAAAGATTCATCGGGAATACTGTAATATACAATAAAAAGTTTAATGAAACCTATGTGGGGTTTGAAAATCATTCTGGAAGAACTTATATAAATGATCTGGAACCTTTTGGGAAAGTGATCGTGGGATATGGAAACAATGGAGAAGACGGCTTGGAAGGGTGCGTTTACAAAAATTGCCTATGCACTTATTTTCACGGCTCCCTGCTTTCCAAAAATCCTGAATTAGCAGATAGGCTTATATACACAGCTCTTTCACAAAAATATAAAAATGTAGAATTAGAGCCTTTAAATGATAAATTTGAAATAGCTGCTAGAAATTTCATAATAAAACGTGAAACTAAAAATAAGAAAGATCTTATTTAAAAAATAAGATCTTTCTTATTTTATATTTAGAGTCACCTGATTATTGATTACAATAATCTTCGCTGCTCTTTTTAGCTAAAATCATCATCTAAACTTTTTGGGTTGAACTGCCGCTTTCCTTTTTACTGGAGCTAATTTTAAAATAAGAACCAGCAATTATACATATTATACCTATGACCATATTCGTCTTTATACTTTCACCTAGTATAAGTATGGCAAAAATAGTGGCAAGTGCAGGTTTTATTAAAAATACCATAGATGCAGTTATAGCTGATGTCTCCCTTATTGCACCCATATAGCATATATAGCCAATTGCTTTTATGAAAATACCCATATACAATAGCACCAGTATATTCTGCAGTGTTATTCCTGAAAAAATTGGTCTGCCGGTTGCTATGAGAATAATCAACAGTGCCAGCACTCCAAAACTAAAGCCAAAGAAATTGGAAACATATCCTCCGTATATGGCAACCCTCTTTTTGCTGTATACCGTGTAGAAAGACCAGCTCACCGCAGAGCCAAGTGCAAAGAGCATACCTATGATATCCCTGGGATTTCCAATGCCGTTTATGATTTCTGATGGGTTGAGTATTATAACAGCTCCAACCAGGGACACTAGCATGGATATGAAGGTTCCTTTTGTGATCTTTTCCTTTAACATGAAATATGCAAATGGTATTGAAAATACCGCATTCAGGCAATACAGAACTGCCGCAGTAGATGCTTTGGTATAAGTAACTGCAAACTGAAGCAGTACCATAGATACGGTAACTGCAGATATACCACAGATAGCAAAATACCTTAGATCATCAGCTTTTATCTTCAATTTTTTAGCTTTAATATCTTTGGTAGCTAGAGGACACAGTATTATTGCACCTATCAAGAAGGCAATGAACATAACCTGAAATGGATCCATGTTGCCTAACTGTGCGAGAATTCTTCCTGCAACTTCAGCCGTACTGTAGAAAATGGCAGTTAAAATAATAAATATATATCCTTTTTTCACTTTTAATCCCTCCCCAAATATATTGGTAATAACCCTGTTTCCGTTAATCTAATCCCGCATTGTGAATACTATATGCTTCATGAAAATTGACAGTTATCGCAATTTAATATCATGAATATTCTTACTACTTTGGTTATTTAATTACAGAATCATCGCTGTCAATTTTTATCATTACATAATTTATAATTGTAATAAACGTATTTCAGCAGTTGCTGAGAAATTTAGCATTATATTGTTAAAACGGTTTCTGCAAAGTCTGAATTACCATTTGATAAAGAATCTGTTATAATATAGATGTGTGTGTAACTGTAAATTTTTTAGAAGTTATGATTTTACATTTTAAAAATCACGTTCTGTTAACATCTTACTATTTACCTAATGTTTATAAATATAATTTTAATTGAAACCCGTACTATATTTTATATTTAATAAGTACGGGTACTAATATAAATTTTAATGGGGAATCAAAGTTATAAGTATTCCACCCGCTATGGCAGTTCCAAATACACCGGCCAGGTTGGGACCCATTGCATGCATTATGAGGAAATTATATTTATTTTCCTGCAGTGCCACATTGTGTGAAACTCTGGCTGCAATTGGAACTGAAGCTATACCTGCAGAGCCAACAAGAGGATTTATCTTTCCATGTGACAGTCTGCACAGGATCTTTCCTCCCCAGATACCTCCTGCAGTACCTGTCATAAAAGCTATAAGTCCAAGTACTATTATCTCAAGTGTCTTAACTGTAAGAAAAGTATCTGCTCCCATTCTTGAACCTATAGACAATGTCAGCATTATGGTAATTATATTCATAAATGAATTGCTGGCAGTTTTGGCAAGTCTGTCTACAACTCCACATTCCTTAAATAAATTTCCAAGCATCAGCATGGTTATAAGTGGTGCAATCGGAGGAAGCAATAAATCAATTATTACTGTTATAAGTATCGGGAAACAAATCTTTTCCCTTTTAGTTACTGCTCTTGACTGCTTCATCATTATATTTCTTTCCTCATGAGTTGTGAGCCATTTCATAATTGGCGGCTGTATAAGGGGCATAAGTGCCATATAAGAATAGGCTGCTACAGAAATCTGTGCCATCAGGTGAGGCGCCAGTGTCTGCGTAACATATATGGCCATGGGGCCGTCTGCTCCGCCTATTATTCCTATAGCACCTGATTCAGCCAATGTAAAGTTGAGTACTTTAGCTCCAATGATTGCTATAAATATTCCCACATGGGCAAATGCACCCAGTACCATGAGACTCGGGTTTGCAATCATGGGCCCAAAATCCGTCATGGCACCCACCCCAAGAAATATCAAAGGTGGAAAAACAACCTTTTGAACTCCTAAGTAAAAATAACTGAAAAGTCCTCCCGGTTTAATAAGTTCATTGCCAGGTATATTTGCAACTATGCATCCAAAGCCTATTCCCACAAGTAAAAAAGGTTCATATTTTTTAACTATGGCAAGGTAAATAAACACTATGCCCAGAATAATCAAAAATATATTTCCAATCGATAAGTTTATCAAAGACGTTGAATGCCACATCGAATTAAGTGCATTAAGTATTATCATGTTTTTCCCTCCCATGAGATTTCAAATGAATTTTATTGACCATTGGGAGTAATCTTAAAATCAAACCTATAACATACAGGAAAAAAAGCAGCAGTATCATATCTATTATGGAAATAAGAACTGCACCTGAAACAGAATCCGCTATCATCTTTCTACCTCCCTACTTCAAATTTAAACTATAATCAGATATTGCCAATAAAGGTGCTATTTCAATACTGCCAGAGTATCTCCTGTATTTACCGAGGTTCCTTTTGAAACTACTATCTGCGCTACAGTTCCACCTTTTGAAGCCCTTATCTCATTCTGCATTTTCATGGCTTCCAGTATAAAGAGGACATCATCCTTTTTAACTGTGTCCCCTTCTTTTATCTTTACATCCAGCACTGTTCCCGGCATAGGGCTTGTAACTGTCTCCCCGCCGCTTACTACTGACGGGGTTTTTTTCGCAGGTGCGGCCTTTTCAGGTGCCGGTGCTGCTTTTGGTGCTGGTGCTGCTTTTGGTGCAGATGCCGGTGCTGCTGGTGCCTGATAAGTGCTGGACGAACTTTCAGTTATCTCATCTACTTCAACTTCATATGATTTTCCATTCACAGTAATGTTAAATTTTCTCATAATTCATTCTCCTTACAAATTAGTCCCTTCATTTATTTTAGACATCTTGTTGCGATTAAATGCCTTCATCTGTTCCCGACGCCCTGCAGTAGTCCAGGGTGAAGCTGCTGGTGCTGTTCTTTTTATAGTTCTTATAAGTACGCGGGAAGTTGAGACTCCCATAACTGCTGCAGCTGCAGCAGTTATGACAGCTACCAGCTCTTCTTCGTCTTCCCCGTCATTCTCTTCTTTTACTAAGACTCTCTGTTTTTTAAATTCAGCTGTATTCTTGATTTCAGCATTGTTGTCTTCTGACGGCTTATAGGGCGGGGGAGTTAACTTAAACAACAGCATCATACAAGCAACTGCAGCTATTAGAATCAATAAATCAGACATACAAAACCTCCTCTGCATACCTCTTTTTACACAGGTATATTGCCATGTTTTTTTGGAGGGTTGCTTTCCCTCTTCTCCTTTAACATTTCAAAGGCTGCTGCCAGCCTCTGCCTGGACTCTGACGGTACTATTATATCATCCACATATCCCCTCTTTGCCGCCATATAGGGATTTGCAAAATCATCCTTGTATTCCTGCACTCTCGCACGCCTTTCGGCTTCTGGATCTGCTGCAGCTTTGATCTGCTTTTTAAATACAATATTTGCTGCACCATCAGGTCCCATTACGGCTATTTCTGCTGATGGCCAAGCATACACTACATCCGCTCCCAGATCCCTGCTGCACATCGCCAGATATGAGCCTCCATAAGCTTTCCTGACAATCATGGTTACCTTGGGAACAGTGGCTTCAGAATATGCATAGAGCAATTTGGCCCCATGTCTTATTATTCCACCGTGCTCCTGGTTTTTGCCGGGCAGGAACCCAGGTACATCAACTATATTCAAAAGTGGAATATTGAAAGCATCACAAGTTCTTATAAATCTAGCTGCCTTATCTGAAGCATTTATATCAAGGCATCCTGCCAGTACTTTAGGCTGATTGGCTATTATCCCTATGCTTTTTCCATTCATTCTTCCAAAACCTATTATAATATTCTGGGCATATCTTTCCTGTATTTCAAAAAAGCTGTTTCCGTCAACTACCCTGTTTATTATATCCTTCATGTCATAAGGCTTATTGGGATTGTCAGGAATTATAGAATCAAGTTCAGGAATAATTCTGTTTAAATCATCCTCTGACTGAAATTCCGGAGCACTTTCCATATTATTTGAAGGCAAATAGGACAGTAGTTTTTTTACCTGATCCAGAGAAGTTTTTTCATCCGCAGCCTCAAAATGTGCAACTCCCGACTTTGTGCTGTGAGTTCCTGCACCGCCCAATTCCTCTACGGTCACATCTTCTCCTGTAACTGTCTTTAAAACCTTTGGACCTGTTATGAACATCTGACTGGTATTGTCAACCATGAATATAAAATCTGTAAGTGCTGGTGAATACACTGCCCCACCGGCACAAGGCCCCATTATCATGGATATCTGTGGTATTACACCTGACGCCTTTGTATTCCTGTAGAATATTCCACCATATCCTGCCAGTGCATCTACTCCCTCCTGAATCCTTGCTCCACCTGAATCGTTTATTCCTATTACAGGTGCTCCTGTCTTCACAGCAAGATCCATTATGTCGCATATCTTTTTAGCATGCATTTCTCCAAGCGCCCCGCCTGTGGAAGTAAAGTCCTGTGCATATACATAAACAAGCCTTCCATCTATGGTGCCGTATCCAGTTACCACGCCTTCATCAGGTATTTCAACCTTTTCCATTCCAAAATTAGTACACCTGTGGCTTACAAATACTCCCACCTCGACAAAACTGCCTTCATCCAGCAGATATTTTATTCTCTCCCTGGCAAACATCTTTCCCTTTTTATGCTGTTTGTCGATTCTGGCCTGGCCTCCGCCTTTTTCAATTTTTTTCTTATCCTCTATAAGTTTGTCAATCTTGCTCATATTCCTCTCTCCTTAATAGACAAAATTATTATTTCTGGCAGAGTTCCAAAAGTACACCATTTGTACTCTTTGGATGCACGAAGGCAATTTTTGCACCGCCTGCACCATCTCTGGGCTTTTCATCTATGAGTCTCATGCCCTGTTTTTTGAGCTCTTCCAGAGCTGCCTCCACATCATCCACTCTGACTGCAATATGCTGTATTCCCTCTCTCTTTTTTGCAATAAACTTTGCTATGGGACTGTCGTCGCTCGTAGGTTCCAGAAGCTCAAACTCACTCTCTCCAATAGGTACAAAGGCTGTTATTACTTTCTGAGATTTTACTTCCTCGGTTCCCTTGCATTTAAGTCCCAGAACACCCTCATAAAATTTCAAGGATTCCTCAATGCTCTTTACGGCAATTCCAACATGGTCTATTTTTTTCAAATCAATACTCATGTCATTCTTCATCTCCCATTTTAAAATTTTTATATAGTGTATCGGATGCAGTGTAAGGATCAATCTTTTTATTAAAGACGTCCTCCACAAGTCTTTTCAGCATGCCCGTTTTATAATCCAGTTTTAAAGCGGATCTTACCAGGTTGTTTTTCAATATAGAAATTATCTTGTCTTTTAATTTTGACTTTCTTCTCTCTTCCAGTACTCCCTCCGACGCCATACTGTCATAACATTCATTTATAGCTGAAAGCAATCTGTCAATTCCAGTATTGTCTTTTGCAGTTATGTTCAGTACTGGAGGCAGCTTCTCCCCTTTGTCATTGAAGCTCAGCATGGCCTCTATCTCTGCTGCTGTACGCTGAGCCCCCTCCTTATCCGACTTGTTGACTGCAAATATATCTCCTATTTCCATTATTCCTGCTTTCATTGTCTGTATGTCGTCTCCCAGACCTGGAACCATTACCATAACTACGACATCGGCTACTTTGACTATATCCACTTCAGACTGCCCTACACCGACAGTTTCAATAAATATATAGTCCATACCAAAAATATCCAGAATATTTACAGTTCCATATACAGCGTCGGAAAGTCCTCCCAGAGCACCTCTTGTACCCATGCTTCTTATAAATACCCCTTCATCGGTATTGAGATCATTCATTCTGACCCTGTCTCCAAGTATCGCTCCATGTGAAAAAGGGCTCGTAGGATCAACAGCTATGACCCCTACTTTTTTACCCTGTTTCCTGATAAGTTTTGCTATCTGATCTGTCACGGTACTCTTGCCAGCTCCTGGAGGGCCGGTTATTCCTATTACCCTGGCCTTCCCGGTTAGATGGTATAGATCTTTCATGAGTTCAAGAGATCTGGTGTCTTCATTTTCCATCATGGTTATTAATTTTGCAGCAGCTCTTTTTTTGCCGCCCATAATGCCCCTTTTAATATCTTCAATATCCATCATACTCACCCTTTAGCTTAGTTCAACTCAACATTTTTTCTAATAAAATCGACTGTGTCGGAGGTCTTTGTCCCCGGTGTAAAGATGGCTTTTACTCCTGCCTTCTTCAGCCCCGGTATATCCTCTTCAGGTATGACTCCACCTCCTATGACAAGAACATCTTCCGCACCCTTTTCCTTGAGCAGGTTTACTACCTTGGGAAACAGAGTATTATGTGCCCCAGACAGTATGCTCATTGCAACACAGTCCACATCTTCCTGTACTGCTGCTTCTGCAATCTGGTTTGGCGTCTGCCTGAGTCCCGTATATATAACCTCCATTCCGGCATCTCTCAGTGCCCTTGCTATTACTTTAGCTCCCCTGTCATGTCCGTCTAACCCCGGTTTTGCCACTAGAACTCTTATTGGTCTATCCATATCTAAAATCTCCCCTCACTTTTTAATTTATTTATATTCTCCAAATACTCCCCTAAGGACATCACATATCTCACCCAGGGTAGCATATTGTTTTACGGCATCAATTATGAAAGGCATCAGGTTATCTCCCTTTTTAGCTGCATTTTCAAGTGAACCAAGTTTTTCGCCTACAGCTTTTGAATCTCTTTCAGCCTTTAACTGCTGCAATTTCTCCTTTTGTCTCTCTCCTACAGAAGGGTCAACTTTTAGAAGTCCCTTTGGTGGTTCTTCTTCTATCTGGAACTTGTTCATTCCTACAACTACCTGTTCTCCTGACTCTACTTCCTTCTGGTACTCATAAGAACTGTCTTCTATCTCCTTTTGTATATAGCCTTTTTCAATTGCCTTTGCCGCTCCGCCCAGTTCATCTATCTTATTTATATATTCCATTGCCTTTTTCTCTGTCTCATCCGTCAGAGCTTCTACATAATAGGAACCTGCCAGAGGATCTATAGTATCTGGCACTCCGCTTTCATAAGCTATGATCTGCTGTGTCCTAAGTGCAACTCTTACCGAATCCTGGGTAGGAAGTGCCAGTGCCTCATCTTTTGAATTGGTGTGAAGGGACTGGGTTCCTCCAAGTACAGCCGAAAGTGCCTGAAGTGTAACTCTCACTACATTATTATCCGGCTGCTGTGCTGTAAGGGTACACCCTCCTGTCTGGGTATGGAATCTGAGCTTCAGGGATTTGGGGTTGCTTGCATGGAATCTCTCCTTCATGACTTTTGCCCATATTCTTCTTGCCGCCCTGAATTTTGCAACTTCCTGGAACAATCCGTTGTTTGCATTGAAGAAGAAGGACAGCCTTGGTGCAAACTGGTCAACATCAAGTCCTGCTTTTATAGCAGCTTCCACATAGGCAATTCCATCGGCAATTGTAAATGCAACTTCCTGCACAGCCGTAGAACCTGCCTCCCTTATGTGATACCCTGAAATGGATATTGTATTCCACTTCGGAAGGTTCTTGGAACAGAATTCGAATATATGGGTGATAAGTCCCATGGAAGGCTGAACCGGAAATATATACGTTCCCCTTGCCACATACTCTTTCAAAATATCGTTCTGGATAGTACCCCTTAATTTTTCAGGAGTTACTCCCTGTTTTTCCGCCACGGCGATATACATCGCAAGCAGTATTGAAGCAGGAGCATTTATTGTCATGGAAGTACTTACCTTATCCAATGGTATTCCGTCAAAAAGCGTTTCCATATCTTTAAGTGAGTCTATGGCAACACCAACTTTGCCGACTTCTCCTTCTGCCAGTTCATGATCTGAGTCGTAACCTATCTGCGTAGGCAGGTCGAAAGCCACGCTAAGTCCTGTCTGGCCCTGTGAAAGCAGATATTTATACCTTTTATTTGACTCTTCTGCAGTGGCAAAACCTGCATACTGTCTCATTGTCCAGAGTTTTCCCCTGTACATGGTAGGCTGGACGCCCCTTGTATAAGGATATTCCCCCGGAAATGAAAGCTCTTCATTATAATCAATGTCCTGCACATCTTCCGGTGTATAAAGTCTTTTCACCTCTATGCCGGATGTGGTCTTAAAAGATTTTTTTCTTTCTGGAAACCTTTTAAGAGCTTTTCCGAGAGTTCCGCTCTCCCATTTTTCTTTTTCGGACTTCACTTCGTTGATCTTTTCTTCCTTAAACATTTTCTAACCCCTTTCTCTATACTTCTGAATTTGATTTATCAGTCTTGATTTTCATGCTTCCAGTTTCCTCAAATCTCTCGTGCCATGACAGCGCTTCTTTAAGTAAAACCGGCGTATGAATATTTTTGCCTTGACTTGCCCTCTTAAAATAATCTTTAAGGAAAGGTCTATAATAAGGATGACTGCAGTTTTCTATTATGACTTTTGCCTTTTCCTTTGGTGACAATCCTCTTAAATCAGCTACTCCCTGTTCTGTAACTATAACATCTACATCATGTTCTGAATGATCACAGTGAGGTACCATTGGAACTATTGAGGATATTTCACCATTTTTAGCAATTGACTCTGTAGTGAATATGGATATATATGAACTCCTCGTAAAATCTCCTGAACCACCTATTCCATTCATCATTCTGGAACCCATTATCTGACTTGAATTTACATTTCCATATATATCCGCTTCTATAGCTGTATTCATGGCTATTACTCCAAGCCTTCTGATCACTTCAGGATTGTTGCTTATTTCCTGAGGCCTCAATATGAGTTTCTTTCTGTATTCATCAATTTTTTTATAGAATTTTTTTTGTCCCTCCTCAGAGAAAGAGACAGATGTAGCTGAGGCCACTGAAATCTTGCCTTCATCCATGAGATTAAATACTGAATCCTGTGCAACTTC
Source organism: Clostridium sp. MT-14 (assembly GCF_042436595.1). NCBI lineage: Bacteria > Bacillati > Bacillota > Clostridia > Eubacteriales > Clostridiaceae > Clostridium > Clostridium sp. MT-14. The sequence goes on from NZ_JBHMIY010000001.1 coordinate 60,848, forward strand.
AGTGTATACCTGCAGACCAGTAAATCTGGATTCTTTTAATCCTGCAAGTACTGCATTTGCAACAGAACCAACTCCTGATTGAAGTGGCAGCAAATTTTCAGGAAGTCTTCCCTGTTTGACTTCATTTTCAAGAAAATCTATCAGATTCCCAGCCATCTTCCTGCTTGTTTCACTTATTGGTGCCACAGTTCTTATATTATCTTTTATATCACTGAAAACTATACATTTTATTTTTTTAGGATCTGCCACTATATAATCTGTCCCTATTCGGTCTGCTGCATGAATTATAGGTATCGGCTGTCTAAAAGGCGGTTTTTCAGGAACATATATATCATGTATTCCTATAAGTGAAGTGGGCTGAGTTTCGTTTATCTCCACAATTACAATATCTGCATTTTTAACATATGTAGGTGAATTCCCTACAGATGTAGTTGGTATTATATAACCCTCTTCAGTTATACCGACAGCTTCAACTATCGCTACATCGATTTTGCCCATAAAACCATAATCAACCATCTGTGGGGACATACTGAGATGTGCATCTACGTAATCGATTTTACCTGCATTGATGGCATTTCTTACATCCTTGTGTGTCTGATATGGAAATCTCTTTTTAATTGCGCCGGCTCTGGCCAGTTCTCCATCCAGTTCATCCCCTACAGAGGCACCTGTGTACAAATTGATTTTAATTTTTTCACCATCTTTTACCCTCTTCGCCAGTGCTATGGGCACTGATTTAGGATAACCTGAAAACGTAAAACCACTAGTTCCGACAGTCATGCCGTCTTTGATAAGTTGGGCAGCATCGTTTGGTGTCCCTATACGTTTTAAAAGTTCTTTGTTTTTTATTCTATCCGTAATCATACTATCCCCTTCTTTATTAAATAATTAGCATAATTATATTATTTATTAAATTTTTTAATTTATGCTTTACATTCTGACTTTTTTGATCTAGGTATGTACAATAGAAAAACAAAAAACGGCATAAGTGCATTGAAAAATGTACTCATGCCGTTATTTTTATTAATTTTATATAAAGGTTCAGCCTTCATACCATAATAAAATGGCAATATTATTAACTTTTTTTCTTTACTTTCTTTACTATCATTTTATACCTTTCATAACAATTTATCAATACCGCTATAAAAGATTTTTTAGCCATTCCAAAATAATTATCTTCTATATCCGACACAATTCCTTCAATATCATTCAAATTTTTCCTTATTAACAATTCTTTGGCATATTTTTTTGCGGTGTCAGTGACAAAAGAACACTCTATATCCTGTATTTCTCCTGAATACCTATTTACAATAACTCCTATAACAACTTCTCCACCGTAAAGCTGACTTGCCGTTATTCCCTTCGGAAGCTTTGCATAGCCTGTAATAAATATATTATCCTGTTTCAAAAAACATCCCCCCATAACATATATCTCCCTTTCCTCCGAAGGAATCAACATATATATTAGGCAGGCTTCCTGGCTCAGATTCATCTTACTCCTTAGTCTTCCCAGACAATACATCCAGTGACATGATAAAGTTTCATTCTCCATACAGTAGCGGCGGACTGCAGTATTTAACTTTTCCTTTTACTTATTAAAATAACACCTAATTAAATATTTAATTTTAACAAATTTTCTATATTTTTTCTATTTCAAATTTGTCTTTATAATCCACTTTTATATTACAGCCTTCATAAATATCACCTTTGATTATTTTCTTGGCAATAGAAGTTTCAAGAACATTTTCCATGTACCTTTTCAAAGGTCTGGCTCCATAAACCGGATCGTATCCTTCTTTTGCTATAATATTTTTTGCCCTGTCAGTTATCTCTATATAAATGTTTTTATCTTTTAATCTATTTTCTATATCTTTTAAAAATATGTCTATTATAGATTTGATTTCCTCTGTATTCAATGGTTTAAACATTATTATATCGTCCAGTCTGTTTAAAAATTCCGGTTTAAACTTCAACTTCATGTCATTCATTACCCTGTCTCTTACATCTTTGTCTATTCCCACAGCACTTTTATTTTCCAGAAGATAGCTGCTTCCTATGTTGGAAGTCATAATTATAATGCAGTTTTTAAAATCCACTACCTTGCCCTGATTATCTGTAAGTCTTCCATCATCCAATATCTGAAGAAATATATTAAATACATCGTTGTGTGCCTTTTCTATTTCATCAAATAATATTACACTATAGGGTTTTCTCCTAACTGCTTCCGTAAGCTGGCCTCCTTCTTCATAACCCACATATCCTGGAGGAGCTCCTATAAGCCTTGAAACAGAATACTTCTCCATATATTCCGACATATCTATTCTGATTATATTCTCCTCACTGTCAAATAAAGTCCTGGCAAGAGTTTTGGCCAGTTCCGTCTTACCTACACCTGTAGGTCCCAGGAATATAAATGAGCCTATGGGCCTCTTTGGATCCTTCATTCCTGCCCTTGCCCTTATTACGGCATCAGAAACCGCCTTAACAGCTTCCTCCTGACCTATGACTCTTTTTGAAAGTTCATCTTCCAGCTTAACAAGTTTTTGTCTTTCTCCCTCTACCAATCTGGATACAGGTATCCCCGTCCATTTGGATACTATCTGTGATATCTCCTCTTCTGTAACTTCCTCTTTTAGCATAGCACTTTCATTATTTTCTTTTATAAGATTCTCTTCAGCTTTTATTTTACTTTCCAGTTCAGGTATGACTCCATATTTTAATTCTGCAACTTTATTTAAATCATATTCTCGCTCTGCTTTATCAATCTGGCCTCTCGCGACATCCAGCTGCTTTTTTAAATTTCTCACTTCAGTTATATTGGACTTTTCTTTCTCATATTTAGCTGTCAGTTCATTATCCTTGTCTTTTAAATCATTTAATTCTTTCTCCACTGTTTTAAGTCTTTCCACAGAAGCGCTGTCTTTTTCCTTTGACAATGCCTCCCTTTCAATTTTCAACTGAAACAGTTTCCTTCTCACATCATCCATTTCAGTAGGCACGCTGTCAATTTCAGTCCTTATCATGGCGCAGGCTTCATCAATTAGATCTATAGCCTTGTCTGGCAAATACCTATCCGTTATATACCTGCTGGAAAGTTTCGCCGCTGCCACTATGGCAGAGTCATGAATTCTTATGCCGTGGTATATTTCAAATTTTTCTTTAAGCCCCCTCAGTATGGAAATAGAATCTTCCACAGTCGGTTCATCTATTACAACCGGCTGGAATCTTCTCTCCAGTGCTTTATCCTTTTCTATATATTTCCTATACTCATCAAAAGTAGTGGCACCTATGCAGTGAAGCTCCCCTCTTGCAAGCATTGGTTTTATAAGATTTCCTGCATCCATGGACCCCTCCGTTTTTCCAGCTCCAACTATGGTATGAATTTCATCTATAAAAAGTATTATCTTTCCCTCACTTTTCTGTACCTCTTTTAATACAGCCTTTAATCTCTCCTCAAATTCACCTCTGAATTTAGCTCCTGCAATCAGTGCTCCCATATCAAGTGAAAATATTATCTTATCTCTAAGTCCCTCAGGTATATCGCCTCTTATAATCCTCTCCGCCAGTCCTTCCACTATGGCAGTTTTCCCAACCCCCGGTTCTCCTATGAGTACGGGATTATTCTTAGTTCTTCTCGAAAGTATTCTTACCACTCTTCTGATCTCGTCATCTCTACCTATAACAGGATCCAGTTTGTTCTTTTTCGCCTCTTCAATTAAATTTCTTCCATATTTGACTAAAGCCTCATACGTTCCCTCTGGATCCTGGGTATCAACTCTTTGATTTCCTCTAACTTGAGACAGTGCTTCTAAAAAAGCATTTTTCGTTATGTTAAATTTTTGCAATATTTCATCCACATCTCGAGAATGAATTTCCATAATGCTCAACATTAAATGCTCTACACTTATATAGGAATCCTTAAAGTTCTTAGCTATACTCTCTGCCTTTACAAAAACATCTTCAAACCTCCTGGTAGCATAAAGAGAGCTGCTCTCTGCACCTTCTCCCAATACCTTCGGCATTTTATCCAGAACCTTCTTTGTTTCATTTACAAGAGATTTTACGTCTACAGACATCTTTCCGAATATATTTGGAATCAATCCATCTTTTTCAAATACCAGCGCTGAAAACAAATGAATTACATCTATTTGCTGATGATTATGTCTTACAGCTATAAGTTGTGCTTCATTTATTGACTGCTGGGCCTTTACTGTAAGCTTATTTATATCCATAACAATATTGTGCAAACCTTATAAATAAGTATCTACACAATCCCTCCTTTTTATTTTAATATTGCATATACCATTCATTATAATTAACAATTACAAAAATTTATATTTTTCTTTTAGATTTATAGCAAAGGTAAAATATTTAACAGATTCCTCCACATTACCTACCTTATAATACATCTCTCCCATTTCCATATATCTTTTATATATTTCTCTGCTGGTTCCAAATTTGAGAAGATTATCTAAAGAAAGATTCATACACATTTCTCCCTTTGAAAAGTCTCCCTCTTTTAATAACATCAAAGCTTTGTAATAATATGCCCTTTCTATAAAAGCTATATCGTCTAAATTTATAGCATAATCTAAAGCTCTGTTACATGTAATACATGCCCTCTTTAAGAATTTATTATCTATTAATATATCTGTACTCATAAGCATAAAATGTACTAATTCCCTTATATTATCCTTAGGATATATTCTCAATGATTCATCCAGATAACTCAAAGCCCTATTTTTCTCCCCTAAATTAAACAGTACACGGGCATAATCAAACATTGCTTCACATTTATTCTTTAAATTTTTTTCACAGAGTTCATACACTTTTTTTTCATACTTACTAAATTTATTTATGTCCATTTTTAATGAAAGTATAGCAAGCATCTGATAAATACATACATTTTCTATATCCCCCTGCATTGAATCCATTAAATTTACAATTTTCATCGCCAGTTCATATGCCTTGTCATAACACTTCAGATTAATATAACAGGTGGCCTTATGGTACATAGCTTTTAATAGATATTCACCGCATCCATCCTCTTCACAAATCCGAATTACATTATCATAATAATTTATAGATTGAGAAAATTCTCCGGACACATAAAAATATCTGGCAATATCCATATAGTAAATTGAATTTCTTTCATTGGAAAAGCATTTCTGTAGATAATCATAATAGGTTGAAATTATAAACTGCAGCTTTCCAACTTGTTTTTTATCCAGATAGTGATTAAAAAGCATATGCATTATAACAAAGCATATATCGCTATAAGAGTAATTGTCCGCAAATTTTAAATTATATTGAAGTAATTTTTCATAATTTTCTCCAGGAGAACTTTTAGATATGTCATCTATATTTTTGATTATCTGACTTCTTACATCCTGTTTTAAATATTCAACATCGAGTTCAAGCTTACTTGACACAAATTTTAAAATCCACTGTTCAGGCTTTATTTTATCATTTTCTATACAGCTCATCTTTGAAACGGAAATTTTATCACCGCATAACCTTTTTAAGGTATATCCCTTATATATCCTGGCTCTTTTAATTTTTTGTCCAGTAGAAAGTATCTCCATAATTCTCACCTATTTTATTTAAGAATCTTTTAATAATCCTATTTTTTTAAAATTCTCAACACCTTCATTTAAATATTTAGCAGCTTCTTTATTTAAATTATTTTCTATATAAAATTTTCCTAGCATTATTGATATTTTGGCAGCTTCCTCAATATAATCCATATTATTTGCAAAATTCAATGCCATGATCAAAGTATTTTCTGCCTCTTTTTTATTAGACTCAAGCATATCTATTCTGAACTTCAGCAAATAATAATATATTAAAGTTTTGCTATTCCCCTCATCTACTTTGTCCATTATCTCATCGAGAACTTTTTTTGAATTCTCAATGTCTTTTAGCTTTATATAATTTTCACATATATCCACCAGTGTTGTAACTACATCTCTGTCCTTCAGCTTTATTCTCAATTCTTTCGCCTTATTTAAATGAATAAAAGATTCTTCAATGTTGTCAAACTGATAAAATAGTTTTCCCAAGTTATTTTCAATTTTGGCAACATTCATAGCATCATCCAATTTTCTGTACACTTCTAATGCATTTTTAGAATATTTTATAGCTTTATCTATGTCTCCCTTTTTACTATATTCTTCAGCTAGCAGAAAAAGTGTATTAGCATATTCTTTTTTGTTATCCATTTGATTAAATTTTTCTTTTGCCAAATAGGAATAGTTTATGGCTTTTTCTACATTTTCTAACTTAAAATTTGCACATGCTATATAATAATATATTTCTCCCACTAAAAAATCATTCTCAATTTTGTTTTCATTATATACATTTTCCGCCTGTTGAAAATAACTGCAAGAAGAATGGTAAGATTTCAATTTCATTGTAATTTTACCTAAATTGATAAAAGTCTTTATAATCTGTTCATATTTATTATTTTTAATAAATATCCCATTAGCTGATAGAAAAAATTGTTGTGAAATTAAATAATCACCTTTAGCCATGTGTATTACACCTTTTAAATACAAATTCTTTGCTTTCTTGTATTCTAGTCCATATTTATCCGCAAAATATAAAGTCTTTTCAATGTATTGTTCCGCCTGAATTAAGTTTTCGCTTATTATGCAGGATTCAGTTATATTTTCAAAATAAGTACAAATTTTTTCTGCTTGAGTTTCCTCCGATTCCATTAGATATTCAACAGAAGTCTTCAATTCTGCTGCCAAATATTCCAGAAGATCCATACTTGGATTTGATTTTCCGGACTCTACAAGACTTATTTGTCCAGGTGTAATTCTATCCCCTGCCAAATCCTTTAAAGTCATGTTCAGTTCTTTTCTTCTTTTTTTTATTTTTTCTCCTAAAGAAAGTATCTCCATAATTTCATCTTCCTTTACACTGTGCAACTATAGATCATAAATTTTAACCACATTAAAATTTTTACTAAGTATTTATCCCATTATACCATATTTTTTGTAATAAAAGAAAATCTTTTAAAATATGATCTAAATTAAATTTAAGTTAATAATTGTCTTATTTAAAATAAGATGTACATTTTGTCACTAACATCTGTAATATTATGAAAAAATGTACATCAACCTTCATTTATATTAAATTATAAATTATCACTTCCCCCAATTCATCATTTCATCTGCAGTATCTTTCAGGTGTCTAGAGACTCTTTTTATTTTTCTCCGATTAGATCCCCCCAGCCCAGGCATCACCATCATGCCAACTGCCGCTCCGATTATTGCACCAGCTATAAATTTTCCATGCATTTATATCCTACTCCTTTCTTAATTTTCCCTAAAATATTGATTTTTAATATAATGGGGATTTAACTATATTAAATAGGATATGTAAATTTAATTTTTTTAAACAGACTAATTTTCACAATTATTTATAGGATGGGATTTAAATATGTTTCGAATCTGTTCTAAAATTTTAGATACATTTTTACCCCCTAATATTTCCGTGATATAATTCACTGCTTCCTTTGTAATTGAAATTATATTTTTTTCTCCCTGCCAATTATCCATTATGATCTTTTCAGGTATTTCATCTATTATGATATTAAGTGCAAAAAATGCTATGGAAATATCATCTATTTTTCCTACAAAAGGTATAAAATCAGGTAGTATATCTATAGGACTTGCCAGATAAGCTGTCAGGGCAGTAAGAATAATCTTAACTTTTAAACTCACTCTTTTATCTTTGAGCAATCTCCAGAACAGCACTATTATATCCGGCACAAGCATACCATATTCTACAATTTTTTCGTATTTAGATGGCACTTTGTGTAAAATTTTTTTTCTAAATTTATGATAACCATTTAAAATCAATGGATTTTTCTTTTTCTCTATATGAGGAAATTTTTTCTCTTTTTCATATTTTATATTTTCTGCCTCTATCTCTAAAGCATTTGGTAATGTCTCTATTCTTGTTAATTTAAGATTAAAATATGGTATGAGCTTTACAGCCAAATTTAAATCAATATTTATATTGTCTCCGTTCACATTTATTCCGTATGAAACAAAATTTTCCAATATTTTTTTTACTGCAATATTTTTAACACTTTTTATTATTTTTAATTTATAGATCTTTAAATCAAATATCTTTAAGTTTATAACATTGTTTCTTATGCTGCCCAGCCCCAATTTAATCTCAAAGGCAGTATTTATTTTTTTCTTGTAGGTACCGCTTACAGTAATTATTTCTTGTATATTTATATTTTCTATATCCAATCCTTCTATTTTTAAATAATCTTGAGCTATACTGAGTATATCTTCTTCAGTTAAGATAACTTTTGCTGCAGACACATTCATATATAATTCTCCTCTCCATTATGGTACATTATTTCAAGAATCAAGCATTTTATTAAAATCATTCAATCTGTTCTTTTTCCCACAGACCATTTTTGAGAAACGATGCTGCTTTTTCTTCAGCTCCATTTACAATATTATCTCCATATCCAAAAATGCTTAAAAGCTTTATTGCATTTTGAGTCTTAGACTTCCCCGGGTAAATTTTGTAATCAAAAGATATTTCATTGTCCTTAATGCTCTCCCGAAAATGATAATTTCTAAAATAATCTTCAAGTATGTACGTAAGTTCTATATCATGAGTAGCTGCTATGCAAATACAGTTATTCAATGTAAAATATTTAAGCACCTGTGAAGAAGCTGCTATTCTCTCCACTGTATTGGTTCCCCTGAGTATTTCATCCACAAAACACACGGTGGGTATGCTTTTGTCAATGCTGTCAATAATTCTCTTCAAGGATCTAGTTTCCACTACATAGTAACTTTCCTTTCCCAATACATCATCCCTTAAAGCCATGGAAGTATATACTTTTACATAATAGCCCTCAAAATAACTGGCAGTGCATGTACATATAGTTTGAGCAAATATGATATTCAAAGCTAAAGTCTTCAAAAAAGTTGATTTACCCGATGCATTGGAACCTGTGATCAAAATGGATTCCGTGATCTTCAAAGAATTAGGTACAGCCCCTTTTATAAGTGGATGAACCAAATCTTTAACTACAATACTTTGATTTTTCTTGCTGCTGCATATATGTAATTTTGGGACAGCATAGCTTTTTATTCTCACTCTATATGAAGCAATCGCTATACAGCTATCTATATTCCCAATTATCGAATAGATGGTTTTAAATTCATCACTTTTCTGTTCAAGTACAGAACTCATTTTTTCATAGTTTATCAGATCCGTCAGGAATAATATACTCATATATTCCATTAACATGGCCATATCCGTGCCATTATTGAACAAGCTAAAATAGAATTTCTTGATTTTTCTAACAGAATCAGAAGCATTTTTCAATTTATCAATACATTGACCCAGTTCTTCCACATGGATTTTCAATATCGAATTGGAGCACTTCACTATATTGATTATATAGGCGAAATCCCTGAGCTTATAATCTAATCTTCCTTTAAAAAAATAATGAATTGTAATATTTATGAAGCAGCATATGATTAAAGAAAATGCCCCCACATATAAATTCACAATCATAAATGCAATTGAAGCTATAGGTAAAATCCTAAATAATCTATAAATATTTAATAATGAATGCCTGTGTTCACAGTGATTGACATTATAAAAATAATTGGTTATGGAAATTCCTCTTTTTATTCCAAGCTTACCAAGCACATATTGTAAAGTTTTCCTCTTTTCAGGATTCTTCATAAAATATTCTATAATCTCATTTCTATATTTTAGAGCTTCATCATCATATATGGGTTTTCTCAGCATGGCATAGAGAGATTCAGCTCCTGGAGTACTAGAAGTAGTATCCATATCTTTAAATATTTCATTCATTTCCAAATCATTCCATGTAATATCATCAACGAAAAAACTATTCTTTTCATATAGATTTATATTTCTAAAATATCCTGATATATCATTGATTTCTTGCCTATTGTATTTCTTATCTGATTTTTTACCCCATTGTTCTTCTATTCTTTTTTTTATTTCAGCATTATTTTTTAAAATCGATATAATGGAAACTACTGCAATTATTGTTACTACTACCAATAAGTATCCGATAACCTGAATCAATTTATTCACCTCTGTCTTTTCGGAATGTCCTATAATTAATTTATCTATATCATATCAATTTATACACAGTTCGTCTATACTTACCTAAAAGTAAAGCCAACTTAATTTACCGGGTATCTATCCCCGCCATTTCATCAGTTTTTAGCTTTTTCCATAAATTACACTAGAAATATTTATGATTTTCATTAGACTAATTGTCAAAAATATTATAATATCATTATAATATTACAATTATTATAGTTTAAATTTGTTTTCAAATTATATGTAAAATAATTTAATTATAACTAATTTTTTGTAATTAAGCTAAAAATTATTTCAAGAAGGTGAGAAGTTCAATGAAAAAAATAAAAAACAAGCTTGTTTTAATACCAATTTTAATATTTGTACTCTCTGTGGGTTTATTGGTGTTTATGAATTATAACAATAATTCTATAAATTATAAATCATATACTTCATTTGAAAAAGATCTTTCTGCTAAAAATATCTCCACAATTTATTTAACAGACTCTCCCAAAATAAGGGTACAATTAAAAAATGGTACAATATACGACACAGATAATCCCAGAACACCTAGTACTAAAGAAACTTTCTTGAAAAATGGAATAAATGTACTTGAAAATTATCCTGTAAATAGTAGGCAAGTATACCCTATTGCCCTGATGGCTGTTTCCATTATATCTATTATAATTTTGTCACTTAAACCTTCTGCAAAAGCTTCTAAAAAGGCATTTTCCCTGGATTCTCTGGATGCTACTGCTGTTGAAGACTCCAATTATAATTTTAATAATGTGGCTGGAAATGATGAAGCAAAAGAAAGTGTAAAAGATATAGTAGATTTCCTGAAAAACCCAGAAAAATATACCTCTTATGGGGCCAGAATGCCAAAAGGCATCATGCTTTATGGACAACCAGGTACAGGGAAGACCCTTATCGCCAAAGCTGTTGCAGGTGAAGCAAATGTTCCTTTTTATGCAGTCTCTGGTTCTGACTTCATACAGGTATATGTAGGTGTTGGAGCCAGTCGTATAAGGCAGTTGTTTAAAAAAGCTAGAAATAACAATCAGGGAAAAGCCGTCATATTTATAGATGAAATAGATGCTATCGGCAAAAAGCGAAGTGCTTCAAATAGCTCTGGTGGTTCTGACGAAAGGGATCAGACTTTAAATGCCCTTCTTACAGAAATGTCCGGATTCAATGAAAAAGAAGGCATTGTAGTTATAGCCGCGACCAATAGATTGGATATGCTGGATCCCGCCCTTTTAAGGCCGGGTAGATTTGACAGACATATAGAAATAATCTTACCAGACATTTCCTCAAGAGAAAAAATCATAAATCTACATTTGAAAAATAAACCTATAGGTGATATAGACATCCATGAGTGGGCTCAAAAAACTTCCTATTTTTCAGGGGCAAAAATTGAAAATTTAATAAATGAAGCTGCCATAATTGCCTGCAAAGAAAATAGTGCTACTATTGAAAATGATCATATGGATAAAGCCTTCTCCATTGTATTGGCGGGATACGAAAAGAAAAATAGAGATTATATAAGAGATGTGGATAGAAAAATAACTGCATATCACGAAGTGGGACATGCATTGGTATCCTCAAGAATACTGCCAAATGAAAAGATATCTAAAATAACGATTATTCCAAGTACCAAAGGTGCAGGTGGATATACATTAAGTATTCCAGAGGACAAGCTTTATGAAAACAAGGATTATTTAAAAAAGCGGATAATGGTACTCCTTGGAGGCCGTGCCGCTGAAGAAGTTGTATTCGGCTCCAACTACGTTACTACCGGAGCCCGCAATGACTTGCAGCGCAGTACCAATATAGCCTTTAACATGATAACTCAATACGGTATGGGAAAAACATTAGGTCTTTTAAACATGCAGGAGCTATATGATTTGAATATAAATCAGGATAAAATAATTCAGGAATGCAAAAGTCTAATTGATTCCATATATGGAGAAGTGAAAAACATCATAATCGAAAACAGACACTGTCTTAAAAAAATAACAGATTTACTTTTAAAAAAGGAAACTTTATTTTCAAAGGATTTAAGCGAATTAAAATCAACGGCATATAGGTAATCACAACATATTCCCTATAAGAGTGCTCATCATCGGTTTTTCAAATTACCAGGAGCACTCTTTTTTCTACTTCATCTTATCCAACAGCCAGGTTATAGATATACCTCCTATAAGTCCTCCTAAATGTCCAAAATTATCTACATTTGCCACAGAAAATCCTATCATCAGATTCATTATAATTACAAACATTATATTCACAATAAATCCTCTTCCTACCTGCCTTTTCATTTTAAGGGCAAATACCAGAGAAGCACCTAAAAGTCCGAATATCGCACCAGATGCTCCTACAGAAATAGAAGGTGAAAATACACAGCTGAAGGCAGATGAAATAATACCCGATACAAAATATATGATCACATATTTTATTTTACCATATATTTTTTCAATAAAAGTACCCATTATATAGAGAGAATACATGTTTACAGCTAGGTGTATTATTCCTGCATGTAAAAACATGCATGTGAATAATCTATAGTATTGTCCACTGTCTATAAGAGAATTGACCTTAGCTCCCATAAATATAAGTACATTTAAATTGCTATCAAATATATTTCCAGAAAAATATGATGTTACAATATAAGTCATTATGTTTAAAGTTATAATCACGTAAGTGACAATAGATTTAGTCATTTCCTCTCTTCTACCTACACCACTGCCATAAGAATTATTGAGGCCAATATGCTGCATTGCCTGAGCTATCTGTTCGGCCAAATTTCTCACAGCATTTGTACACCCTAATACCCTGTTTAAATTGGGGTTGATTAAAATCAATTCACACTGTGGATAAATTTTATAATTTAACTGTGGATTACTACCATTTTGCAATATATCGGCATTTTTATCTACAACTATCTGTATTAATCTCATATCCTCACCGGGAAGCAGCTTTCTAAAATTATACATTATATTTTCTACTACTATATCTCTATAACTTTCTATATCAGAAAAAAACATTATATTTAGGGCATCACCATCTCTATTATATATTGCCCATCTGCTGCATACTCCTGGCTGCTGATCCATCTCTATGATATTAAAATCATACAATTTATAAAGTTTATCTATTAAATCTTTAATATATGAATTCATGTTTATCTCCTGAAAATATAAATATTTAATGATTTAAATATTCTTAGATCTATTATACGCTTTACAAATTATTCTATACAATTCCATTTTATTCAACTATTGTTACTATAACCAAATCTGTACTTTTCAGCAAATCTATTTCAAAAGCTGGTATAGCTTCCCTGGTCTTTGCATCGTACAGCACTCTTATCACCGGCCTATCTGGAAATCCCCTATTTTGCCTTATAACATAACCTTCAACCCCATTTGACAATTTGACACAACATCCCAGGGGATAAATAGCAAAAGTATTTTTAAAATAAGATACCAGATTTTGATCAAAACTGCTTCCGCTTCCTGAAAGAATGAGTTCATAGGCATCGTTAGGGCTAAATTTTTTTCTGTAACACCTGTCATTGCTCACCGCATCATATACATCACATATACAAACCAGTTTTGCAAATTTTGTTATCTGTCTATTACTGAGTCCATAAGGATATCCTTTCCCATCTACTCTCTCATGATGCTGCTCCACCATCTTTATTATATTATCTGAGATAGCAAAATTCTTTTTCAACAGTTGTGAGCCATATATAGGATGTTTTTTTATTTCATAAAATTCCTCCTCCGTAAGCCTGTCCCTTTTATTTAATATAGCAGTAGGAACTTTCGTCTTTCCCACATCATGCAGTGCCGCTCCTACTCCAATTTCCTTTAAATCCCAATTGTTATATCCTGCTGAAATGCCCAAAAAAGAAGCCATAATGCATACATCTATAGAATGAATAAAAGTATAATTATCATAAGTTTGTATATCATAAAGGCTTTTATTAACATCTCCAAGCTCAATTATATAACTTATCATATCTTCCACATCTATTAATGATTCCTTTAGTTTTTTGCCATTGCAATCATGTATATTTGCAAGTATATTTGACATGCTTTTAATTGTAAACTGTTTTAATTGGGTTAATTTTTCATCCTCCACCTGTACATCTTCTAATCTTTCATCCTCTACATATAAATAAAACACACCTAATTCTTTTAGTTTACTTATGAAACTACTATTTAATTCAACTCCTGCTCTTAACAAAACTTGCCCTTCACTGGTTAATATGCTTTTCCCTAGTATATCCTTTTCTTTAACCCTATTTATAAACTCTAACCTCATCATTTCACCTCAATAAAGTTTTGCATAATAATTTTATTTTTTACGAAACCATAACAACATATTATTTTAAAAATTAAAATACCATGACTTTTAATTAAAAGCGTATCTATCAATATTCAGTTATTATTATTGAAAATTCTACCAGTAAATATGAAATTAGTATTTACTTATGAATAAATTTTAGATATTATAATATTGAAAATATTTTTTCCATTATATGGAGGTAAATATGAAAAAATTTTTATTTTTAACTATGCTAATTATTATAAGTCTTGTAATAACAAAAAATATATACACGTCAATTAATTGTAGAAATATTGATTATGCAGTTACGCACTACTTTACAACGGGAATTTTTAATAAATATAAGATATACGATATGCAAGATATGACTACCTCATTTTCCAACGGTGCAGTTGCATTCATTAAAGTTGAGGGAATCTCAAGTGAATCCCCTCATAGAAGAGTAGGATATACTGTATTTTTGGAAAAAAACAACAGGGGTATATGGAAAGTAAAAAAGGTATATCCTGCCCAAGTAACTCTTAAGCAAAGTGATTTTTAATTTATACTTTTTTTATTTTCTTTCTGCAATCTCTGCATATACCTTTTATCTTAAAATCAAGCTTTTCCTCTTCAAATACAAAGCCTGTTTTACTCTTTATTATTTCCTCTACCTGTTGCATGGGACAATCTATTTCTATTTGCTTATGACATATTTTACATTGTAATATATGCTTATGTTTTTCTCTTATTATTGAATAACTGTATTCCCCTTGACCTAAATCAATTTTTCTTACAATCTTTTTTATTTCAAATAGCTCTAAAGATCTGTAAATTGTAGATAAATCCACATTTACGTTTTTTTCCTTGCACTTTTTAAATATACTTTCCGCATTTATTGCCTCCTCACTTTTATATAATATATCCATGATATTTAATCTTGCCTTTGTAACTTTTATGTTATATTTTCTCAAACATTTTTCTACATCCATGAATTCACCCCAAGTTTCTCTTAAAAAAACATCATTTTAATACCAAATATAATAAGTATTATACCACCTATATAATCTGCATACTTGCTTATAATATGTATTTTCCGAAGATACCCTGAAATCAGGAAGGCAATCAAAGATATTAAAAATGTAGTTATACCTATAAATAAAGTACTATACAGCAAATTCAAATTACTCTCTATATTATTCAAAGTGGTAAATCCAATTATCAAAGCATCGATGCTCACTGAAATTCCAAATACCATAACCATTCCCGGTTTAAAAAATAGAGATTCCTTTTTATTTTTCAAACCATCTCTCAGCATTAATACTCCTGTTATCAATACCAATGCCCCTCCTATAACCTCTGGCACGGAAACAATATATCTATTAAATAGAAATCCTGCATATGCTCCAGATATTGCAAAAAAAAATTGGAAAAATCCAAAAGAACCTATAAATTGAATTTTAATCTTTCTACTTATTGCTTTATTTAATCCTATACAAAGTGAAACACCAAAAGCATCTAGAGAAAGTGCCAGTGCAATCAAGAGTAGTGAATAAAACTCCATATCAGTTTTCCTCTCACATTATTTTTCTCGTATAAATATTATTTTACTTCATATTTCTTTTGATGTCTACACTATAATGGTGCATCCAGGATTTTAAGGGAATCTAAGCATGTATCCATTATTTTTAAGCCAATTCCTTTTATCCAAATATTGAGGTATTATGGAGCCAACCATTCTCCAATATCCCCCAGAGTGATCCATATACACTAGATGACAGAGTTCATGCACAACTATATAATCTATTACATCCAAAGGTGCCATCAGAAGCTTGTAATTAAAACTTAGATTCCCTTTTGAAGAACAGCTTCCCCACCTGGTTTTCTGACACCTTACTGTTATTTTATTGGGATGTACATTTATCTTTTTACCATAAAACCTCACTTTTTCAGCAAAAATTATTTTGGATTTCTCTTTATAAAATTTACGGATGCTTTTGTTTATAGCCTCCTGATTTTTTATTAATGAACTATTGCCATAGATAATAATTTTGTCATTCAAAACTTCCACGTGACATTCTTTTATATCTGACTCGCATTTTTTTACTTCTAGAAGTTTCCCCAGCCAAAGCATATTTTTCCCCTGTGAAATACCCATGGACTTCATATACTCAATCTTGTCTTTTATGATATTTTTACTTTTATATATCCAGTCCATTTTGCTTTTAACTATCTTTTCTACAGAGTCATAATTTATATTCCATGGAGCTATTACAATTATATCCCCCTTTTCATCTATACTTATACTTACATTCTTTCTGTTTTTCCTGATAACTCTGTATTTAAGTGATGAAATTTTATGAGTAGTTTCCATATTCCCACCTTCTGACAGCAGATTTATTCTATTTCCTTTTTTAGATATTAATATTTCTTATGCCTTCAATTTAAAATAAAGCAAATGGCAATTCACCATTATAACTTTATGATAAATTGCCATTGATATTAAATAAGTTTCGTTATCCATTCACCGCCAATTGAGCACTTTGACCGGTCTTTTCAAATTTGCATTTATATAATCAATAAACTGGTGTACAATATTTAGCATACTTAGGATTTTTCCCAGTAGTAAGTCCAAAGAAAAGCTCCTTGATTTTTTTATAAACCTCTCCTTGTTTACCCGTACCTATAATCCTATTATCCACCTTTACTATTGGGGTAACTTCCATAGCAGTTCCACTAAAGAATATTTCATCTGATGCATAGAGTTCTGTCCTGGCAATGCTTCTTTCTACTACTTCAATTCCAAGTTCCTCTCTGCCAAGCCTCATGACAAGATCCCTGGTTATACCTTCTAGTATATTGTCAGAAGGCGGCGGTGTAATCAACTGCCCTTTTTTAACAATAAAAATATTTTCTCCAGGTCCTTCGCAAACATGTCCACTTACAGTCAAGAACAGTGCTTCATCATATCCACTTTGATTTGCTTCTAAAGATGCTAAAGCGGAATTCAGATAAGCTGCAGTTGGCTTAGTCCTTGGAGGAAGCATGGTATCCTCCAGTCTTCTCCAAGAAGATATACAGACGCTTAGCTCTTCTTTGCCTGCAAATTTGCCCATGGGTTGACAATATATAAGGAACTTAGGTTCCGCATCCGAAAGGGTTGGATTTATATTTGTCCCTCCATCAAATACGACAGGCCTTATGTAAGTAGTCTGTTTAAATTGATTTTTCTTCAACAAATCCACTGTAATTTTACATAACTCATCTACACTATAAGGAATATTTAAATTAAAAGTCTTTGCAGATTGAAGTAATCTAACATAATGGTCTTTCAGCCTGAATCCATAAAGTTGTTTTTCATCCTCATCCCAGTAGGCTCTTATACCCTCAAAGCATCCTAATCCATAGTTAAATGCCTTTGATCTTATGTTTATAGTTACCTCATTTTCATCTACAATTTTTCCATCATAAAATACATATGATTTTGACATTAAAAAAGCCCTCCTTTTAAAATCATCTAAAAGCAAGTTGTCCAAAATAGCAACAATTACTTTTATGTGCCCCAAAAATTTAAAATATTTACTATTAAATATACAGCTATAAAAAAAATAAGTCAACACAAATAATTTAGTTACAATTTTTACGAAGTATTTCCTTAAAAGTGTTTACAATATAAGGTATGTCCTGCTTTTTCACCCAGTAATTGGTTACAAACCTCATCTTTCCGCCTTCTTCTGGATTTATTTTAATTCCCTTCTTATAAAATTCCTCTACTAGCTTGGCACTGTCATAACCAGTTTCTGACATGTCAAAAAAAACCATGTTTATTTGAATGTCTTTCATATTCACTTTTATCCCAGGTATTTTGGATAGTTCTTCTCCAAGGGAAATGGCATTTTCACGATCTTCGCCCAGCCTGCCCACCATATCCTTCAGTGCCACAAGTCCTGCCGCTGCCAGAAAACCTGCCTGCCTTAATCCACCACCCATAAGTTTTCTACATTTTCTAGCTTTCTCAATGAAACTTCTGGAACCTGCCAGCATAGAACCTACAGGAGCGCACAATCCTTTGGACAGACAAAACATTACAGAATCACAATACTTCGTTATCTCCCTGGCATCCACTCCCAAATAGGAAGCTGCATTAAATACTCTGGCACCGTCAAGGTGAACTGGAATATTATATTCTTTGGCAGCATTATAAATTTCAGACATGTTTTTTAAGGAAAGTACTCTCCCATTGGAATAAGCATTTTCCATACATATAAGTCCTGTTTCTGGATAATGTATATTTTTTTCAGTTCTTATTGTCCTTCTTACTTCTACAGGATCCATTTCCCCCCCATTAGTTCTAAGTGTTCTCAGCTGAACTCCTGCTATAACCGACGCAGCACCTACTTCATGAACTACAATATGGCAATCATCTCCCAATATTACTTCAGAACCTCTCTTACAGTGTGTAAACAGGGAGAGCTGATTCCCAAAAGTACCACTTGGCACAAACAATGCCGCTTCTTTACCTACAAGTTTAGGTGCATATTCCTCCAATTCTCTCATTGTCGGATCATCTCCGTACACATCGTCTCCAACTCTGGCACTATACATGGCATCTCTCATAGCTTGAGTAGGCTCAGTTGCAGTGTCACTTCTCAATTCTATAAACCTCATATAAAACACTCCTCTTTTTATATACTAGTTTAATTATAAACTCACAAGCTGCAGAACACCATATTATCAAGGCAATATTATTTTCGTATTTGGCCTTTCCCATATACCATATACTTAGTAGTTGTCAATTCATTTAATCCCATAGGCCCCCTGGCATGAAGCTTTTGAGTGCTTATTCCTATTTCCGCACCAAACCCAAATTCCCCGCCGTCCGTAAACCTGGTAGAGGCATTTACATATACAGCAGCTGCATCAACTTCCCTTAAAAATTTCTGGGAAGAAGTGTAATTATTAGTTATTATGGCCTCAGAATGTTTTGTACCGTATTTATAAATGTGATCTATAGCTTCATCCACAGAATCAACCACCTTTACAGCCAAAATCAAATCTAAGAATTCCTCTTCATAATCTTCCTCGGTAGCTAATTTTATATTTGGAATCAATTTTTGCGTTCTTCTGCATCCTCTTATTTCAACATTCAACCTTCTTAAGGTATCTCCCAGGCGAGGTAAAAATTTTTCAGCTGCATCCTTATGAACAAGTAATGTTTCCATTGCATTGCAAACTGCCGGCCTTTGTGTCTTGGCATTTACAACTATTTTCTCTGCCATATCCAAATCTGCATCAGCATCCACATATACATGACAATTTCCAGCTCCTGTCTTAATTACAGGCACAGTGGAGTTTTCTGCCACAGAATTTATAAGTCCCCTGCCTCCCCTCGGTATTAAAACATCTATATATCTATTGAGTTTCATCATAACCTCTACTGCTTTTCTCTCAGTAATATCAATAAATTCCATAGATCCTTCCGGGAAACCTGCATCAACAGCTGCTCTATTTATAATACTATATATAGCTGAATTTGAATTAATGGCCTCTTTTCCTCCTCTTAGGATAACTGAATTCCCGCTTTTAAGGCACAACGCCGAAGCGTCCACTGTTACATTTGGTCTGGCTTCATATATTATCCCTATTGTTCCCAAAGGCACTCTCACTTTTTCAATACGCAGATCATTAGGTCTTTTCCACATTTTTACGCCCTCACCTATGGGATCAGGAAGGGAAGCTACTTTTTCAAGGCCCTCTGCCATAGAATTTATTCTCTTTTCATCTAAAGACAATCTATCGATAAAGGCATTGTTTTTCCCGCTTTTTTTGGCATTCTCCAAATCCAATTTATTGGCCTCTAAAATATCATCTTTACTTTTTTTAACCTGATTCGCCATGGAAAACAGTGCTCTATTTTTATCTTCAGTACCCATATTAGATAAGATTCTCGCTGCTGTACTTGCCCTTTTAGCCTTCTCTACAACATAATCATCTATATTCATAATTTTATTTTACAATCCTCCCTCTTTAATTCTGTACAACGTGCATAAAGCCACTTAAATTTGATCCCATTAAACCTCCTACTCTTCAAGTAGAAAAAAATATTTATGAATTAATTTATCCATAATTGTATCAGTAAATCATTATACGGTCAATGTATTTCTACCTTCAAAAAATATAGGAGTAAGTATATATAATATTTTAAATATAGATTATAATTATTATATAGTTAGACAACTGCTTTTTTAATGAATAGGATTTCAATTATGTATAAATCTCGCTTTTGAGGTAAAAATAATTTATAGTAAAAGTGGGAGGGTGGTATTAATGTCAAAAACGCCGCTGAAGAAAATAATAAAGGCAAAATTAAAAGCAAACAGAGAGCTTACAGAGGCCGAGAAACTGAGAGAAAAATTGAAATACGAAATAGCAGAAGAATTGGGATTAAAAAGGAAAGTGGATCTTTATGGCTGGAGCGGTTTGACAGCTGAGGAAACCGGAAGAATTGGTGGTATGATGACTAAAAGGAAAAAGGAACTCAATATACCAAAAAATGAAAGTCTATTGAACAATGAGATAACCAAGAATACACAGTAATTTGATTCACGGAGTGTATAAAAATAGCTTTAAGAGAGGGGAAATATCCATTATATATAATATATAAGATTATAATGGGATACAAATGAATTGTTACGAAAAATTCGCACATATATACGATAAATTGATAAACGAAGATATTGATTATGGTAAATGGGCTTTAAAAATTTTAGATCTGTGCTGTACTTTCAATGTAGAATTCAAGAATTATCTGGATTTAGCCTGTGGAACAGGAAATATGACTGAAAAAATAGCACCCCATTTTCAAAACAGCTGGGCAGTGGATCTGTCCAATGAAATGCTTTCTGAGGCAGATAAAAAATTGAGAAACAGAGGATTAAAAACAAATTTAATATGTGAAGACATAAGCAATTTAAAATTAAATAGACAATTTGACCTAATAACCTGCTGCCTTGATTCCACAAACTACCTGCTAAAGGAAGAAAATCTGGAAAATTATTTTGAAGGCGTATTCAGCCACCTCAATCCCAATGGAATATTTGTATTCGATATAAATTCCTATTATAAGATCACCAGCATATTGGGCAATAATACCTATACCTATGATGAGGGTGAGCTAACTTACATATGGGAAAATTATTTGCAAGATGAAATTGTGGACATGTATCTCACCTTCTTTGTAAAATATAAGGACATATATAGACGATTTGACGAACACCATAGAGAAAGAGCTTATAGATGTAATACAATAGAAAAATTTTTAAAAAACTGTAAATTAAGTGTTCTGGGAAAATTAGACAACTACCAGACTGACAGTATAACTGATATTTCTGAAAGAATAGTATATGTAGTAAAAAAATACAAATAAAGTGGTTCACAATAAATTGCTAGCACTGAGGAGATGAATTTGATTATGGAAGATAAATTGATAAGAGCTACGGCCAAAAACGGCAACATCAGAATAATAGCTGCTTCTACTACAAGACTAGTAAATGAAGCTGTTAAAATTCACAAATGCCGCCCCACTGCAGCTGCAGCTTTTGGAAGAATGCTAACCGCTGGATGCCTTATGGGTGCAATGCTAAAATCACAAAGTGACAGTTTGACTTTAAGAATATCAGGTGGAGGAAAAGCAAAAGGTGTGCTGGTGACCTCCTATTCAGACGGACATGTAAAAGGATATATTGGAAATCCTACGGCAGATCTACCTCCCAACGGCAAAGGTAAATTGGATGTTGGGGGAATCATAGGCACAAATGGAAATCTAACCGTCACAAGAGATCTGGGACTTAAAGAACCTTATTCCAGCCAGGTACCCATACAGACTGGAGAAATAGGAGACGATTTGGCTTACTATTTTACAGTTTCTGAGCAAACTCCTTCTGCTGTGGCACTGGGAGTCTTAGTAAATGTAGATCTCAGCATAAAATCTGCCGGCGGATTTATACTACAGATGATGCCGGGGGCAGATAACAGCCTGTCAGACCTACTCACAAGCAGGCTGCAGGAAATATCTCCTATATCCACCATGATAGATGTGAAGAAAAATATATATGAAGTATTAAATGATATATTTGGAGACATAGATCTAAAAATACTGGATGAGCTGTCTCCATCCTACAAATGTGACTGCTCCAGAGAAAGAGTTGAAAAAGCTCTCATGAGTATAGGATTTAAAGATTTGAAAAAAATCTATACTGAAGGTAAATCAGAGGAACTCAGGTGTAATTTTTGCAATAAATCCTATGTATTTACCCATGACCAAATAGGTAGAATACTTAAAAGTGCTAAAAAAGATCTTTAAAGACCATATTGTAGATTTTAAAAAACTTATATGTTATAATTGTTTAAAAATTAAAGATGCTTCTATATAATAAACGCCAGGAATTATTGTATAAACATATGAAAAGAGAGGATGATTCAACATGGAATTAAAGTATGATCTTACAGATCCCTATCAAATAGCCAAGTACATAAAAGAAGCCAAAAAATCCACACCGATAAAGCTGTATATCCAGGGAAATATATCAAAATGTAATCTAAATGACATGGAAATCTACGGGAGTGATAATTTTCATATTATATTTGGAGAAAGTGATGTGATATCCAAATTTCTAGTAGAGAACAGAGATAAAATTGATCATTTCAGAATAGAACAGGATAGGAGAAATTCAGCTATTCCGCTTATGGATCTAATAAACATAGACGCAAGAATTGAACCAGGAGCAATAATACGGGATAAAGTCAAAATAGAAAAAAAGGCAGTTATAATGATGGGAGCAGTCATAAACATAGGCGCTGAAATAGGTGAAGGCGCCATGGTTGATATGAATGCAGTAGTGGGTGCCAGAGGCAAATTAGGGAAAAATGTTCATTTAGGTGCTGGGGCAGTAGTGGCCGGGGTTTTAGAACCGCCTAGTAAGTCTCCCTGCGAGATAGGTGATGATGTCCTCATAGGCGCTAATTCAGTCATCCTAGAAGGTGTGAAGATAGGAAATGGTTCGGTTGTAGCCGCAGGTTCGGTAGTAATAGAGGACATTCCAGCTGGAGTAGTTGCTGCCGGAACTCCTGCAAAGATAATAAAAAAAGTAGACAGCAGTACCATGGACAAAACTAAAATTCTAACAGATTTAAGACAATAATTTAAAATCAAGCGGATAAAATAAAGCTAAAAAACCTTATCCGCTTAAATACCTATTTACATTCAATCTATCTTTAAGTCATATTCTGATGGTATAAAATTATTTAAGTTTAATTCTTGTTTAATTTTATACCAAAATTCTTGTTCGTTTTCTGGAATATTTTCAAGTTGATCACTCATGATGTCAAGCCATTTATATTCTCTATCCTCAATATATACTTCCTTATTGTCAATTGCCTTTCTTATTTCATCCATTGCATCACGAACTATTTTATTAATTTCAATCCCCCATTCTGGATTTACAGTCATAGGTGGAAGAAGCTCTAATTCCACCACCAAACCTTTGCAATATAATTCTTTCGCCCTCTTTAATACTCCTCCTATTACCAATCCATTTTTTGTTGTCACTGGATTTTTAGCAACACCATATATAAAATCTTTTAATGAACTATAAGCTAACCTGTTAAACTTTTTATTCATATGAAACCCCTCTCGTAAGATAAGACAAATTTAACTTAAATATTTCTTTATCAAAATATCTTTTGCTGCTTCTGCAGCAGTAGCGGCATCCGGCATATAAATATCTGCATCAACTTGCTTTGCATAGCTATCTGTAACTGGCGCACCACCTATCATAAACACATATCTATCTCTTACACCATTAGCTTTAAAATTTTTAATTACCTCACCAATAGATGGCATAGTAGTGGTCAATAATGCCGAAATACCTACAATATCTGCATTGACCTCTGCAGCTTTTTCCGCAAATACTTCTGGTGAAACATCTACTCCTAGATCATGTACTTTTATTCCTGCCCCCTGCATCATCATTTTAACTAAATTTTTTCCGATATCATGCAAATCTCCTTTTACCGTACCAATAACGACTGTTCCTATGGGTTTTATACCTGATTCAGTTAATATTGGCTCCAATATTTTTAAACCAGCACTCATGGCTTTTGCTGCAATAAGCATTTCAGGTACATATATTTCATTATTTTTAAATTTTATACCAACTTGTTCCATAGCAGCTATTAAAGCTTCATCTAAAATTTTCTTTGCACTGATTTTTTCTTTTATTAACTGCAGCACAAACTCTTTTGTCTTTTTTAAATTACCTTCTTGAACATATAGAGAAAGTTCTTCTAAATTCATCTCAATATTCATCTCAATTACTCCTATCTTCCATATTTTGTCCATTTACGGGAAAATGTTAAAAATTCATCTGCCTCTTTTCTATTTGAACAATTTACAACAAAAAATACGCCATCTGGAGAAATATTATTTAAAATAGGCTTAATTTGCTCAGGTATAACCTCTCTTATAACTAATTTTTTTCCACAGGATTGAATTTGTTTATACACCTCTATCGATGTTTCACTGGAAAAATCCTTAATCACTTTATTAAATTTTGGACTATACTTTGGTACAGGATCCCATTCTATTGAATGAAGCCCTTCTAATCTCAACAATATAGATAA
This sequence comes from Clostridium sp. MT-14, assembly GCF_042436595.1. Taxonomy (NCBI): domain Bacteria; kingdom Bacillati; phylum Bacillota; class Clostridia; order Eubacteriales; family Clostridiaceae; genus Clostridium; species Clostridium sp. MT-14. Next base: position 85,973 of record NZ_JBHMIY010000001.1, read on the forward strand.
ATATTTAACCTGGTCTTCACCATCCAAATTAAAAAGAGCTTGATCTAAATAATCCGCTTCCCTTTGAATTGCAGGAAATACTATATCTTCAAACATAGTTGGGGAAATCATTGTTGAAAATTCACTTAAAAGCGGATACCATGTTTTTTGATTTACAATAGGAACCCATGAAGTAAAGGTTCTTTTATACCTGCTTAGAATTTTTATATTTTCATCAAATACTTCTTTCCAGAATTGATCAATTCTAAAAAGAAACCTTTTAACTTCATCAGGTTCAACAATCAAGTCCATTAGTAAATTTTCTCTTCCTCTCAAGGACGCCAATACATCCATATTAGCACCAACATCAGTAATACTTGTAATATACCTTCCCTGCGAAGCCTCACAAAAGCTTTTGGTAATACCAATAAATTTTTTATAAATTTCGCTGTCTTTTAGAAGACTAAGCTTAGGTAAATCATTCCAATCTGAAATTATAGGTTTGGCATCATACCATATAGTATCCTCTGCTAATTTATATTCAGAGCCCAGAAATGAAGCTAATATACCAGAACCAAAGTCAATATTGGCAATAGGAACTGCATCACCAGCAAAATAAGTAGTATTAAGTTTTTGATTATTTTCTTCCAATCTATAATCTATATCAAACCATTTTTGTTCAAGAGAACCTGGAGGCTTTATTGGTGGATATTTATCAAGTGCTGTTTCATCTGGTGCCATAATGGCAAAATATGCCCCTTCTCCTTCAAATCTTTTGTCCCAAAAATTATAATGCCTATTAAGTCGTTTCTCCATTTCCTCTAAATCCAACAAGTATTTCACCTCCAAAATAAATAATAATCTTCAAATTGCATTTACAATAAACCTTTTAAGCGCCTTACCTATAAATTGACGTGTCCTATTTTCCGAAGGATTAGTAAACATCTTTTCCACAGAACCTTCTTCAACTATTATTCCATCTTCCATTAAAACCACTTTGTCAGCCACATCACGAGCAAAACCAAGCTCATGTGTAACTATAATCATTGTATTATCATCATTAGCAAGCTGTTTTATAGTATGAAGTACCTCATCAACCAATTCTGGATCCAGTGCAGAGGTAGGTTCGTCAAAAAGAAGCACTTCAGGATTCAAAGCCAGGGCCCTGGCAATGCCAACTCTCTGCTGCTGACCTCCTGAAAGCTGGCACGGATAATAATCAACCCTATCTTTCAGACCAACTTTATCTAAAATCTGCCTTGCAATTTCCACTGCTTTTTCTTTATTTAATTTTTTAACTGTTGTAAGCCCTATAGTTACATTCTGAAGCACATTTAAATTTTTAAAAAGATTATACTGCTGAAAAACCATAGCAGTGGAAGTCCTAAGCTGAAATATATCTTTTTTGCTTGCAGTTTGAGAATTAACCCTAAGTCCGTTGATTTCAATTATTCCAGAGGAAGGCCGTTCTAAAAAATTTATACTGCGCAGTAAAGTAGATTTCCCAGAACCACTCGGCCCAAGTATGGCAATTACCTCACCTTTTTTTACTGTTAAATTCACATTTTTCAATACATGATGCTCAGAAAAATATTTATTAATATTTCGTAGATTAATCATCAAACAACACTTCTTTCAAATATTCTGCTTCGTTTTTCCAATAAATTAAGACACTTTTCAAGTATTATGCATATAAACCAGTATATAATGGAGACGGCTATATAAATTTCAAAAAAAGCCAAACCTCTGGCTCCAATTATTTTTGCCTCCCCCATTATGTCTACAATACCTATCATAAAAATGAGAGAAGTATCTTTAACGGTGCTGATTAATGTATTTCCTAAATTAGGTATAGCTACAATCAGTGCCTGCGGAAGAACAATTTTGAGCATTATTTGAGCTTGGCTCATTCCTATAGAATTAGCTGCTTCAAACTGACCCCTGTCAACAGCTTCAATTGAAGATCGTATGGTCTCAGACAAATATGCCCCTAAATTAACTGAAAACGCCAATATCGCATAGTATTCAGGTGGTATTACATTTACATTAATGTTCTCAAACCAACCGTATTTTATCTGAAAAAAGTACAAAAATTTAGGCATACCAAAATAAATAAGATATAGTTGAACTAACAAAGGTGTTCCCCTTACAAAAGACACATAAACCATAGCAATTTGCCTTAATACTGATATTTTATAAATTTTAACAATAGCTATAAAAAAACCTACCAATAACCCAAATAACATGGATATAACAGTTACCATCATCGTAGCTGATAAATATGGAATTAACTTTGGAATACACTTCACCATATAAGTAAAATCAAATATCTTGTCCATAAAACACCCTCCTGATATGAAGTCATGATATTCTATACCATCTATTTATTTAGGTATATACTCTCCACCAGTCCATTTTTTTGATAACTTTGCAAGCGTGCCGTCTTCTCTAAGCTGTTTAATTATAGGATCGATTTTTGATTTGAGTTCCTGCCCTTGCTTGTCTTTCTTAAAAACAAGATGTATCTTGTCACTTTGAACTGGTTTTGCAACTACCTGTACCTGTAAATTCTGCTTTTTGATAGTGGCCTCTGTCATTACTGGATCATTTACATAAGCGTCAACTCTTCCATTTTGCACATCTATCAAATTATCTGATGAATTTCCTGTATCATTATATTTTAAAATTATTTTATTACCATTTTCCTTATTATATTTTTCAAGCAATTGTGTGTATGAGTCACCTACAGAAGCTGCTACACTTTTACCTTTTAAATCTTCCAACGACTTTATATCATTTCTACCTTTTTTTACAATTATGACTGACTCAGCTGTAAAATACGGCTGATCTGAAAAAAGATATTTTTTCTCACGTTCAGGGTTTTTAGCAATTTCATCTGCAACAATTTGAGTTTTATTTGATTCCAGCGAAAGAAAAATACTATCCCAAGCAGCAGGTGCAAATGTAAATTTATATTCATCTAATCTCTTATCTATTTCCTTTATTACATCAATATCATATCCAGTTAAATTACCTTTGTCATCATTGTAACAAAAAGGCGGATAATCATTTTGCGTACCTACATATATGGTTTTTACTTCTTTTTTGCTCGTATTGGGTTTTGTATTTGAAGAGCATCCGTTAAAAATCGCTATTATTACCACTAACGCTAAAATTATTGCAGTTTTCTTTTTTTCCATATTTTTCTCTCCTTTGAATTTTATTATATCTTTATCAATATTCACAACTATTTTAAATAAATCTGCAATATCACCGCCTTTTGATAATTATTTTGGGAATAAACAAAGGCCAAGAATTACCATTATAAAATTATAAATTCATAATTTCACAACGGCAAAACTTAGCCTTTAGTTTTCTAATCAACTAATTTTAAATTAATAATCTTTAAATTTTTCCCAAGTCTCAAAAAATAATCAGAAATAAAAAAACTTCTTGCAGAGAAAACTACAAGAAGTAACATTCTAATAATATCCTCATCTTTCAGGCTTCGCCTGATGGAATTAGCACCATTGAATACATAATAATATCCAGGTTGCCGAGCTTCATAGGGCCAGTCCCTCCGCTTCTCTTGATAAGAAAATTAATTTTTAATTTATATTGCATACATTACGAGATTTAGTATATAACATATCAATTTTTTTGTCAACAGAAATCGAATTGTCAATTTTTTTATTCTTATCCATAATTACTTAGGATATACGTTTACCTTCCACATTTTCATTAAAATTGTTCTTTTGTTCTTCTTTTGCTTCTTTTAAATTTTCTTCACCTTTATCATCAGCCTTTTTCACGCATTCTTCATCGTTATCGTTTTTATTCACTTTTTCCATTTTAGAAATGGAAACTTCATAGGCCACTTTTTTTACGACTTCTGTATCAGATATTTTTTTTTGATATTCTCTGCTCTGCAGCCTTCCCCAAATTCTTATGTTGTCACTGACTTTCAACGACTTACAAAACCTAGAATTTCTTCCCCAGGCAATAGTAGGTATGTAGTCAGATTTATTATAGGCTCTATTTACAGCTAACAGCATATCGGAGATCTCCCTTCCAAAGGGAGTTGTCCTATAAATTGGTTCTTTGCATATGAAACCGTCAAGAAAAATTTGATTTGGATTTTTACTTTTTTCTTTACATAAACTTATATTCCTTGCAAATACAGTTAATATCAATCTATTTGCTCCATCTACAAATTTATTGTATGATCTCAATTGTCCTTCCACTACAATATCTATTCCCGGGATAATATTCATTCCACCTATAAGTCTTTCTGAAATTGTAATAAATAATACATCCTTGCTTTCGCTTAATCTCGGGACTTCAATATTAAAGGTATAAAAACCTTCACCATACATTTCATGACTAAATTTTAATTCTGATACTACTTTGCCTTCAAGATAAATTTTATTATTTAACATTAAATTGTCCATCATAAACCCCTCTTTCCCTTAGTTTTAAATATCTCATTATCCTATAACTATTCACAGGGAGGTAAAAATATACTTGCAAATACTTAATATTTAACTAAAAATTTTAAATGCTTTATTTTTGAGCAATATATGCATGTATCTATTATCCATCAGCCCCAAAGTTATAGCTATCATAGCTGCATATAGTTCATCAATGTCTCTTAAAACCATATTAATCGGAATTTCCTGAGATTCAATTATATTCTGTCCATTTTGTACAATATCTCTCTGAAGGCAATATACAAATCCACTGTTATAATCTAAGCTGGATATGGTAACTGTATTTTTGCTGCCTAATCCATAGGTTATGATATAACCTTGCAAATTTAAATCATCACCTAAACCATCTATTAAATCCATATTTATAAAATAATAGCGTCCATCCAAAATATCATGTTTTTTATTTATAGAATTCATTATTATATATTTTGCTTTTTCAACGCCATCTTTATTTTCAGACACATTGTACTGTAAATTGTTCAGATCTAATAAATTTATCAAATGGCTTTTAAAATTATCATTACTATCAATAATTTTTACGAATCCCATAAAAATATTACCTCCTGAAAAAATATATAATCTAAAATTATTTTAAACAGGATATAGTTTTTTATACTAATTCTCCATTTGCTAAAAATCTCATTATAAACCTTTACTATATGAGTATTATATACAGACTTGCTTTACTGCCATTATAATACATATTTATCCTATTTTTCAATAACTGTTATAATATAAGATATTTAATTGGGTATCTGCTTTCCCTCATAATTTAACTTGTAATTATTTTTGTAAATTAAATCTCCTACTTTGACAAATTTATAACCTTTTTTTTGAAGTTCTTTTATTATTTTAGGCAAATTTTCCGGCGTATATCTGGCATTACCATGAAACAGAAGTATTGAACCTGGCTTTGTATTCTTAATTATTCTGTTATATTCAATATCTGCTCCCTGTTCTTTCCAGTCCACACTGTCCACATTCCATTGAATACAATAATATCCTGATTCTTTTACTAAATCTATCACCCTGTCATTATAAGCTCCTTCTGGACATCTAAATAACTCGGTACCTGCTCCTGTTATGCTTCTTATTTTCGCTTCGTTTATATTTATATCTTCAATGATCTTTTCACGAGATATTTTAGTCATGTTAGGATGTCTATTGGAATGATTTCCTATTTCATGTCCCCTTTTATATATTTCTTCTAGTTTAACAGGATTTTTATCCACCCAGTCACCTACTACAAAAAATGTGGCTTTAATATCGTATTTATCAAGTAAATCCAATATTTTTTCAGTATAATCATCTTTACCTAAACTCACATCAAAAGTTATAGCCACTTTTTTTTCTTTTGTGTCTACAGAATATATAGGTAATTTTTTGCTTGAATTTATAAAGACTCCTCTATACCCGTAATTGGTAAAAAATGATACTCCAATAGCTACAAATAATAATACAGATACCATAAATATTTTTTTTATAAGTCTTGTTTTCAATTTTTTTCCTCCAAATATTTGCTTTTATAATTTTATATAGTATCTCATATTGATAAATATTACATAAATTAAAAAATTTACTTATATAAAATTATTTCAAAATATAAGTTCAAATATTTTATGTTATAATATAAATATATTTTAAATTCAATGGAGAGGATTTTAAATGTTCGAAGATACTTTAGAACTAGCAGAAAATAAACTATTACTGCTTTATATATTTAAAAGAATTAAATTTCCCATTTCCAATAATGAAATAACACAAATTATACTTGAGAACGGCTTTATAAACTATTTTACTCTTCAACAATATTTAAATGAACTTTTATCTTCTAATTTTATCAAAAAAGTAGTTTATTCAAATAATCATAAATTCATAATAACCAAAAAAGGTCTTAAAGTATTGTTGTTATTTGGAAATAGAATTTCAAAAAATAAAATGGACATCATAAATCAGTATTTAGATACGAAAATTGAGTCTATAAAAAAGAATCTTTTTATAAATGCCAGTTATACCATCGATCCAAAAAACAATTTTATCGTGAACTTAAAAATACTGGAAAATAATTCTGAACTAATAGACATAAAATTAAATGTAGACTCCAACAGCAAGGCCAAAGAGCTGTGCAAAAAATGGAAAAAAGATTACTTAGATCTCTACTATAATATTGTTGAACTACTTATGAGCAATTAAAATTCAACTTAAAACCATACCTGTAGGTTCTCCACCTATGGGTATATATTTTTTATTTTTACTTTTTATATTCATCTTTATCAATAGATCATTATAGTTGTCTCCCACATACAGGTTTTCCTTATATTTTATTATATTTTTAGGCATTCCACCAACAATTATCTTTTTTTCCTCCTTATAATTATTTATATCCAAAATACTTATTGTACCCTCTCCAAAATTAGATACAAAACAATGTCTACTGCTGCAATAAATATCTATTGGCGAATTTCCCACAATAATCCTGTTTATTATTTTATAATTTTTCAAAGATAAAATAGCTACACTCCCCCTAAATTCAGATCCTATGTTACTTTCACATATCAATACATGTTGTCCGTCTAATGTAAACACAGCTTTAGTAGGATAAGATCCCACTCTTATATTTTTAACACATCTATTGTTTGTACAATTTATTAAAGTTATGCTATCATCTTCCATATTGGATATCAATAATAATCTTCTCTCTTTATTCAAGCATATGCTATAGGGAAGACTTCCACAGGGGATTTCTTCAGTTACTTGCTTCTCTTTAAGATCAAAAACCAGTAAGCTGTTTAAGTCACTACATATTATATATGCATTGTTTCCGTAAACCACAACATCATTACAACAAGCTCCTACATAATAACTTTCTTCCTGTATTTCCCTTTTTATATCAATTATAGATATGGTATTGTTATATCTATTTGCTGTTATGAGCTTATTATCATTGGTATATATTCCATGAGGACCTACATTATAAATCATATCATTGGACCTTAAATATATTCTCTTCTCTTCGCAGAAGTAGTCCAAATTAATTTTTGACACAAGATCAGAAGAAGTGCTGCATACATAAAGATAATCCAACACCATCACCCCCTTACAAATATAATATGAATATCTGCTAAAATAGGTAATAACAATTGAAAATTTATTTTATTGTATTGTATAATGTTTGTGTTACATAATTACTTTGTTCAATATATTCATTCCCTATAGAAATCAGGTGATAAAATGTATACTTATACCACAAAGGGAGTTTGCTCGAGTAAAATAATTTTTGACATAGTGGGAAATAAAATTGCAAATGTAAATTTTATAGGAGGCTGTAATGGAAATCTTCAAGCTATATCCAGACTTGTAAACGGGATGGATGTAGAAGAGGTAATAAAAAAATTGCAGGGTATTTCCTGTAACGGCAAGGGTACCTCCTGTCCAGATCAGTTTGCAAAAGCCCTCAAAAAATTAGTTTTAAAAAATAAGACGGTTTAGATTTCTCCAATTTGATTTATAGCGTAAAAACTCAAAAAACAAAATGCACCTTGATTTAGGTGCATTTTTATATGGCAAACTCATCAAAATTAAAATTTTGCACTGTATCTTTTTATTATCTTCCTCATATCCCCTATCATATAAAGCGAACCGGATATTAAAAGCAAATCCTCCTTCTCGCAGTAAGAAAGTGCTTTTTTATAGGCAATTTCATAATCCTCAAAAGCTTCACAGTTTGGATTATACTTTTCCACTACAGCTCTCAGTTGTTTTGAGCTCTCTGCCCTCGTATTGTTTGGAGTTACGGCTATAACCTTCCAGGCAAGTGGTACAATGGTCTTCACCATGATATCTACTTCCTTGTCAGCCAGAATACCCAATATAAGCACCATATGGTTATAGCTGAAATAGCTCTCTATATTATCCTTAAGCACAGAAATCCCCTCCCTGTTATGGGCTCCATCTATAACTACTAAAGGATTCTTTGCCATCACCTCAAGCCTTCCCATCCACTTTACACTGCTAAGAGCTCTTGATATTATGGATCTACCTATTTGAATCCCATATCTGGACAATTGCTCTACAGCAAAAACGGCCGCAGCACAGTTCAAAAGCTGATGTCTACCTAAAAGGGATAATTTAATATCATAGTTCTGTTTTCCCGTATGAAGGCTTATATGCTGCATGCACCCTCTATTGCGGCTGCTTATTTTATCTTTTTCAATACGTTTTACTGAATTTACTGGCACTTTTATAAGCTGACTTCCTTTTTGTCCACACACCTGTTCTATGACTTTCCCGGCTTCTTCCTCTTCAGGATACATTATTACCGGAATGCCGGGTTTAATTATACCTGCCTTTTCATAAGCTATTTTTCCCAGTGTATCCCCCAATATTTTCATATGATCATAACTTATAGAGGAAATTATGCTTAGCATAACTCCACCTTTTTGTTTCTCAGAAAAAGGCGGCATTACATTTGTAGAATCTAATCTTCCCCCCAACCCCACTTCAACCACAGCTATGTCTACTTTCTTTTCAGCAAAATAGTAGAACATGCTGCAGGTAATTATCTCAAATTCAGTAGGGTTGTCATAGCCCATCTCAACAACCCTTCTTACAACTTCAGATACCTTTGTAACCACTTTGCTCAAGTCATCTCTCGGTATATTGACGCCATTTATCTGTATTCTCTCTTCAAATACTTCCAAATAAGGAGAAGTATACATCCCTACTTTAAAACCAGCTTCCATCAATATTTTACTTATCATGGCTGTGATAGAGCCTTTTCCGTTAGTGCCTGCCACATGTATGGCTTTTATCTTTTTATGGGGGTCACCTAAAATCTCCAGCATTTTTTCAGTTCTATCAAGCCCCAGATTGCTCCCAAACTTAGCTACATTTTCTATATATCTTAAGGTCTCTTCATAATTCATAGTAGTACATCCCCATATTTTTATTTTAAACTCTGTATTCTCTCCAGTACAGTATTAAGCATTTCCCTGTACTTACAAGCTTTTTCTTTCTCCTTATCCACTACATCTTTAGGAGCTTTTAAAAGAAATTTTTTATTTGAAAGTTTTTTCTCCACTCTTTCTATTTCATCTTCTAATTTTCCTTTTTCCCTGTTCAGCCTTTCAATTTCTTTATCCCTATCTACCAGATCCAAAAGTGGAATGAATAGCTCTGCTCCTTTAGTAACTGCCGACACTACATTTTCTGGTACATCACCTTTATTGTTTAAAAACTCCAGTTCACTCGTTGAAGCCAATTTTTTAAAATAGTCTTCTCCATTTTTTAACGATTCCGACGCACTTTTTTCAGTAGCCCATACCATTACCTTGGCCTTTCTCGAAAATGGTACATTCATCTCAGTTCTGACATTTCTGACAGCCTTAATAGCCTCTATGACATATTCCATATCTTTTTCTGACTCTAGGTCTTTAAGTTCATCATTATACTCCGGCCACTTCGATATGGTTATGGATTCATATTCTGTGCAGAGATGCGTATATATTTCCTCCGTTATAAAAGGCATTATAGGATGAAGCAGCTGTAAGCTTATAGTAAGTACTTTATTCAATACATTATAAGCCACTCCCTTGGTCTTTTCATCCTCACCGTACATGGCAGGTTTAACAAGTTCTATATACCAATCGCAAAATTCACCCCATATAAAATCATATATCTTTTGGGCAGCTATTCCCATTTCAAATTTCTCTATATTGTAAGTTACTTCCTTTACCAGCGAGTTTACTCTGGACAATATCCATTTATCCGCAATACTGTAATCTTTACAGTTCTTGTATTTATCCATCAGATCTTCATCCAAATTCATAAGTACGAACCTTGAAGCATTCCATATCTTATTGGCAAAATTTCTAGAAGCCTCTACTTTTTCAGGATAATATCTTATATCATTTCCCGGTGCATTGCCGGTAATAAGTGCAAACCTCAGGGCATCTGCTCCATACTGCTCTATGACTTCTATAGGATCTACCCCGTTTCCAAGGGATTTTGACATTTTTCTTCCCTGAGAATCTCTCACAATCCCATGTATAAGCACATTTTCAAAAGGAATGTCATCCATGCAGTATATACCAGAAAATATCATTCGTGCCACCCAAAAAAATATTATGTCATATCCGGTAACGAGGGTATTGTTAGGATAGAAACATTTTAGATCCTCCGTGTTATCCGGCCATCCCAAGGTGGAAAAAGGCCAAAGCGCAGAGCTGAACCAGGTATCCAGCACATCTTTATCCTGTTCTATATTGGTTGAACCGCACTTAGTGCATTTTGTAGGATCCGTATCACTTACTATAACTTCACCACAATCTTTACAATACCAGACAGGAATTCTATGACCCCACCATAGTTGTCTTGAAATACACCAGTCCTGAATATTTTCCATCCAGTTAAAATAGATCTTTTCAAATCTTTCCGGTACAAATTTTACCTTTTTGTTTCTTACCACATCAATAGCAGGTTGTGCCAGAGATTTCATTCTCACAAACCACTGTTTTGAAAGCATTGGTTCGACAGTAGTGCCGCATCTGTCATGACATCCTACATTATGTGTATGATCTTTTATCTTTACCAGAAATCCCTGTTCTCTTAAATCCTCCACCAGTACTTTTCTGGCCTCATATCTATCCATTCCATCATATTTGGTTCCCGGAAGCTTTATGGTTCCATCTTCATTCATCACTACAATTTCAGGTAAGTTATGCCTTTTTCCCACCTGATAATCATTTGGATCGTGTGCAGGGGTTATCTTGACTGCACCTGTGCCAAACTCCATATCCACATAATCATCGGAAACTATGGGTATTTCTCTGTTGACAATAGGCAGTATGGCAGTTTTGCCAACCAAATCCTTGTATCTTTCATCTTTTGGATTAACTGCAATAGCTGTATCACCAAACATGGTCTCCGGTCTTGTAGTAGCTATTTCCAAATATCGGTCGCTGCCAACTATCTTATATCTTATATTCCAGAAATGGCCCTGCTGTTCTTCATATTCAATTTCTGCATCGGACAAGGCAGTCTGGCATTTAGGACACCAGTTTATTATTCTGTTTCCCTGATATATGAGTCCATCATTGTATAATTTGACAAAAAATCTTCTTACAGCTTTGTTGAGCCCTGCATCCATTGTAAATCTCTCCCTTGTAAAATCCACAGAACATCCAAGCTTTTTTACCTGATTTCTTATTCTCTCCCTGTACTCATGAGTCCAATCCCAGGTTTTTTTAAGAAATGCCTCTCGCCCCATTTCCTTTTTTACAATGCCCTTTTTTAATAATTCCTTTTCCACTTTTACCTCAGTGGCTATGCTGGCATGGTCTTCTCCTGGAACCCACAGCGTATTGTAACCCTGCATCCTTTTAGTTCTTATTATTATATCCTGAAGCGTATCATCCAGAGCATGACCCAGATGTAATTTACCAGTAATATTGGGAGGTGGTATCACCATGGTATAAGTTTTTTTGTTGTCCTCTGCTGCAGGCGTAAAATATCCTTTTTTTTGCCAATTGTTATAAAGTTTTTCTTCAAATGTCTTTGGATTGTAAGTAGTTGCTATATCTTTCCTCTTCGACATTAAATCTCCTCCTCCTATAGTTCTGAAAATAACTTGATATATAAAAAAGCCTTCATCCACAAAGGACGAAGACCCGCGTTACCACCTTTTTTTCTGAAAATTACAGACTCTCACAAAAATAACGGTACAAAACCGTCTCTACTTACTTCTATTTCAGTAAAGAAGCTCCAAAACTACCTTCAGGATATACCATATGAAAAGCCTTTCAGCTAATAAGCTTTTCTCTCTTTATACAATGCTATCCTTACTCTTTTTTTTCACAGCTGATAAATTAATTAATACATTTTCTATTATAACGTTAATTTTTATACTGTCAAGAAATTTTACACATTCAGCAATTAGAAACAAATACTTTAAAAAACAAGATTGCTTTTTTATAAATTTTATTGTATTTTACAGTTATAAAGTAGGTAATTATATATGGAAGGAGATATAAAAATGAATTGTTTAAGCACAGAACTCAGGAAGTGCCTTATTGGGAAAGGCGCTTCAATTGTCGGTTTTGCAGACCTAAAAGATATTCCAGAAGATCAGAGGGAAAGCTACAGATACGGAATTTCAATTGCGGTAGCAATGAATCCTCATGTAATTGCTGGAATAGAAAATCGACCGACAAAAGATTATTATGCTGAATATACAAGAGTAAACGAGCTTCTGGATAATCTCGATGAATATGCAGCAAAAATAATACGACAGCGTGGATTTAAGGCACTGCCAAAAGTAAAAAGAAGCATTCAAACGGATAAAACAACTTAATGTATATTTGTATGCCCTTGGGCACAAAAATATTTAAAATCACAGAATTCAATTTAAAATATTTTTAGAGCTGGCTCCCCCCCTTTACAGTGGGTTGACCCAACTCTACATCATGCCTATTTAACGGCTTTTTCCGCAAAAGAATTATTCACTATTTTGTCAAAAGGAGGTCTTTCAGGTATCAAATCTGATTTATATGATTGTATTACATCCATAAGTCTATTTAAATCCTGTTCTTTTATAATCGGAGTATCAGCATAGGCCTTTATATTCCTGTAGTTTTTTATTACAGATTTTAGTACATCCTCATCAGTTCCCGGGAAGAAGGATTTTATAGCCTCAGCTACTTCCTCATCACTGTGTTTTTGAACCCATATCTGCCCTTTATGAATGGCATTTGTAAATTTCTGTATTAACTCAGGATTCTTCGATATATAAGACTTAGTGGCAAAATAACAAGTATAAGGCAGTACACCAGCAGATTCACCTACAGAAGCCTGTATATAACCATTTTTATCCTTTTCCAGCATACTGGCAGTGGGTTCAAAAAGAGCCACATAATCTCCTGTATTGGCTTTAAATGCACCTGCTGTTGCAGTATAAGCCAAATTAGTTATTAAATTTACATCTTTCCCGGGCTGTATATTATTTTTTTTAAGTACATATTCTAAAGCCATTTCTGGAACTCCACCAGGTCTTCCGCCAATTATGGTCTTTCCCTTAACGGATTCCCATTTAAAATTCTTCTGCTCACTCCTACCCACTAAGAAGGATCCATCCGTAGCAGTCAATTGAGCAAATAATACAGGAAAATCCTTTCGCTTTTGATTATATATATAAATTACCTGCTCTGGTCCGCAAAAGCCTATATCACAGCTGCCGCTTAATACCTGCTGCATTGTCTTATCTGCTCCCTGACCTGTAGTAAGATCTATATTTATACCCTGTTCTTTAAACATTCCCTTGTTTATCGCCACATACATTGGTGCATAAAATGCAGATCTTGCCACTTCATTCAACTTTATATTAACTACGGAATTAGCACCTTTTTTGCTATTTCCACAAGCTGCAAAAATGGTAACTATAAAAATAAAGCACAATAGAACAGAATAGAGCCCTAATTTTTTTCTTATCATATATCCTCCAAAAAGCAATTTTAATATCTATTCATAATATGAGTATAATGTAAATTGTGTTAAAGCCTTTTGGATTTTCATTTATTTCCATCCTCTACAAGCACTGCCTGGGGAACCAGTTTATTTTTACGGCTCTCCACTGCGACTTCACTTTCCATGGATTTAAATGCCACTGACAACATGAGCTTTAACCTGTTTAACTGATTTACCTCACTTGCACCTGGATCATAATCTATAGTTGCAATATTGCTTCCTGGATACCTTCTTTTTAGTTCCTTTATCATTCCCTTGCCTGTTACATGATTAGGCAGGCAGGCAAAAGGCTGCATACACACAATATTTTTTACTCCGCTTTTTATAAGTTCTATCATTTCAGCTGTCAAAAACCAACCCTCTCCTGTCTGATTTCCAATGGACAATATTTGTGAAGCATCTTTTGCCAGCTGTTCAATATTAGATGGTGGAGCAAACCTTTTGCTGTTTTTCAGTGCATCTCTCATATATCGTCTAAAATATTCAATAAATTTTATTGCCCCTTCATTTATAATTGTACTTAAATAGCTTCCAGACAAATATCTGTGCTTGAATTTAGCATCATAAGCACTGTACAATAAGAAATCCGTCAAATCAGGGACTACTGCTTCGACTCCCTCTTCTTCCAATGTATCCACAATTCTATTATTGGCAGTTGGATGAAATTTAACCAATATTTCTCCCACTACTCCTACTCTTGGTTTCCGTATATCGGTCACTTCCAGATTGTCAAAATCATCTACTATATCGTAAATATTTTCTTTAAATTCTCTGTGAACACCGTTGGCAACATTTCTCTTGCATTTTTCAATCCATCTTTTATAGAGTAAATTTGCAGATCCCGGTATTTTTTCATAAGGTCTCACCCTATACAGTACTCTCATAAATAAATCCCCATATAAAAGCGCTATCATGGATTTATTTATAAGTTTCGGTGTGATTTTAAATCCAGGATTTTTCTCCATTCCAACTACATTCACAGATATTACAGGTATATTTTTCATTCCAGCTTCTTTTAATGCCTTTCTCAAAAAGCCTATATAGTTGGTTGCCCTGCACCCCCCACCTGTCTGGGACATCACTACAGAAGTATTATTCAAATCATATTTGCCAGATTTTAATGCCTCTATCAACTGTCCTACCACTATTATGGAAGGATAACATGCATCGTTATTTACATATTTCAGTCCCTCGTCAACAGCTTTTTTATCAACAGAAGGCAGTACTTCCAAATTATAACCTGAATTTCTAAATGCTTCCTGCAAAAATTGAAAATGTATAGGCGACATTTGTGGACATAATATAGTATGATTCTTTCTCATCTCTTTAGTAAACATCACTTTTTTATAATTGTCCTCAACCCTATGTGGCTTAAAGCCTGCCTTTTCTCGTTCTTCAAGAGCTGCTTTCAAGGAACGTATCCTTATTTTAACTGCTCCAAGATTACTTCCCTCATCAATTTTCAGTACCGTATATATTTTCTCATATTTATTGAGTATTTCCTGAGTTTGATCCGTAGTAACTGCATCCAATCCACATCCAAAAGAATTCAATTGAACGAGCTCCAAATTATCCTGGGTATTTACAAAACTTGCTGCAGCATACAACCTGGAATGGTAAACCCATTGATCTACCACACGAAGCGGCCTCTCCACAATGCCAAGGTGAGCTACTGAATCTTCAGTAAATACTGCCATACCATAGGATGTAATTATATTGGGAATCCCGTGATTTATCTCCGGATCAACATGGTAAGGTCTTCCAGCCAGCACTATTCCCTTTCTTCCAGTTTTTTTAAGATATTCCAGTACTTCCTCTCCCTTTGCCCTTATATCCCTTTTCATTCTTTTATCTTCTTCAAAGGCTTTGTCTACAGCATCGAATATCTCCTTTTCAGGAATGTGAAATTCCTTAAGTTCTTCTACAAGTCTTTTCTTGAGTCTCTCCTTATTGTTCAGTGGTAAAAATGGATTTTTAAAATTAATATGTCTTTCTCTGATTATATCCATATTATTTTTTATAACTTCAGGATAGGAAGTTACCATTGGACAATTATAACTATTATTGGCCTCTTTTTGCTCCTTCTGCTCATATGGTATACAAGGGTAGAATATAAAATTTATTCCCCTCTGTATCAGATTCATTATGTGGCCGTGAACTATCTTGGCAGGATAGCAGGCAGATTCCGAAGGTATAGTTTCTATACCAAGTTCATAAATGCGTTTTGAGGAACGGGCTGACAATTCCACTCTAAACCCCAGCTGAGTAAAAAAAGTAAACCAGAATGGATAGTTTTCATATATGTTCAAAACCCTAGGTATACCTACCTGTCCTCTATTTGCCTCATCTTTTTTGAGAGGTATATAATTAAATATTCTCTTGTATTTATAGTCATAGAGATTCGGTATATCTAAGGTTTTCCTCTCAAGACCTGCACCCCTTTCACATCTGTTTCCAGATATAAATTCTTTTCCATCTGAAAATTTATTTACAGTCAACAGACAATTATTAGCGCATTTCCCGCATCTTCTCATTGTAATTTCCGTTGAAAATCTATCCAGCTCAGCTGAGTTTAACAGTGACGTCTCATGCTCCGGTTCAAATCTTTCCCTGGAAATAATAGCAGCTCCAAATGCCCCCATAAGGCCTGCTATATCCGGTCTTATCACTTCTCGCCCGGATATGATTTCAAAAGCTCTCAATATGGCATCATTATAGAATGTGCCGCCCTGGACTATTATCTTTCTACCTAGTTTCTCAGGATCTCTTATCTTTATTACCTTAAATAATGCGTTTTTTATAACCGAATAGGAAAGTCCTGCTGAAATATCTCCTACAGAGGCTCCCTCTTTTTGGGCTTGCTTAACCCTTGAGTTCATAAAAACAGTACACCTGGAACCCAAATCCACGGGCTTTTTAGAAGTTTCTGCAGACTTAGCAAAATCTTTTACACTCATATTTAAAGACTTGGCAAAAGTCTCTATAAAGGAACCACACCCGGAAGAGCAGGCTTCGTTCAACATTATTTTATCGATTACTCCATCCTTCACTTTAAGGCATTTCATATCCTGTCCGCCAATATCCAATATAAAATCCACCCCAGGCTGAAAGAACTCTGCTGCTTTATAGTGGGCAATAGTTTCAACTTCACCTATATCTACAGATAAAGCTGCCTTTACAAGTCCTTCCCCATATCCTGTAACTGTTGAATTTACTATTTTAGCACCTTCCGGTAATTTTTTATATAAATCTTTCAATATATCCACTGTAGATTTCAAGGGATTACCTCTATTACTTCCATAAGAAGAATACAGCAAATTTCCATACCCATCAATTAGAGCTGCCTTAGTGGTTGTAGAGCCTACATCTATCCCCAGATAACAGTTTCCACTAAATCCTTCCAAACTTCCTCTCTTCACCGAATTCCTGCTGTGCCTTTCTCTAAATTCTTTTAATTCATTTTCATCTTTAAAAAGAGGCCTTAATGTTTGTATATCCTCACCCGAAGACTTATTTAAATTTGGAAGTCTATCTATTAAATTTTTGAAAGAAATAGGTTTTTCATTTTTAGATGAAATCGCAGCACCAAGTGCTACAAATAATTGAGAATTCTCTGGGAAAAACACTTGTTTATCTGTAAGTTTTAAAGTTTTTATAAATCTTTTTCTAAGTTCAGATAAAAAATATAGGGGTCCACCCAGGAATGCTACATTACCCCGTATAGATTTTCCACAAGCAAGTCCGCTTATAGTTTGATTTACCACCGACTGAAACACAGATACTGCAATATCTGACTTATCAGCCCCTTCATTTAAAAGTGGTTGTACATCAGTCTTTGCAAATACACCGCATCTGGCCGCTATAGGATAAATCACCTTATAATTTTTAGCCAGCTCATTTAAACCCTTAGCATCTGTTTGAAGCAGCGATGCCATTTGATCTATAAATGCTCCGGTTCCTCCTGCACAGGTTCCATTCATTCTCTGATCAATTCCGCCCTCAAAGAAGGTTATTTTAGCATCTTCCCCTCCTAATTCTATTGCAACATCAGTATCTGGAATAAATCTTTCTATAGTATTAGTGCAAGCTACAACCTCCTGTATAAAGGGTATATTAAGCCATTTAGATACAGACATTCCTCCAGAGCCTGTGACCATTACAGTGATATCTGAATCCTTTAGCTTTACATAGGCATCTTTAATAATTTTAGCTATAGTATTTTTTATATCAGAAAAATGTCTTTGATATTTTTGATAGATTATACTGTCTTTTATATCCGATACTACTATCTTTACTGTAGTTGAACCTATATCAAGACCTACGTGAAATAAATTTTTCATAATCAATCACCTTTTAAAATTAATAATTTAGACTAATTTTATAGACTTTAAAACAACATATTATCTATAAATTGCAGATGTATGTACATATATTATAACATATGAACATGTATCTGCAATTCTAATATATTCCATTCTAATATATTCTGAATACCCTAATTTTATAATAATATTCCTAATGATGTGGATTTTTAACACCATATTGTACTCATTCATATAATAGATTATAACTTAATTTTACCTTATATTAAATAATATAAAATTAGAATTTCAACCTATCTTTAACACCTTAAAACACAGTTATTAGGAGATGATATCTTGAATAAATTAGTTGTAAACAACATCTATATGAATTATCATTCACCCAAAAACTCTACTAAAGCCTTGGAAAATATAAGTTTTGCTGTAGAGAAAGGTGAATTTTTAAGTATAGTAGGCCCTTCCGGATGTGGTAAAACCACTCTTTTAAATATAATATCAGGTCTTATAAAACCGTCCCACGGCGAAGTATATATAGATGATGAAAAATTAACTTCTTTTTCTTCCAAAATGGGATATATGTTTCAAAAGGATCAGCTGTTTGAGTGGCTGAATGTATGGGATAATGTATTTCTCAGCATTAAAATACAGCATAGATCCACAGTTAAATATAAAAATAAAATAGCTGCCATGTTAAAAAATTATGGCCTGTGGGATTTCATTCATCATTATCCTGAAGAGTTATCTGGAGGAATGAGACAAAAGGTAGCTTTAATAAGAACTCTGGCACTAGAACCGGAATTTCTATTATTAGATGAACCCTTTTCATCATTGGATTACCAAACCAGATTAAACATAAGTGATGAAATATTTAAGATAATAAAAAAAGAAGGTAAAACTGCCATAATGGTAACTCATGATATTTCAGAAGCCATATCAATGTCAAACAGAGTCATAGTTCTTTCCAAAAGGCCTGCAAAATTAAAAAGAATCTACAATATAGATTTTGAAGGGAATCATGATTCCCCCCTAAAATGCAGAGAAGATCCTAAATTTAGAATTTATTTCAATAATATTTGGAAGGAGTTGAACAATTGATTATGGACTATATAAAGGAACGTGAAGTATATTTAAAAAATGTCAATACGCGAAAGAAAAAAATCATAATAAGCAGAATAGCCATTTTAATAGCTTTTTTTATGTTGTGGGAAATTGCTGGAGATTTAGGGTGGGTGGATCCTTTTTTGACAAGCACTCCTTCCAGAATGTTAAAAAACCTGATAAAACTTTATGCTGAAGGAAATCTATTTAAACATATTGGTATAACTTGCATTGAAACAATATTGGGTTTTTTACTCAGCACAATTATAGGTACTTTCATCGCTGTACTCCTATGGTGGTCTGATTTTGTTTCAGATGTATTGGATCCTTATGTAGTGGTATTAAATGCTCTTCCCAAAGTTGCTCTGGCTCCTATAATAATATTTTGGGTGGGTAATGGAATACCTGCTATCATTTTAGTAACCGTATTGATTTCAGTAATTGTAACCATATTGACTGTACTAAATGGGTTTAAAGAAGTGGATAAAGATAAAATTAGGCTTCTTCAAACTTTTGGCTCATCAAAATTTCAGATTTTAACTTACCTTATAATACCAGCTTCCATACCAACATTGGTATCTTCCTTAAAAATAAATGTTGGACTTTCCTGGGTGGGAGTAATAATGGGAGAATTTCTGGTGGCAAAAGAGGGACTTGGATTTTTAATAATATATGGCGGCCAGATATCACAATTGGACACAGTTATGTTGAGTATAATAATTCTTTCAATCTTAGCTTATGCAATGTATGAAGCTGTATCAATAGTTGAAAGAAAGCTGAGAAAAAAAATGTTTCACTAAAAGATTTCGTTAAAATGCCTTTCTGGCATTTTAACTTTTTAAATGGAAAATATTTTAGAATATTTTTTCTAAAAATGGATATAAATTTATTAAGGGATTACAAAATAATATATAATCTAAGGAGGAGTAAAATGAGTTATTTTCAAAAAGCCAATGAGTATTACAATTCAAAAAACTATAAAAGAGCCATTGATATGTATGAAAAGGCAATAAAAATAAAGGATAATGAATCATCTTCACTATACAATTCAGCCGTATGTTTTATAAAATTGAAAGAATACAGAAAAGCAATTGACTTGTTGAATTCCGCAATTAAATTAAAAAGAGAAAGTAAATATTTTTTTAATCTTGGATATTGTTATACCATGTTGAAAGATAATAAAAAAGCTCTCATATACTTTAATAATGCATGGTGTTTAAATAATGAAGACTCAGATTGTGAAAAAGCCATAGATAACATACTTAAAAATTACATAGCAAAATCAAAATAAACAAATACCACTCTTTTTCAAATCAGAGTGGTATTGATCTTTTTGACTTTCTACCATTCTCCTATCACCTGTGCATTTTTGTGATCAACCTGAAATCTTCTGCTGTTAAAATAATTTCCTCCCTTATAAAAAGTAGTATCTACATTTATCCATTTATTCTGTTCTGGAATATAAACTTGATTCCAGGCATGGCTTACCCAGCTTATTCCATTAAATCCCTCGCCAGTTATTAATCTCACTTTCATGTTATTGGCCCTGGCCATAGCTACATACAGGCAAGAATAATCAAAGCAAATTCCCTTTTTGGAATAGAATGTGGGAATCGCTCCTGACTTCACATTAAAATCATTGTTCAACACCTTGTTGGCTTTCTCATTATCATAATTTATATTAGTTCCTATCCAATTGTACAGCATTTCTGCCCTTTCAGTAGTATTACTTCCCTCTGAAGCAAGATCCTTGGCAAAACTGTTGATCTCTGAGTTTGATTTAACACCTTCATCCAGTGTAACTCCGTTATAATATACTATGGTATTTTCATCATTTTTTACTCTATTTAAATTACCTGCATCTTTTACTTCATTTGAATTTGGTTCTCTTATAACTATCTTGAAAGAATTATCCAATACATTTGGCAGTTGTTTTGCAATAGTTGAATTGGTAACAGGTATTATTATTTCCTTGCAGATATAATTATAGGGCTTTGAACCTTCCATATACTTATTTAACTTTGAATTTATATTAAACATGGACATTATATTTAGTACAAATGTAACTAAAAGCACATAACATATCGCCTTAGGAACTTGAGATACCACTCCAAGTATTCTTTTAAAAGTATTGCTTTTGGATCTCAGAAATCTATCTATGCTGTCAAGTACAGGGTAAAATGTAAGATAATTAAGTAAATCTAAAAACAATTTTATAATTTTATAACATATGAACACAAACAGTGGAATTGCAACTGCATATACTATAAAGTTATTGTTCTCAAGATACTGTGAAAGATTGTCGGGTATTAAATTATATATTTTCTCATATATTCCTCCATCATGCTGTATAAATACTTTTTTCCCAAAATATGTGCCCATTATTAAAGATATTATAAATGAAACACTTCTACTCACATCACTTATATCTAACTTCAATGCATTAGAAGAAAACTTAAACAAAAACCCCTTTACAAGGGGATATAAAAATATCAATCCTATCATCAATGTTATAGGATTCACTTTCATAATCATAATCACCTCTAAACGGCAAAAAGTTTCAAATCCAAATAATAAATTTTAATTATATATAGTAAATTCTAAATTATTTTTTCAGTACAGTCAAAAGGTAATATATTCTAAATTAAATAGAGAAATCCTCCATAATCTTTCCTAAAACCTTTTTTATATCTTCCCATAAGTATCCCCTTCGCAGCAAATATGTCCCTATTTTTCTATATATTTTATTCCTGTCCTCTTCTGATTTTATTGCTATCTGGTATCTCTTCTGAGCGATATTGTACAACTTATCTATATCATTTTCACTTAAATGGATTCTTTCATCCTTTCTATTGAAATCATCACATTTGTTTAATATCTTTCGAAGTACGTCTTTAACTATGCTATAGTCATACCCTTTTCTTGTCAAATAATCTCCTAATTTTTTATATATTATTTTTGTACTATTTTCATTTTTTGAAATAGCATCATATTTTTTTTGTGCTATATTTAAAGCAGTCTTCTCCTCAAAACAATTATCTATTGAATTCAATTTTTCATTCAGAAGATTTTCCTCTATTCCTTTTTTCATTAAGGAATACTTAATTTTATTTCTACCCTGGAAATTAATCTTCTCCTTTATATACAGTTCTACAAATTTATTATCATCTATAAATCCATATTTTTTCAAAAAATCCATGACTTTTGCAACAGTTTCCTCGTCATATTGCTTTTCAAGCAATTTATCTTCCATTTGTTTTTCCGTCTTATAGGTTTTTTCCAATACTTTAAGTGCAGAATTCTTGCATCTCATATAATTATTTTCAGCTGCTACACTTTTTAAATATTCTATATCTACAATTTTTCCTTTAAATATATTAAATGTATATATGAGTTCTAAATCACAGGAAAAAGCAAACTCTCCATCTACATATACATTGGCTTTTTCTCTATTCCTTCTTTGAACTTCAATTTTAGTTATTACATGTTTATCCATAATTTCCTCCCTAAATACTAGTTCAATGCGCAATTAATGAAGGCTTTCGGATAAGATCAAAAATCAGCTCTGAAGTTTGTCTAAAATAATTTCTTCTAAGACCTTCTCTTGAGTATATGAATAGTAGGTTCCCTAAAAACAGCCCTGGCTACTTCATATATATCTTCTTTCCCTATATCTTCAATTTTTTCTATATCATAGATAAATCTGTATATGCTGTCTCCCCTCATAGCTTGATGCAGTACATAATTTCCTAAGTCCATAGGATCCTCTAGAGTAAATACCACTGCTGTTTTTAATACCTTTTTCATCAGAGTCATCGTATTATCATTAAAATTTACCTTCTCATTCTTCATCTTGTTTATGCAATCTTCAATGACACTAACGGCATCTCTTATGTTTTCTTCTCTTACAGAGGTATATATATACAAAGTTTTTATATAGTCCGATAAATCTAAATCACTATATATATCATAGGCAAGTCCTTCTTCTTCCCTTAGCTTTCTAAACAAAATAGAATTGCTGCTCTCTCCAAATTTGTGATTTAATATTCTAAGAGCTAATTCATCTTTTTCACTCAATCCGTAAAAAGAAAAAAGATATATTATAGTGTTCTGTTCTATATCCCTTTTATAAGAAACTTTTTTGCATGGAAAATTTTTTTCAACTATTATTTTATTTCTACTAAACTCCTTATATTTCCATACTCCAAAATATTTTAGAACCAAATTATAGATTTTCTCATGTTCATAGGAAGAAACCACTGATATAAAGCAATTATTGGGTACATAATATCTATTGTAAAATTCAATCAGATCATCTCTTTGAAATTTACTCACACTATCTTCATTTCCTGTTATATCATATCTCAGAGGCCCTTTTTTGAATGCCAATTCATTTGTTTTTCTAAAACTATATTCTTCAATATCGTCTTTGTTGGTTCTTATTTCAGAAAGTATTACATCTCTCTCTTTTTCAATTTCATCTGCGGGAAATATTGAATTCATAAGCATATCAGAAATAATATCTAAAGACTTTTCTAATTCTATCCACAATGCTGTAATGCTATACACTGTAGAACCATTATCCGTATAAGCATTGTATTCTCCACCTAAGGTTTCTAAATTCACATTCAATCTTTCATTATTTCTAGATTTCGTGCCCTTAAAAAGCATGTGCTCAATAAAATGGGATATACCTTTTTCATCAATGTTTTCATATATGGCGCCAATTTTAATGCCAGCATGTAAAGCCATTATTTGTGTATCCTTCTTTATAGTGATAAGTTTTATACCATTAGGCAGAACACTTTCTTTAGCATCAAACATATGAAATTCTCCTTTAATTCATCAGTATATTCTATTATAGTTTATATCATTATAAATAAAAAGTATTTAAATCAAATTAAAATTTGATAATATGTATATACTATGATATGATAAGTTTTGTTTTGTAATATAAAAAAGAAAGAGGAATTTTAATGAAAAATATTGATTTTAATAATTTAGGCTTACATTCTAAAGTCCTCCAGGCCATAGATAATATGGGATTTGAAGAGCCTTCTCAAATTCAAGCGGAATCAATTCCCATAATATTAGAGGGAAAAGATGTAATAGGTCAGGCACAAACAGGTACGGGAAAAACCTTGGCCTTTGGAGCACCAATGCTGAGTAAAATTGATTGCAATAGTAAAAACATTTCATCTATAATAATCACGCCTACTCGAGAGCTTGCCATTCAAGTAAATGACGAACTATCCAGAATTGCCAAATTTAGAAAAATATCACTGCTTCCAATATACGGCGGTCAGCCCATAGAGAGGCAAATCAAAGCCTTGAAAAGAGGCATAGATGTAGTAGTAGGCACACCTGGGAGAATATTAGACCACCTACATAGAAATACCCTGGATTTAAGCAGTATACAATTTCTGATAATAGATGAGGCAGATGAAATGCTGGATATGGGTTTTATAGATGATATAGAAGATATAATCAAAGCCTGCAATTCAAATAGACAGACACTGCTCTTTTCTGCTACCATGCCAAATCAGATAAGAAAATTAGCCTCAAAATACATGAAAAGCGATACAAAATATATAGAAATAGCTAAAAACACGTTAACTGTTGAAAAAACAAAACAGTATTACTATGAAATAAAAAACAAAGATAGGTTCGAATCTCTATGTAGAATTTTAGATGTAGATGAACCCTCCAGTGCTATCATATTTTGCAGAACTAAACGCGGCGTAGATGAATTAGTAGAAGGCCTCCAGTCAAGAGGATACAATGTAGAAGGTATGCACGGAGACATGGGGCAAAATCAGAGGTTGAACACACTTAGAAAATTCAAAGATTCCTCCCTGGACTTTTTAGTTGCCACTGACGTAGCTGCCAGGGGAATAGATGTTGAAAATGTATCCCATGTAATAAATTATGATCTTCCCCAGGACACCGAATCCTACGTACACAGAATAGGAAGGACTGGAAGAGCCAATAAAGAGGGAATTGCCTATTCTCTGGTAACTCCCAAAGAATATATGCTGTTAAAGCAAATAGAAAAGTTCACTAAAAGCAAAATAAAGAGAAAAGAAATTCCTACAGTAGATGATATATTTGAAGCTAAATATAAAAATATAGAAAAAAAGATAAGAGATGTTATATCGGAAAACAATTATAAAAATTTTGTTCCAGTAGCAATGGAATTGGATGAAGAATACAATTTGGTGGATGTGGCTGCTGCCCTTATGAAGATAATTTTCGAAAAGGAATTGAGTTTTAATTATAAGGAGAATTCCATAAACATAGAAGAGGAAAATATGAGATTATTTTTTTCCATAGGAAGAATGGATAATATAACTCCAAGAAAGCTGTTGAAATTCATAGCTGAAACCTCTTCAGTGGAGGCCTATGAAATAGGAGATATAGACATACTAAACAAATTTACCTTTATAAGCGTTCCCGAAAGAGTTGGAAACATCATACTTAAAAAATCCAATGGTAAAAAGCTTCAAGGCAGAAGAGTTTCTGTAGAACTGGCAAAAAATAAAAAATCCCATCGTTAAATTAATTTGTCCTATAAGAGCCATGTGAAACCCTGTAAATATCATGAAATATATCCCTATGGTTTCTTTTAGGACTTTTATCCAATATTGACAACAACAACATCAAAAATAGAATTTTAACTCAAAATGTATAAAATAAGTTGGAGGAACCCATATGAATAAATTAAATTTTAAAGGCAGTGCAATGTTAAACCCAACTCCAGTGGTCCTTGTGGTTTCCAAAAGCATATCCAATAAATTAAATATTTTTACAGTGGGATGGGTAAGCACTGTATGTACTAAAAAACCCATTGTCGCCATGGGAATAAGACCTGAAAGGCTTTCTCATAAATACATTAAAGAAAGTGGACAATGTTCTATAAATCTTCCTACAAAAGATATGACTACAATTGTAGATTATTGTGGAGTTGTTTCTGGAAAAAAGGAAGATAAAATCAAACATTTTAATCTGAAACTTAACAAAGGCATATCCATCTCCACTCCATCTCTTGAAAGATCTCCAGTAGCCCTGGAGTGCAAATTGCTGTCAATTGCACCTCTTGGAACTCACGATCTATTTTTGCTGGAAATTTCAAACGTAAAAGTGGATAAAAATCTGCTTGATTTAAACAATAAAATACATTTCGAAAAAGCGAACCTTATCTGTTACAGCCATGGAGAATACTACAGCCTAAATTCAAAACCTCTTGGCCACTTTGGATATTCAATCAAGAGAAGAAATAAAGCCCCAAGATAAGGGCTTTTATTTGATCATTTACAGTATTAACTAGCTCTCACAAACATCTATCCACTGTCCATTTACCAAATTGCCAATTACCTCTGGTTTTATTTTAAGGGCAAACTCTTTAGATCCAGCAGCAGGGTATACATATTCAAAATCCCTTATAGATTTATCCAAATATACTTTAATAGGGTTTTTCAATCCAAAAGGACACAGTCCTCCCACAGGATGACCTGTATCTTCCAGCACCTCATCATGACTCAGCATTTTAGCCTTAGTTTTAAAAAACTTTTTGTATTTTTTATTACTAACTCTTAAATCCCCTCTCATAACTATTAATATATCATCATCTTTAACTTTAAATGCCAACGTCTTTGCTATATATTTTGGCTCCGTATGTATGGTTTCTGCAGCCTGCTGAACAGTAGCACCACTATCAGGAAGTTTGAATACTGGATTTTCCATTCCCCTATCTAAAAAATAATTAACTACACTTTCTACACTCATCTTCAATTCCTCCAATTTTTTATCAAATAATTCTTAAGTTCAAGAAATGACATCCATGATTATACATTGTAAACTGTGAATCAAGAAAAGATAGCCTTCAGATAAAAAATCTCCTTATAGATAAGCTATAAGGAGATTTACATACTCATATATCTTATCTTCCAGGTATCACCTGCTGGAATTAGCACCTTAAAATATAATTTTAGGTTGCCGGACATCATGGGGCCAGTCCCTCAGTCTCTCGCGATAAGAATTTTAATATTAATTTTAAATACAGGATACCAGACTATCATTTGTTTGTCAACTCATGTTTTTGTAAAAAAATATTTCGCTAGATAAAATATCCAGCGAAATATTTATAAAATCTTTTCTATTTCCACATCATAATTTCCATCTGGAGATGCAACCGTCGCCCTTTCCCCCACTTTCATCCTAAATAAGGCCTTACCCAGAGGTGATTCTATACTTATTTTCATCTTTTTCACATCTGATTCTACTGAACTTACAAGAGTAACCTGTTCAACTTCATCTATATCACAAAATTTTACTTCTGCCGTTTTATTTATATCGAACACATCTTCATCCTGTGAACTCTCTATTATTACAGCATTTTTAAGTTGACTTTCCAGTTCCTGTATTCTAGTTTCAGTCATAGATTGATCATCTTTAGCTGCACTGTAATCGGCATTTTCGCTAAGATCCCCCTGTGCACGAGCAGATTTCAAGGCAGCTTTTATTTCCACCCTTTTAACCGTCTTTAAATATTCCAATTCCTGTTCAAGTTTTTTTTTGCCTGATTCTGTCAAAATTACATCTTGCATAAATAATTCACCTACTATTCTAAATTTTCCATAATGTAATCAAAAAACCAGCTATTTTTCATGGATTCGCTGTTTTTTTACGTGCTCATTTGCCTTACTATTTTATTATAATATTACTAATTAAATAATACAACCCAAGTTCCAGACAGTCTAGTAAAATTCAGGCCAGCCTTTTATAGATGATTCTTAAAATCAACATAATTATACCTATCAGTATCAATATTGAAAACATGTTGACACAATAATATTTACCATTATATAATATATTTAGTAAGGCATTTAAAAGACATACACACAATTATATTTGCAATTTTTGTATGTATGAGAGCATATGAATCTGAGAGAGTATTTACTTAGATTTTTATATGCTTTTTTTAATGAATAAATTTACAGTCAAGTGTATACAAGGAGGGAGGTTATTTATTATGAAAAATATAAAAGATATTTTTTTCATGTTGATTGGAACATTTCTTGTAGCTTTCGGTACCTATTTCTTTTTAGCTCCAAATCACATTGCCGCCGGTGGCACAAGCGGTATTGCCATAATTATAAACACATTGTTTCCAAATCTTCCTATTGGTCTGTTGATGATGGGAATGGAAGTTATATTATTCACTTTAGGAATTATAATAATTGGCCCTATATTCGGCGGGAAAACCGTATTCTGCAGCTTCTCCATATCTGCACTGATATTTTTCTTAGAAAAAATATATCCACATATAAAGCCATTTAGCAGTGATATTCTAGTTCAGCTTATATTTGGCATATT
Organism: Clostridium sp. MT-14; assembly: GCF_042436595.1. NCBI lineage: Bacteria > Bacillati > Bacillota > Clostridia > Eubacteriales > Clostridiaceae > Clostridium > Clostridium sp. MT-14. The sequence continues at coordinate 114,756 of NZ_JBHMIY010000001.1, forward strand.
GATATGTGGAATGGGCATGGGTATAATATTTAATCTAGGCGCTTCAACTGGAGGTACGGATATAATCGCAAAAATAATAAACAAATATACAAAAATAAGCATAGGCAAATCCGTGTTGATAGCTGATATAACCGTAACTATAGCTGCAACTATAGTACTCGGGGTAAACAAAGGTCTTTATGCCATACTGGGGGTAATATTAAATTCTACAATAATAGACAGGGTTATAGTAAGTCTAAATTCCTATAAGCAGGTTGCTATAATAAGTAATCACGGGAGGAATATACAAAATTTTATTATAAAGGAACTTGAGAGAAGCGCCACCATCTATTATGCCAAAGGCGCCTATAAAGATGATAAAAAGGAAGTCATAATTACCATTTTAAATAGAAAACAATTTTTAAAATTGAAAAATTATATAAGACTTTTAGATAATAAAGCTTTCATCACTGTAAATGACATAAATGAGGTATTAGGAGAAGGATTTAGCAATATAGTGTAGAAGATATCCGAAAGGTAACTAGATTACTTTTCGGGTATCTTCTACATATTAATCTGGTGACAATATATCTTCCACTTTTTTGTAAGGTACGTGATATCCAAAAAACTCAGGTCCAAAAATTTCAAGTCCCCTTTTACTTCTCCATTGCTCAAAAGCCTTTAGAGAAAACACCGTAACTTCCATACCCACTTTTGCATAGGGATTCAAAAGTGGCATATTTTTATCATTGTCCACTACATTTATTGAATCTGGAACCGTTACAAACACTTTTCCATTTTTCCAGGAAATTATATTTTCATTTTGAAACCAAATTCTTAAGTTTTGATTTTGATATTTTCCATTACCTTCAATATATATATTTCCAAAAGTAAATCCGGATTTATCTTCCCAACAAACCTTACTGACTTTTCCTTGAAACATGATGAATCCATCAAATTTTTCCACAATATCATAGGCAAAGTTTATATTTTTATTCCTAGCGATTCTGGCGATTTTGCCTACTTCCAGGCACATTGTAACAGTATTTTTGATAAGGGTATTTTTAATTACCTTCCATCTTGCAACATGATCTACCACCCCAACATGATTAAAGCTAGCAACAGCCGCTGCCCTGGCAAGGGCTTCTGCTCTTTCGTCACTTTCAACTTCTGTAAATATCATGGAATCTCCAAGCTTGTCTGCTACACCCATTGGAGTTATAGGTATCCCCTTTAAATTATAAGTTGAGTGTTGAAGGCAGGGAACACTTCTTCCCGCAGGATCCGCATCTATTATGGGCTTTCCGGTTCTAGCTGCCACGTCCAGTGCAGATGCCATATTGCCGCCGCCGAGCTCCGTTGTAACTACTCCATATAAGTCCTCTCCCAAATATTCTTCTATTGCATTGACAGCAGCCATTTCTGCAGTATATTTTATTTTGTACATATTTTTATATTTTTCTACCTGATCCTCAGAAAGAGGGCTTATAGAACCACATCCATATGGAGTTCCTACCAGGGCCTCATCTTCTATTTCACTTAAACCTGCGAGATAAAATTGATATCCTTCATTAAAAGAACCTTCTACCAATTTTATTCCATTTTCAAGACTTCCTCCTCCACCTGTGCCAACTATTGCAGCTCCAAGCAATATATCTCTCAAGTCCTGCATACTCAGCCTCTTCATAATTAAAGTCCACCTTCCTCCATATCATTTTTTAAATATTTCATCTACATATTTAACAAGATCAGGATGTATAATCCTACCATTGTCCATTATTTTTACGTTATCCACCCATATAGAAGAATTAAGACATATTCCATCACAATGGGATACAGCATTTTGTCCAAAAGGAGGCGCCTCACTTTTGCTCACATATCCTATTCCCCATTCAACAGCACCCCAGACCCTCTCGTCCTCTACTATATTCCCGGTAAGCATTGCTCCTGGTCCAAATCCATACGCTATATGGGCAAGCTTATACATACTGGGATCCTTCAATGATTTCAGCCATTCCTTAAATTCATCAGCTTGATGACCCCCTTCTATCTTAACGATGGTACTGTTCTCAATTTTCATCCTTATGGGTTCTTTTAAAAGCCCGCAAGGCGGAACAAGAGATCCGTCAAACACCAGCACACCGTTTATTGTGCCAAATCTAGGAATCACGTTTATCTGCCCCGGCATCATGAACATTCCAGGCTCATAAGCTTCTCCAGCATCACAAGCTACTACATGTGTGGGATCTAGTTGAAATTCAAGGTGAGTTCCAAGAGGCGTTTCAGCTGTCATAGCTGCGGCAGATCTATTCATCTCTGCTACTTTTCTCAAAAACTTCGCAAGTACTCTTATATTCACTTTTCCTATATTTCTTATCATAATATCCGGATTCATTCCCACAAGATTTATATATCTTAATTTTTTGTTGTTTTTAAATGCCACCTCAAAGGGTGTAGAATACAAAAGCCATTTCTCATTATATTCTATCCACACATCTGCTTTTGACAGTGCAGCTCCAAGAGCTTCAACTGGAAGCTTTGGATCTGCTGCCTTTCCAACTCCATCCGGAGTTGCAGTCCATATGACCATAGGCTTTCCCTTTACACTATATATGCTTGAAGCTGTGGTATTTACAACAGTTTCATTTGAAGAAGTATCTGCTGTTATCAAAACAGTTTCTCCTTCCTTGACTTTGAGTATTTCATTGACCAATTTATCTGCTGCCTTTTGTAATTCAAACTCGTATAATTTCATCAGATCACACCCTCCATATAAAATTTTAACCATTATGTTTTCTAACATCATAAATTTGTCACTGCCGAATCATATGACACCCTACCCTTCTCCCATCCTCCAACATAATCAATTCAGGCTCTTCAATACTGCATATACCCTTTGCATAGATACATCTAGTATGAAACCTGCATCCTTTTGGGGGATTTATTGAGCTTGGCACATTTCCCTTTAAAGTAACCATATCTTCTATATTTTCCATATTTATATCCGGTATAGCAGCAAACAGAGCCTGGGTATATGGATGCATTGGATGGTTGAACACAGTATCTGAATCCCCGTATTCAACAATTTTACCAAGATACATTATCGCAATCCTATCGGCCATATAGCTTACAACACTTAAATCATGAGATATTATTATATAAGTTAAATTGAACTTTTTTTTAAGCCTTTCCAACAATTCCAAAATTTGGGCCTGGGAAAATACATCTATAGATGATGTTGGTTCATCGAGAACAATGAGTTTTGGCATAAGTGCCAATGCCCTAGCTATCGCAATACGCTGTCTTTGACCTCCACTAAATTCATGAGGATATTTATAAGCACCATCTTTTGGAAGTCCAACCATTTCAAGAAGTTTTTCGACTCTTTTCATAATTTCAAAGTTATTTATTTTCTCCTGAACTTTAAGTGGTTCTCCCACGATATCTTTCACCAACATTCTAGGGTTCAAAGACCAAAAAGGATCCTGAAATACAATTTGTATGTACTTTCTTATACTTCTCAATTCCTTTTTACCCAGACTAAATAAATCTTTCCCGTCAAAAATAACTCTTCCAAAAGTCGGCGTTATCAAATCTAAAATAGTATTTACCAAAGTTGATTTTCCGCAGCCTGATTCTCCCACAAGCCCAAGAGTTTCTCCCTTTTTCACATCAAAAGATACATCATCAACGGCTTTTAAATAGGATTTAGTTTTAGAAAAAAGACCCTTTTTACCAATTTCAAAGTACTTTTTTAAATTTCTTACCTCTAATAATTTTTCATTCATCATCATTATCTCCTTTGTATAGACAGCATTTTACAAAGTGATTTTCCCCAAGTTGTAATAATTCTTGCTTTTTTCTGCACTTGTCCTGTCTTTTCAAACATCGGTCATAATATAAGCATCCTTTTCTATCATCTCCAGCATTTCCTTCTGTAAATACCAATTTGTTTAAATCTATTTCATTTTTTCTATTCTTCGGTACGGCATTTAAAAGCATCTGCGTATAGGGATGTTTGGCATTTTTTAATACTTCTCTAGTTTTCCCCCTTTCAACTATTTCTCCTCTGTATAATATTGCAGTATCATCACAAGTTGCAGAAACAAGTCCAGGATTATTTGCTATAAAAAACACTGTTACTTTTAGATTTTTTTGTAGTTCACGAATAAGTTTCAAAATACCTGCCTGTATTGTTACATCCAGGTTTCTCGTGGGTTCATCCGCGATGATAAATTGTGCTCCGCAGCTTAGCGCAAGTGCAATTATAACTCTTTGCCTCTGACCTCCACTTAATTCATGAGGATATTTTTTCATTATATTTTCAGCATCAGGGAGTTTAACAGTATTGATCATTTCCACCGCTTTTGAATATGCATCTCTTTTATTTAAATTTTGATTTTCCATTATTACTTTTATTATCTGATCTCCAATGTTAAAAACCGGATTTAAAGTAGACATCGGATCCTGAAATATCATGGATATTTTTTTACCTCTTATTTCACTCTGCATACGCTTCTGACTCATATTTAAGAGATTTTCTCCCTCCAAAGATATCTCTCCTCTCACCACTCTGCCAGGAGGCATTTGAAGGAGTTTCAGAATAGATAATGCTAGTACTGTTTTCCCTGTTCCGCTTTCTCCTATTATTCCATATGACTTCCCTCTATCTATTCTAATTTCATCTATATTGAGTACAGTCTTTTCTCCCTCAAAACTCTTAAAATTAATTTTAAGATCTTTTATATGAAAATACACTTTACTGCTCATATAACCACCTCACTTATCAGTTTTTTCTAGTTTTAGGATCAAGTATCTCTCTAAGTCCATCACCCAACAGATTGAATATGAGAACTGTAATAAATATGGCCAATCCAGGGAATATACTATACCACCAGGAATCCAAAAAATAATCTCTGCTTGTACTGACCATCAATCCCCATTCAGGAATGGGAGGCTGCGCACCCAGTCCTAAAAAACTCAAAGAGGCTATAGTCAAAATAACTCCTCCTATATCCATAGAAGCTTGAACTATTATAGGTGCTATACAATTGGGGATTATATGGCTTAAAATAATAGTATGAGGCGAAGCTCCTATAGCTTTCGCCGCCTTTACAAATTGCCTCTCTTTTATAGACACTGCCTGACCTCTCATTATTCTCGTATACCATGGCCACCATGACAACGCTATGGCAATCATAGCATTTTGAAGATTAGGTCCTAAAAATGCGGCAATAGCTATAGCAAGCAGCAAAGGTGGAAATCCTAAAAATATATCTGTAAATCTCATTATCAATTCATCTACAAATCCCCCAAAAAATCCGGCTACAGCACCTAATGGTATTCCTATAACAAGAGCCATCCCAACAGCCAAAAGAGCCGTTTTTAAGGAGATATTTGCACCTGCAATTATTCTTATAAATACATCTCTTCCAAGTTCATCTGTTCCAAAAATATGTTTTAGAGAAGGTGCCATCAATTTGTCCTGGGGAACTGCATTTTGAGCAATAATTTGAATAGACGGTACAAATATAGGAAGTATAAATGCAATGACAAGAAGAATTAAAACTCCATAATAGGCAATTCTGGTAAGTTTATTTCTTTTAAGTAAATAAACATTAACCCTTAATTTTTTGATTTTAGGTTTTATTGTTTTAGATAACTGCATACTATTCATCTTCTGCCATCCTCCCTATACTCTGACTCGTGGATCGAATGAAATTATTATATCTGCTATAAGGTTCAATAGTATATATGCACAGGCTGAAAACAGTGTGACCCCCATAATTGCGGGATAATCCAGTGATACAACAGCTGTGGATATATAATTTCCTATACCTGGCCAGCTAAAAATAGCTTCTACTAAAAACGTGTTGGTAAGTGTATATCCTATAGACAAAGCCAATACTGTAACTGTAGTTCCCATTGAATTTTTTAGGGCATATCTCCATATGATAAACCTCTCCTTAATTCCATAGGATCTTGCTGCTTTTATATAATCTTCCTCCAATATTTCCAAAAGGGAAGATCTCGTCATTCTCGCTACAAGCCCCATGGGATAAAGTGCTATAGTTACCGCCGGTAGAATAATATGCTTGGCAGCATTTAAAAATACAGGTATTTGGCCTGACAACAAACTGTCTAAAAGCAATAATCCCGTATTATGAGGCACATTATACAAGATGTTCATTTTTGTATCCAATTGCCCACCTAAAGGCAAAATCCCCAATTTTCTATAAAATATCAATTGTAAAAACAATGCCACCCAGAAGGTAGGTAGAGATACAGCCCCTACGGAGAAAAATCTACAGAAATGATCAAGTGCATGATCTTTTTTCCTTGCAGAATTCAAGCCAAGCGGTATTCCAATCAAAACTGCCATTATCGTAGACCAAAATACAAGTTCAATCGTAGGAGGCAAATAAGTTTCCAGCTCTTTTAAAACAGGTTGCTTAGTCCTAAGCGATGTTCCTAGATTACCATGGAACAGATCCACTACGTATTTTTCAAATTGAACATATATGGGTTTATCTAAACCCAATTCAATTCTTGCTTTCTGTATCTGCGCAGGCGTAGCTCTTGAACCTGCCCACTGTGCAGCTGGATTTGAAGGTATCACCCTAGTTAGAAAAAAGGTTATGAGAATTACTCCAAATAATACCACCACTCCAAGTAAAATTCTTTTTAATATATAACTTTTCAAATCTTCACCTCCTAGTTATCCTTGGATAAACTATTTTCTATAGCAGTCATAGAAAAACACTACTAGAGGATAAGCAGAATTTGCTTTAAATCCTCCTAAAGAAGAATTAGTTATCCATGCATCTTCTTTGTCGTAGATAAATACAGCTGGATTATCTTTAAGAAGAATTTTCTGTGCGTCTATAAATTTATTTTCTGCTTCTTCAATATTGGTGCTTGACATCTTATATCCATCATCAACCAATTGATCATACTGGCTATTTGAATAATAAGCTAAATTATACAGAGGATTTTTTTCACTGTGAAATAGATTATAGGCCCATGAATACGGACTTGAAATATCAGGCCACCAATACATCATGAGTATATCCTGTCTGCTCTGTATATCCGTACCTTTGGCTTGCTGCCATTGACTTTCCCAAGGCATAGCCCTTACCTCCAAGTTCACTCCAATTTTTGAAAGTTCACTTTTATACAGCTCTGCTGTTTTCTTTTCAGATTCATCTCCACTCATATAAGTAAGTGAAAGCTTCAACTGCCCTTCATTTATTCCAGCTTCTTTCAATAGAGATTTTGCTTTATCCAAGTTTAAGGAATACTTTGTCAAGCTGTCACCATGCCCCCACATTCCAACCGGTATAACTCCTGTAGATTGCTTTGCTAATCCTCCTGCCGCATACTTAACTGCATTTTCATATGGGAATGCATAAGTTAATGCCTCCCTGACTTTTTCATTATCCAGGGGTGCTTTCTTAGTATTAAAAAATGCTACTAAATTTGTAAATGAAGGCTCTATATCAACTTTTACATTTTGTGAGGATTTAAGAGCTTTTACATCTTCTGCAGGAAGATTGTTTGTTATATCAGCATCACCCTTTTCCACCATCTGCCTTCTAGATGAGGTCTCAGAAGTTTTCTTTATTACAGCTTTAGAAAAATGCTTTCCATTCCATCCTTTCCAATAGTCATTGAATTTAGAAAGTACCACTTCATCTCCCATTTTATTGCTGGAAAGCTTGTATGGTCCCGTCCCATCTTCATTGCCCTGTTCCAGCCAATTATCAGGTTTATCTTTAACCTTAGGTGAAATTATAAAAGCTGCATAAGGACAACTTGCTATCATGTCAAGTGGAGCTGCATAATTTAAGGTAAATTGAACAGTATAATCATCTATAGCCTTTATTTCTTTCACAGGAGCCCATATATAAGAAGCACCCACTTCTTTTTTCTGAGTTCTCTCTATAGAATATTTAACAGCATCTGCAGTCATTGTAGTTCCATCGTGAAATTTTACACCCTTTCTCAATTTAAAGGTCCATACAAGTCCGTCTGAGCTTTTTTTATAACTTGTTGCAAGTACATAATCGTATTTTTTAGTTGTAGGATTAAATCTGAGAAGTGTTTCGTAGACATTGTTTAACACAATAACTCCATTGGAAAATTCAACACTTGGATCCCAATTGAGTATCGGCTCACTATTATAGGCATAATAGGCAACATCATTTCCATCACTACTGCCACCACTATCACTGCTGCTTCCGCCGCATCCAGTAAACAATGACAAGATCATCATAAATACAGCTAAAAAACAAATTTTATTTTTCATAAGATAATGCCCCCTTATATCAAAATTATTTTGAAGCCACTTTTTTTTCTATAGGTACATAGTCCACATCAAATCCAAAAAATCTGGGATTTAGAAGTGAGATCCCCTCTTTGCTCCTCCATATCCCATGTGATTTAAACCCCAAAACAGCTATTTGGTCACCCTCCCTGCAATTAGGATTTGTTATTGGATAACCTTTTTCAGCATCTAAAACACATATAAGATCTGGACAAGTAATAAATATTTCATTATTTTTCCAGGAAATCATATTTTCATTTTTATACCATATCTTAAATTTTTCACCCCGGAATTGATTTTGTCCTCCTATAGATATCGTCCCTATTGTAAACCCATCTTTTATTTGAAATGTAGTTCCCTTTTCCACTTTTCCCTTAAAAAGCATATACCCTCCAGTATTTTTAATTATATTCTCTATTGGATCAACACCATTTTCTTCTGCTTCTCTTCTGGCCCTGCCAACTTTTTCAGCATAGCTCAGAGCATGCGGAACTACAGATCTTTTAAGTTCCATCCCATTTATAGGATGATCTGCCATTCCAACTTCGTTATCCGTAACCTCAGCCATAACCCTGGACAATGCTTCAGCTCTCTCATCTCCATGAACTTTGGTGACAATTATAGAATCTCCATATTTAGTTGCAATAGCAAAAGGACTTATAGGTTTGCTCTTAATGCAATATGTGGAAAATTGAAGCTCAGGTACTGCTCTCCCGGCTGCATCACAATCAACTATACATTTATTCATAATTGCAGCGGTTGCCATAGCTTGTCCTGTGTTACCCCCTCCATATTCTATAGAAACTATACCTTCAAATTCTATTCCCATATAATCTTCAAGTTTTTTCACTGCACGGATAGTTTCCATATTGTTTTTTTCACTATTCATTTCATCTTTCGGTTTAACTGAACCACAGTAATAAGGATTTACGTAATAAGAATCATCTCTAATTTCTTCAAACGCTAAAAGTTTAAATTCTCTTCCTTCATCAAATGTCCTTTTTACAGTTTTAATTCCTTTATCTAAATCTCCACCACCTCCAGTACTTAAAATCGTGCATCCAATCAGTATATCCTCTACTTCTTGATATAACAATTTTCGCATTAAAACTCCTCCAATATTAACAATTCGATAAATATACAACTATTTTATTGATATTTATTTACATAATTATATAACTAATTATGATATAATTTATTATAATTATTACAAATATCCATTTATTTTTTTTAGTTTTCTATAATTGATTTGGAAATTACATATCAATTCTGGAAACTGCATTATAACATTGTATAATAATGCAAATATTTTTTACATTTTATAAAAACTTTCAAAAAGTTCAGGAGCAAAAACCCTGTAAGACATAGGAGGGAGATAAATGGCAATCCAAATTAAAGACTTGCTATCATTGAATTTATTTAAAAGTGCTGTCATTGTATCCGGCAAAAATGGTATTTCAAATGAAATAAAAAGAGTTAATTTCGCAGATTGTCCTATTGTAGATGATATCTATGATAAAAATCTTGTAAAACAAGGTGATATATTCATAAGTAGTTTATATATAGTTAAAAATAGTACGGATAAAATGTTCAAACTTATTGATTTTTGTATAAAAAGCGAAAGTTGCGGTATGTTTGTAATAAACGAATATATAAAGAAACTGCCAGACAAAATCATAGAATTGTCTAATAGAAATAATTTCACCATAATATTAATCGATGCTGACATACCTTATGCAGAAATAATAAAAACTGTAACGGAAATGATCTTTCTCGAGCAATCTAACGTAATATCAGAGATGAGATTAGAAAAACTTTTAAATAAAAATATAACTACAAATGAAGTGATCTATTTAGCTAAGCTTTTAAATAGTAATTTCAAAAAAAATTATGCATCTATATATATAAATACAGATAATTTTACTCCTGGCAAAAATCACCTCATTAAGACTAATTTAAAAAATTTGACTAGATGTGAACTTTTAAGATATAAGAAAGGTTCTATACTCATTGTAAATTTTAATATCATAAGCGAATTCATTTCAACCGTTAACTATATAAAAAATTTGGTTGATTCTTATAAAGATACCTATTATATTGGTATAAGTAATTCTTTTTCCAATATTAAGGATTTTAATTTATGCATAAAGCAATGCATATCTTCATTTGAAATAGCAAAAATAATTGACGGTAATGTAGTTTATTACAAAGATTTAAATGTTTATAAAATCTTGTATCCACTAATAGATACCATATATCTCAATGATTTTTACAATGAAATTTTTATTCCAATAAAAAAATATGACGATTACTACAATGCTGATCTGATAAAAACCATAAACACTTATTTTGAAAATGACGGTGATTACAAGAAAACCTCTTTAAAACTTCATCAACATGAAAATACAATAAGATATAGAATTCTAAAGGCCAAAAAAATACTAAACCTTGAACACAACCATATAAAATTCATCGAACAAATGTCAATAGCCTTAAAAATAAATAAACTAAAAAATAATAAAAAATACTAACCAAATATAGATTTCAAATTTTTTTACTCAAAATCAATTTATTTTATATATTTTAGAATATTAACCAAAGTTATTGGCTATAATTTAAGACAGTATTGAAGGGGGATATGCATATGAAATTACCAAATCACATAGGTATAATTCCAGATGGAAACAGACGATGGGCTGTAAAAAATAAATTGAGTAAAGAAAAAGGTTATGTTTTTGGTCTAACCCCTGGTATGAAATTATTTAAACTATGCGAAAGATTAGGAATAAAAGAATTAACCTATTACGGTTTTACTACAGATAATACCAAAAGACCATTGATTCAGAGAAAGGCTTTTACTGAAGCATGTGTAGAAGCTGTAAAAATGCTTTCTAAAGAGGATGTTTCCCTACTGGTAGTGGGAAATACCGATTCTAATATGTTTCCAAAAGCTCTTCTACCCTATACCATTAGAAAAAATTTAGGCAGCGGTGGAATGAAACTTAATTTTCTGGTAAATTACGGGTGGGAATGGGATTTGGGAAAAACACAGCATTCCCGAACTACAAATAGACATTCCATTATTTCATCTCTAAATTCCCATGATATATCAAGAGTGGATCTGATAATACGATGGGGCGGCAGAAGGAGACTCAGCGGTTTTCTTCCTGTTCAATCAGTATATTCAGATTTTTATATAATAGATGATTATTGGCCGGATTTCAAAGCCGAGCATCTTATAAAAGCCCTAAAATGGTATAATAATCAAGATATAACCTTAGGAGGATAATTGAATTTACATATTACCTTATTACCTTATAGTATTTTATAAAATTTTTAAAAATTGTAATTAAAAGCCGTAATATTAGAAAAACTTTTCACTTATATATTGTGGTTTTTCGAAAATACTAAAATTGAGGTGATATAAACTATGTCAAAAAATAAAAAAAATCATAGAGAAAAAATCATAGAAAATCACGAAACTGCTTCATGGGCAAACATTACTAAGATCAAACCGCTTTCCAAGGTACCTATTCCAGATGAAAACGCGACTGAGAATTCTAAAGAATGGGTAGACAGTAATGAAAAATGAAATCTCAAAAAAATATATAACAAATAGTTATATTATAGGCTAAAAATTATGGATCGCTATTTTTAAAGCGATCCATAATTTTTAGCCTAGTTATTGTATTTGAGATAGTTTCTTGTATATGTCATATCTATCCATAGCATTTTTTTCTGATAACTTAAATAGTTCATCCACCCTTTCCGGGAATGTATTTTTGAGAGATGAAAATCTTATTTCTCCCTCTATATAATCCCTGAAAGATAATTTAGGTGGTTTAGAATCTAAAATAAATGGATTTTTATTCTCAAGTTTCAATAGAGGATTAAATCTATATAGATGCCAATATCCAGATTCCACTGCTTTTTTTTCTTCAGCTATGCTGGTTCCCATACCAGTTTTTATACCGTGGTTTATGCATGGTGCATAGGCTATTATCAGCGAAGGCCCTCTATAGTTTTCAGCTTCTGTTATAACTTTTAGAGCATGATTCATATTTGCCCCCATGGAGATCTGCGCTACATATACATACCCATAGCTCATTGCCATAAGTCCTAGATCTTTCTTTTTAAGGACTTTACCCGAAGCTGCAAACTTTGCCACGGCACCAGTTTGAGTCGCCTTTGAAGACTGTCCTCCTGTATTAGAATACACCTCTGTATCCATTACAAACAGATTTACATCTTCTCCAGAAGCCAATACATGATCTACACCTCCGAATCCTATATCATAGGCCCACCCATCTCCGCCTATTATCCACTGGGACTTTTTTACCAGATAATCCCTTTTATCCATTATTTCTCTCAGTACAGGATCTTTTTTATAATCACAGGATTCAATGGATTCTACTACTTTATCTGAAGAAACCTTAGATAAACTTCCATCTTCCATCGTGTTTAGCCACTCACTAAAGGCCTCTCTGATATTATCATACTTGCAGTCTTTTAAATAGGAGGTCATAAGAAGTTTAATTTTATCTCTCATCTGCTTTACAGCCAAAAACATACCATAGCCATATTCAGCATTGTCTTCAAACAGTGAGTTCCCCCAAGATGGACCCTTTCCATTTAAATTCTTAGTGTAGGCCATAGATGGTGCGCTTGCACCCCATATAGATGAGCAGCCTGTGGCATTTGCAATCATCATTCTTTCTCCAAAGAGCTGAGTTATAAGTCTTACATAAGGAGTCTCACCGCACCCAGGGCAGGCCCCATTAAACTCAAGAAGCGGTTTTATAAACTGACTTCCCTTTAAGGTATTCCTGCTCATTACATCCTCTTTTGGGACTATACTCATAGCATAATCCCAATTTTTCGATTCCACTTCCATCTTCTCTTCCAGTGGTTTCATAACAAGAGCTTTTCCCGGTGCCGGACATACATCCGCACAATTTCCACAGCCAGTGCAATCCATAGGACTTACCTGTATGCGAAAATCAAATTTTTCCAGCCCCCTGCCCACAGCTTTTTTACTCTCAAAACTTTCAGGTGAATTTTCTATCTCATCCTCATCTAGAAGGAATGACCTTATAGTAGCATGTGGACACACAAAGGCACACTGATTACACTGTATACATTTGTCAATCTGCCATTCCGGTATGGTCACTGCTATACCTCTCTTCTCATAAGCTGTGGTTCCAACAGGGTAAACCCCATCAGCTATATTAATGAAAGCACTTACAGGCAAATCATCTCCTTCATTTTTCGCCATAGTTCTTTGAATATTTCTCACAAAATCTGGTTCATCTCTTATTATCTCCATTTCCTCTACAGCGTCTTTCCACTTTTCAGGAACATTTACCTTTACAACAGCCTCCAGTCCTCTATCCACAGCTCTGTCATTCATCTCAACTATATTTTTCCCCTTACGTCCATAGGTTTTCTCTATGGATTCCTTCAAATATCTAATGGCATTACCTATTGGTATAACATTGGCCAGCTTAAAAAACACTGCCTGCATCACCATATTTATTCTGCCGCCAAGGCCTATTTCTCTGGCAATCTTAACTGCATCCACAATATAAAATTTTATATTATTCTGAGAAATATATTTTTTCATGGATGGGGGAAGTTTTTCATCCAACTCCTCTTGACTCCAGGGACAGTTTAATACAAAAGTCCCGCCTTTCTTCAAGCCTTTTAGTATATCATAATTATTTATAAAAGACCTATTGTGACAGGCTATATAATCCGCGCTATTCACAAGGTAAGGTGATTTAATAGGCTTTTTCCCAAATCTCAAATGAGATACCGTAGTTCCACCAGATTTCTTGCTGTCATAGGAAAAATAGGCCTGAGCATAAAGATCCGTATTATCACCTATGATCTTTACGGCAGATTTATTGGCTCCCACAGTACCGTCAGAACCAAGTCCCCAGAATTTGCAGCTTATAGTTCCCTCAGGAGTGGTTTCTATTGTACCATAATTTTTTAATGAAGTATTGGTAACATCATCTACTATGCCTATAGTAAACCTTTCTTTTGGCTCACTTTCCCTCATGTTTTCAAATACAGACAATATCTGGGAAGGGGTGGTATCCTTAGAACCAAGCCCATATCTTCCACCAAATATTGCAGGTGCATTTTGTCTTCCATAAAATATCTTGCATATATCCAGATACAGAGGCTCCCCCACAGAGCCCGGTTCTTTGGTCCTGTCTAAAACTGAGATTTTTCTAACAGTAGAGGGAAGTACCTTTAAAAAATGCTCTTTTGAAAAAGGCCTGTAAAGGTGCACCTTTATACACCCGACTTCTTTACCCTCTTTAATTAAATAATCTACAGTTTCATCAATGGTATCACATACGGATCCCATGGCCACAATTACACATTTGGCATTTTTATGCCCATAATACTCAAAAGGTCTATATTTTCTCCCAGTTATCTTATTTATTTCTTCCATATAGCTCTCTACTATCTCAGGAACTCTTTCATAAAATTTATTGGAAACCTCTCTGCTCTGAAAATATATATCTGGATTTTGCGCAGTTCCCTTAATTGTTGGATGTTCTGGATTTAAGGCCCTATCCCTAAATTCCTGTATTGCCTCATAATCTACCAATGGTTTAATATCATCATAGTCCATGACCTCTATTTTCTGGTATTCATGAGAGGTTCTAAATCCATCAAAAAAATGTAAAAATGGCACTTTAGACTCTATTGCACTCAGATGTGCAACAAATCCCAGGTCCATTGCTTCCTGAACATTAGAAGATGCCAGAAGAGCAAAACCCGTCTGTCTGCAGGCCATTACATCCTGATGATCCCCAAAAATTGAAAGTGCGTGGGTAGCAACTGCTCTGGCGCTCACCTGAAATACTCCCGGCAAATGCTCTCCTGCTATTTTGTACATGTTTGGTATCATCAGCAGAAGCCCCTGAGATGCAGTATAAGTAGTAGTCAATGCCCCTGCTGCTAGTGATCCATGCACTGCCCCTGCTGCTCCTGCCTCTGATTGCATTTCAGCTACTTTTACAGTCTGACCGAAAATATTCTTTTTCCCATGGGCAGACCATTCATCCACACCTTCGGCCATTGGAGTAGATGGAGTAATGGGATATATAGCAGCTACCTCAGTAAATGCATAAGAAGCATAGGCTGCAGCTTGATTTCCATCCATAGTCTTCATATTCTTAACCATAAAACTTGTCATCCTCCTTTATTATTTATAGATAGATATGTATAATATTCATAGAGTCTAGAGTCCCCATGAAATTCTCTCCACCTTTGTTTTTATCATTCCATTTTCTTCAATTTTAGGGTAGAAAGTATATCTTCTTTAACTTATTATTTGAAATATAAAGATTCTCATACATAAATATTTTAAAAATATCAGGTTTTCTAGATAATCACATTTAATTATTTTCTCTATATAATAAATAGATGGATTGAATTACATAGCTGTACTTTAAAAACGATTTTCTTTATCAATTGATAATGTTTATTATCTTATATTACTATTGACTTATAAGCTATTTTAGTCTATTATGATAGATATACTTAATTATCATTTGATAATTATTGAATCTTAGGAGATGTTTGAAATGGATGAAAGAGTAAAAACTGCTACACTCTCTATAATTTCTAATAGCAGTTTAATAATTATGAAATTAATAGTTGGGATATTTACAGGCTCGGTGAGCATTTTATCTGAGGCAATACATTCCACTATGGATTTAGCTGCATCCATAATATCCTTTTTTTCTGTCAAAATATCATCCAAGCCAGCAGATAAAGAGCATCCTTACGGTCATGGAAAATTTGAGGATGTATCTGGCGTACTGGAATCAATTTTAATTTTTACAGCCTCTATATTTATAATAATAGAGGCTTCCAAAAGATTAATTAGTGGGAAAGAAATAAATTCCTCCACTCTTGGATTTTTAATTATGTTTTTATCGGCAACTATAAACTTTTTGGTATCTAAAAGATTATACAAAGTGGCAGAAAAAAATGATTCTATGGCTTTAAGAGCAGATGCTCTTCATCTTAGAACAGATGTATATTCCTCTGCAGGAGTCGGCCTGGGGCTATTTTTAATATGGGTTACCAATCTTCATTTTCTAGATCCACTGATAGCTATATTCATAGCTCTCTTTATTTTAAAAGAAGCCGTCAATCTTTTAAAGTCTGCTTTTGATCCACTAGTAGATGTAAAATTATCCGACAGTGAGATCTCCATTATAACCAATACTATATCTAAATACAGCCCTGGCTGCGGCTTTCATAAATTGAGAACTAGAAAATCTGGAAATGAAAGATATGTAGATCTTCATCTGGTATTTCCCGGAAACATGCATATGAAAAAGGCTCATGATATATGCGATAATATAGAAAGCGAAATGGGTAATTCCCTTAAAAATACAGAAGTAATGATTCATTTAGAACCTTGCAATAATGATTGTAGAAATTGTGGACTCCTCAACAAGTCAAAATGTAAAAATAGATAGGAATTGAACATTCCTATCTATTTTAAAATTGATCTTTTTTATTCCACCTCATTTAGAGCTTTAATCAGCTTTCTCACGTTTATTCCATGTACCATGGCTGCTTCCTCTACTGTTTCGGCCAATGATGCAGGGCATCCTATGCATCCCATTCCAAAATCCATAAGTATTTCAGCATAGGTAGGATTTATCTTTAACACATCACCTATAGTCATATTTTTATTAATCTTAGCCATAATATTTAATCTCTCCTTACATTTTTTATTAAATATTCAGTATATATCCCTAATTATAATTTCCAGCATTTTAAATCTATATACAAGCTAAACAAGTGCGTTCAATGCCTTTAATAAATTGTCAACATCTATTCCATGTACCATGGCTGCTTCCTCTAAAGTCTCACCCTGAGCTGCACCACAAGCTACACATCCCATTCCAAATGCCATAAGCGTTTCAGCATGCCTCGGATGTAATCTGATTATTTCACCTATAGTCATATCCTTGGTTATCTCAGACATATTTTATACCTCATTTCATATTTATTTACATACTTTAATCAGCAGGTTTATATAATTACCTCATGAATAGTATAGAATAATTTTAATACTAAAATCATTTTACATCAAGCTTTACATAGATAAAATATTACAATACAATTTATTTAATCTTACCAACTAGTTTAAAACTTGAATCAGTGAGCTGGAAATTATTTTTCAATCCCTCTGTAACATAGACTTCTTTATTTTTAGTAATAAATATAGCATTCAACCCAGATATATTTTTTACATATTCTGCACCTTTATCTAAACCAAGATAAAATATATTCTTTGTCATGGCATCAGCATTCAGAGAAACATCTGTAACCAGAGTTACACTTGCCAAATCATTGTCCATAGGATACCCTGTAAAGGGATTTAATATATGGTGATACTTTTTTCCGTTCTTTTCAAAATATCTTTCATATATACCTGAAGTAACCACTGTTTTATTAGTTACACCTATAGTGCCAATTGGAGTTCCTCTTGCCTTGAAGGGGTTTTGTATTCCTATATTCCACGGTTTGCCATCAGGATCCCCATTTATAGTCAGAATATTTCCTCCTAAGTCCACAATTGCATGTTCAACTCCATTTTTTTTCAATACCTTTACCACCTCATCTGCTGCATATCCTTTTGCAATACCTCCCAGATCCAATGACATTCCAGGTTTCACGAGCATCGCTCTTTTACCTTTTTCATCAAGCAGAAGATTTTTATAATTAACCAGCGATTTTTTTTCATCAATTTCCTTTTGGGAAGGAAGTCTGGCATGATCCGTGCCTATTCCCCACAGCTTCACCAGCGGCCCGATAGTTATATCAAAAACTCCCGAGGATTGCTCTGAATAATATTTCCCCTTCTCAAGTACATAAAAGGTGTCATCAGACACTTTAACAAAATTCTTTCCTGCAGCATCTGCCACATTATCCACTTCTGTTCCCGACTTGTTCACGCTCATTTTATTTTCAATTTGCTTTACTCTGGAAAAGGCTTCATCCAAAGTTGTTTTGGACTCATGATCATATATGGTTATTGTGCATATTGTACCAAGCATAAATTCTGTTCTTGACATAGGTTCTGAACCAATGTCACTGCAGGAAGACAGCGGAATAATACATATCATTATGATTGCACTTAAAAAAATACTTAGTTTTTTTCTCTTGTACTTCACTGAATTGACTCCTTTTACTAAAAATTTTAACCTTCATGACCACTGCCATGTTATTTTAATTTCAATGGCAACCCGCAGACTGTCAAATATACTTCATTACTGTACTCAGCTATAAGCTGATTTACTCGTCCCAATATATCTGAAAATATTCTGCCCAGCCTATATTCCGGCACTACACTTAGACCAACCTCATTGGTTACAATTAATATACATTTTGAGCTTTCACTTATTGAAAAAATTATGTCTTTAACTTCTTCAATAATACAGTTCTCCAGTTTCTCTATTTCTTCATGATCTGCATTGTCTACGTCAACGCCATTTTCCAGAATTATATTGGTTATCATAGTACCTATACATTCCAACATTATATATTGACAACTGCTGTTTTTTATCACATTGCCCAATGCCCTATATCCCTCGTAAGTTATCCAATTGGGGTTTCTTCTGGATTTATGCTTTTCTATTCTATTTTTCATCTCTTCATCCGTGACCACAGCTGTTGCTATATAAAGAACCTTTTCCTTATCCTTTAAAAGCTTCTCAGCAAAGGTACTTTTACCACTTCTGCTTCCTCCTGTTACCAAAATTATTTTACCCATATCTTTATCCTCCAAACAAAGCACTATAGATTATCGGTTCAGTTCATGATTGCAACAGATACCATAAGCATCGTAACTATTTCCACCATTTCATTATCTGCTCCAAATAAATCTCCTGTAAGTCCTCCTATCTTTCTATTGCAATACAAATTGAACAAAGTTGCTACAATAAGAGCAGTTAATATAACCATAATCATATACTTCAGGTTCATATTGACTATAAAGAGCAGGATAGCCACAGTGATGCACGTAGTGATAAAAATTTGAAATTTTCCTATATTTCCTATAAAAAGATTCCCTGAACCTGTACTTTTTGCCGTTTTACCTATAAAAGCTATAAAAACTATAGAAAATCTGCCTATAACAGGGGCAGCTATTATTACAAAAGAGAATCTAGGGACTATAAAACAAAGAAGGCTATATTTCAAAAGCAAATCCATTACTATGGTAACACAAGCATAGCTTCCTATTCTGCTGTCCTTCATTATCTCTATTATTCTGTTATTTCCCTTAAAAGCAAAAAAACCATCACACATATCTCCCAGTCCATCTATATGTAATGCCCCGGTAAGTATTATTCCCACTAACATAACAACGGCTACAGAAACATTCACCGGCAATATGAGTACAGCCAATTTATACACTGCCCACTGTATTCCTCCTACTATAAGACCTATAACAGGCATAAAAATAGACGCCCTCTTAAAATTTTCTTTCCCACAATTTAAGTTTTTATTTACGGGAATTCTCGTTAAAAATTGAATCATCAAAAGAAAATCATTCATAAACTCCCTCATATAAATCCCTCCCAACACTCCAAAACCGCTAATATGAATTGGCCTATCCAATTAAAATTTACAACAATACAACTAAACATCAACATGAGTTATGCTGTCTATATACAAATTATCATACTCATATTTTACCAATGTAATATCACCATTTTTGGAGGCAAATTTCCAGAAAAAATCCAGATTATCATTTAGTATATAGCAGTAGGCAGATCTTATCACACCTCCATGAGTGACTATGAGAATATTTTTTCTATTTAATTTCAAAATATCCTCCATGAATCCACGTATTCTCGAATAGAACTCTATATAACTTTCACCGCCTGGAGGTGATTCATTTTTCCAATCACTGCACCACTTACCCCACTGCTCTGGATATAATTTTTTTATCTGTTCATAACTTTTACCCTCAAACTTTCCAAAATCCATTTCATCTATTCTTTTGTCTATATTGATCTTTTTAAAATTATGTCCTAAAATTATATCAGCTGTTTCAACAGCTCTTTTTCTCTCACTTACATATACTTCATCAAATTTTACACGATTTAAAAAAGCAGCTGCTCTTTTAGCCTGGCTTAAACCCTTTTCATTTAAGCATACATCCAGCTTTCCATAATAATACCTGTTATTATTTTCATCTGTTTGTCCATGTCTTACAAAATAAATATTCATATAAATTATTCCTTTACTCAGTCAATGATTTTATTATATAGCATTAAAATAAAATATACAAATTAAAAATCAAGGTTTTGTACAGCTTATCTTGACATATCAAAACAATTACTATAAAATTGTTTTTGACAAGTAATAATTTTTATTATATAGTTATAATTGATTATATAATGAGGATGGTGTCTATGGATAATTTAACTAGTATTTTTAGAAATAAAAAATTGAAACTCACTCCCCAACGTATTGCAGTATATAAATATCTACAATCTACTAAAGAACATCCATCAGCCGAGACAATATACAAGACTCTGCAGATAGATTATCCTACTATGAGTTTGGCAACTGTATACAAAGCTTTAAAAACATTGGTCGAAGTTAATCTCATACAGGAAATCAATGTGGGGGAAGGTAACTTCAGATACGATGGAAACGTTGAACCACACTCCCATATTCAATGTATAAACTGTGGAAAAGTAGATGATATAGAGGGAATTTGCTTTCAGGATCTAAATTATAAAATTAAAGATCTTGTAAACTACAAGGTATTGAGTAATCAGGTCTACTTTTATGGAATATGTGAAAACTGTCAAAAAAACTCAACAGACTAGATAAAAAAAATGACAACTGTCAATTGATTTACGACAGCTGTCATTTTTTATAGCATTTCAATAGGATTCTTCAACTACTTCATTCCATTCATTTCCCGTATATTTTCCTGAAAATATATCATCTATTTTCAGAGATATACTGTATCTAAAATTTTTAGGCATATTGTATATAACGGCTATATTATCTTCCGTACTATTTTTCAAATGTTCTATTATACTTTTATTTATACCTTTTTTAGGAGTATTTACTTTCCTATTTCCAGTTATAAAACCCTTATTATACAATTTTTTTTGGATATTGTCACTCAGTATAAATTTTATAAAATCATTTATTTGATCCATATTTTTGCTATTTACAGGTGTACTCATTATAACATCTGCCATAACTGGAACTTTAACATTATCAGATGCTGAATTGTCATATTGCAAACATTTTATCCTGGTATTTTTAATATCATTTATATAATAGGAAGATGTTATTATCACTGGTATATCATTTCCATTGAATTTTTGTATAGTACTTCCATTCCCAATCTCAAAGGTATCCTTATTTACATAACCATTTTTAACCATATCATTTAATCTGTGAAAACACTCCTGCATCTCCCCCAGTGATTTATAAGCTGAAGGTCCACTGTCATATATATCTTCTAGTTTTTTCATGGAAATCAAGTTATTTGACACTATAGAAAATAAAGCTGTATTTATATCCACATCCTCATTTAATACTACAGGTACTCTTTTTTGCAGAGAATTGAGAGCTTTCAAGCTGCCCATAAATTCATTCATGGAATTGGGCATTTTTAAATTCAATTTATTAAAAGCATCTTCATTACACAATATTTCTATAGTATAGGGAAATAATGCAATGCCATAGTATCTGTCATTAAATCTCCCAAAGGACTTCGATACGCTGTAATATCTTTCATTTAAATTATTTTCCCTGTATAAATTTCTCATATCAGACAGAGCACTTTTCCTAACTAAATTCAGCATGTCTGTTCTGGAAATAAATACAACATCCATATTGCTGTTGTCATTTATATCTCCATCTATTTTCTCACCTATGGAATTATCCACATTCAATTCAACCTTGGGATTGGCTTTTTTGTACTCATTTATAATATATTTTATCATATTTAAAGATTCTCTGTCTTTCACTCCAATATATAGATTTATTTGTCCATCATCACTTGCATTGCTATTTCCACCACAGGCAGATAAATTAAACAGTAATATCAGAGTTAGAAAAAATATTATTATTTTATTTCTATGAAGCATACATTTTCTCATCTCACTTCCAAATATAAACACTTCAAAAATTACTCATACTGAGTATGTACATAAAATTATGTTTCATACAGTCAATATTTTATAAATTTATTTTGTACATAAATAATTAAATATATAATAAATTCATATAATTAAATGGAGGTGAAATTTATGAAATTTAGAGTAATATTTCTAAAGAAACGACATATTTACTTTTTAATATTGTTAATCTTAATCATATTTTTATCTGTAACCTTTATAGTATCCAGACATTCTTCTCCTTCTTTCAATACTATCTCCAGCAGCAGAAAAATACGGGCAGATCTCAATGGTGACGGAAAGAATGATATACTGTCTATCATACGAGATGAAAACAGCTATCTAATAAAAGCAGTTATAGATAATAAAACTTTTAACTTCAATACTAATAAAAATTCACCAATAATTCAAAGCTATTCCCCATATTGGCCTTTAAGAATAACACTCATGGATGTATCCAGAAACAGAGTTCCTGAAATATTTGTGCAGGGTTCAATAAAAAATAAACCTGTTCAACGTGTCTTTATATATACTGGTACAGGATTTAAAAATATTATGTCAAATTCTAGCAACATACTTGGTTTTATGGATTGTAAAAACAACAGAACTCCAAAAATCATATCAGGTAAACTGAGTGAAAGCTCCATGTATCTCTCCAATTACATATTTTTAAATAATGGATTTAAAAACTATGATTATGAATACAGAAGTTCTCTTATGGGACAAGATACTATTTATACATTTGTAAAATTTATACAAAGTTTGCCTGAAAGCGAACCATATAAGCCAAAAGATATTTTTTCATCTAATATATCTAAAGAGAATATGGCCCTAATTGGCAACTTGACAGGAGAAAATAATACCTATGTATTTCAAGACGGTTTCTTCATGGAAAATAAATGCGATAAAGACGGCAATGCTTCTGAAATTTCCTGGTCATTAAATTTTAAGGGTATTTCCAGAACAGATAAAAATACAGTAAAAAATTATAAATTGGATTTAATTCTCGTACCTGACAGCAGTGATACTAAAAACTGTCGTTTCAAAATTGCCTCTATGTATAGAAATAGATAATTAAAAAGGGACCGTATATGCGGTCCCAAGGGGGATGGGGGGTTACACATCAAACAATAATTTATATTATTTGATGCTAAGGAGAATTTTATATCTCCTAATTACATTTATTATATTGTCCTAATATAAATAAATTATTCATATAAATTAAAATTTTTAATATTTTTTATATAACTCCTCTAATTCTAACTTAATATTTTTTCGCAGTTCTTCAGGTTCAATTATCTCAGCATCTTTTCCAAAACCCATCACCCATTTCTTCACATCTTCAATATCATCTATATAGAGACTTAAAATTATACTTCCATCTTCCAGATCGTCTATGCGCTGGTTGGTATTCCATTTTGTACTTTTTATAAAATGAGAGATGTTTCTGCTAAATTTTATTAGTACCTTTATCTTATCTCCCATAAACACTCCCCAATGCTGGTCTAAATAATCTTTAAGAGAGAATGTGTGGGGTCTCATATAAATATCATCGCTTATTTTCAAACTCTTGATTCTATCAAGCTTAAAAATTTCTATATCATCTTTCATATGACAGTACCCTACTACATACCAGTTCCCCTGTTTAAATACTAAGTCGTAGGGATCCACTTTTCTCATAGTCAGATTGTTTTTATTTACCGAAAAATAATTTACGTTCAGGCTTTTTCCTTTACTCATGGAATAACTTATCTGTGATATTTTATCCTCTAATTTTTTCAAATTGCCTATTGAATCTATAGAAAAGCCACCTGTGTCATCCATTTCACTTAAATTAATATCTGAATTTATAGAAACACTTTTTATCTTATAAACTGCATTCTTAAGCTCTTTTTCATATATGAATCCATTTTGCTTTGTAAGCACTTCTGAGGCCATGAGAAGTGCACTAAGTTCTCTTGCACTCAAATTTGCAGACTTCATGTAAAAATTTTTATCTATATAAAATCCACCATATCTTCCTTTTTTAGTGTACACAGGTACATTAGCTTTATTCAGACTACTTATATATCTATATACCGTTTTCTTATCCACCCCTAAAGTCTGGGCTAATTCCGATGCAGTAGTCAATCCCTTATATTGTATTATCATTATTATCTCTAATAAATTAGAAATTTTAGACATGTTTTTAACCTCCAGTGTAAAATTATCATAATATTTAATTATATCGTTACTTTCTATAATTTTTTTAGTGAAATTTTATATAAAATTAAATTTCTCTTATTATCCGGACATTTTACCATTACAATCTCCCATTTTTGTGTCAAATCTGTCCATCTTGAATAATATATAATATAAATTTAATTATGATAACTCAATGAATATAAGTATAAGTTCAACTTACCAAATACACAACATTAAAAACGAGGTGAATGTAAATGTCAAAACACCACAGGAACTATAATAATGGTTTTAATATAGGTGATATTTTAAACAATATAGATATAACTCAACTTCTATCCATATTATCCGCATTGGGTGGAAATAAAAATTTCTCCAATGATCAACTGGGTTCACTTATGGAAAATTTAAATTCTTCCAATGGAGGAACTCAGGGGAATTCTAACTTTAACGATTCAGATATAAAATCAAAACTGGCAGCATTGGAAAATAGATTATCTAAAATAGAAAACGGAGGAACTATAAAGGAAGAGCTTCTCCGTACAATAAAAGAGCTACAAGATTCCCCAGATGCAGCCAAAACATTAAATAATTATATAAATTCCATCAATTCCAGTAGAAACACACATAGAAGTTAATTAAAATTACATTAAAAAACACTATCAAAATTTGTAATTAGTTTCCGATAGTGTTTTTTACTTTAAAAATCAGCTTAATTTTTGCAGTAAAAGTGCTATTACAGTTACAGAATTAAATGCAAAATGATTGAACACTGCATACCAGTATCCCTTTTTATATATTAAATAACAATTATAAAGTCCAATCCACAGTATTATTGGAAATGCATTAAGGCTAAAATGAATTACAGCAAATAAAAAGCTGCTTAAAAATGCTCCCAGGTAAATTCCAATTCTCTTCGCAAATATTTTTTCAAATATAAGCCATCTAAATACAAATTCTTCTAAGACAGGTGCAAATATTATAACTATTGGAATCATTATTAAAAATTTTCCCAATGGCATATTTGCCATATGAGTAACTATTTCCTGCTGTTGTAATTCCAATTTAAAATTAGAAAGCACTGTTGTCTCAATTGCAGATATAAAAAAAGCAGCCAAATAAAATATGAATACCATCTTAAAAGCTTCAAAAATTTTAAAATTTTTAAAATCAAACTTATAGAATTCATCTGTATGTTTTATATACCACAAATTAATAACTACAAAAATAAATGGAATAAAATTTTCTGTAAATATGGAAAGAATTATATACAATACACTTATAATAAGCAAAATTACATTATTTCTTTTATCTTTCCGCCAGAACTTGATAAATACCAAAAGAGGTGGTACATAAACAAGTACAAAAACTAGAGCATTTTTTATAATATCCAACCTAAACATTATTAATTTCTCCTTGCTATTTTTATTAGCCTTACTAATTATTAATCTTCAGGAATTAAATTAAGCATGGAATCTAGAGTATCCAAAATTTCTTCTCTTCCCTTCTTATTTAAAGCAGAAAAAGTCAATACTTCATCATCTTTTTTCAACTCCAGAGTATCTTTTATAATTTTTAAATTATCGTATAATTTATTTTTAGAAATTTTATCAATTTTTGTAACTATAATAACAATTTTATATTTATAATGCTTAATCCACTTATACATAGTTATGTCATCTGCCGTTGGTTTATGCCTGCAATCCAATATAAGAACTATTGCTTTAAGTTGTTTTCTATCCTGCAGATATTTTTCTATTATTTTTCCCCATCCCTGTATTTCCCTTTTCGAAGCTTTCGCATATCCGTAACCTGGCAAATCTACAAAATAGAACATATCATTTATTAAAAAGAAATTGATCAGCCTGGTTTTACCTGGAGTACTACTTACTTTAACTAATTTTTTTCTATTTACAAGTGCATTTATAAGGGAGGACTTTCCTACATTGGATCTTCCAACAAAAGCTATTTCCTCCCTGTTGTCTTTGGGATATTGACTTGAATCTACTGCTGAAATTAAAAATTCTGATTGTTTTATTTTCATAAATAAATACCACCTAATCTCTGGTTAAAAGCGAATTTTTCAATACTACATCTATGTTGTCTGCCAATATATATTTCATCTTGTTTTTAACTGTATTGGGAATTTTCAATAGATCATTTTTATTTTTTTCAGGAATTATAACCGTATCTATACCAGCCCTATATGCTGCAAGGCTTTTTTCTTTCAATCCTCCTATAGGAAGAACTCTTCCTGTCAAAGTTATTTCCCCTGTCATGGCCACATTGTGCTTTATTTTTCTTTTACTTAAAGCAGATATCATAGCAGTAACCATAGTCACACCTGCCGAAGGACCATCTTTTGGTACTGCACCTTCCGGAACATGTATATGTAAATCATAATTTTTGTAAAAGTCACTTTCAATTCCATACTTATGTGAATTGGCCCTTATATAACTGTAACCAGCTTTAGCCGATTCCTTCATAACATCTCCCAGTTGACCCGTAAGCTGCAATTTGCCACTTCCAGGCATAACAGTAGCCTCTATAGGAAGAGTATCTCCTCCATATCCGGTCCATGCCATTCCCATGACTACTCCAACCTTATCTTCTTCATTTGCCTTATCATAGGTAAATATTTCAGAACCAAGGTAGTATTTAACCTTAGTTACGGTTATACTTATGGACTTTTTACCTTTTTCCATCATTTCTGATATAGCTTTTCTTATAAGGGATGCAACTCTTCTTTCCAGGCTTCTGACCCCAGATTCCCTAGTATAATTATCTATCAACTTATATATGGAAGAATCTGAGAAAGCAATCTCATTATTTTTAACTCCGTTTTCTTTCAATTCTTTAGGTACCAGGTATTTTTTACATATATTAAACTTTTCCTCAGAAGTATACCCAGATACTTCTATTACCTCCATTCTGTCAAAAAGGGGCCTTGGAACAGTTTCAAGGGTATTCGCAGTAGTTATGAACATCACATTGGACAGATCAAAATCCAGTTCAAGGTAATGATCCCTGAAGGTACTGTTTTGCTCGCTGTCTAATACCTCTAGAAGTGCATCTGCTGGATCTCCTCTGAAATCGCTGCTCATTTTATCTATTTCATCCAGTAAAAACAGTGGATTTTTTGATTTTGCCTGTCTCATGCCATATATTATTCTTCCTGGAATAGCTCCTACATAAGTTTTTCTATGTCCTCTGATCTCTGCCTCATCCTTCACTCCCCCCAATGACATTCTCACAAAATTTCTGTTTAAAGCATGGGCTATAGACTTTGCAATAGAAGTCTTCCCTACACCTGGAGGTCCTACAAGACAAAGTATTGGTCCTTTAAGAGACTTGTTCATTTTTTTAACTGCCAGATACTCAATTATCCTATTTTTAACATCTTTTAATCCATAGTGATCCTTTTCAAGTATTTCTCTGGCTAATTTTATATTTAAATTATCTTTAGTCTCAATATTCCATGGAAGACTCAATATCCAGTCCAGATAAGTTCTTATTACTCCTCCTTCTGAAGAATAAGAACCTGTATTTTTAAGTCTATCCAACTCATATAACGCCTTATCTTTAACACCTTTAGGCAATTTAGCTCTAGTTATCTTATTCTTATACCTCTTTATTTCTCTTTTGTCTTCATCTTCTTCCCCTAGTTCCTCCTGTATAGCTTTTAACTGTTCTTTCAGATAATATTCCTTTTGAACTTTATCTATTTTGTTTCTTACCTTAGCGCCTATTTTCCTTTCCAACTTCAAAATTTCTATTTCATTTACCAATATGGAAAGCAATTTTTCAAGTCTTTTTCCCACATCATAGCATTCAAGAAGTTCCTGCTTTTTTTCCTGTTTTAACATCAGATAGGAACTCACAGTATCAGCTAATCTTCCAGGACTGTTTAACTCTTCCAATGTTATTATAGTTTCTACCGGTATATTTCCAGATAACTTTATATATTCATTAAAATTTTTTTCTATAGCTCGCACAAGGGCTTCATAATTTTTATCCTCGCTATAATTTTTATCCTCTATTACTTCAACTTGAACTTTAAAAAATGGATCTTCACTGATATATTTTCTAAGCACTGCTCTGGATTCACCCTCTACAAGTACTCTCACTGTATCTCCAGGCAATTTCAATATCTGCTTTATATTACAAATTGTACCTGTTCTAAATATATCTTCTTCTCCAGGTTCTTCAGTTTTTACATCCTTCTGTGCAGTCAAAAATATTCTCTGCTCTGTAAGCATGGCATCTTCAAGTGCAAGTATTGATTTTTCCCTACCTACATCAAAATGCAGAACCATATACGGAAATATAGTAATACCTCTCAACGGAATTAGAGGAAGATCTCTTAAATTTTTATCCATATCTCTCTCCTCCTTTTAAAAGATTTTATAGTACAATAACATTTTCTGCTAACAAACAACAGATTAATTTATTATAACTATAAAATATATTTTTTTCAATTACCCTGTACTTTATCCACAATCATTTTATTGAATTAAACATAGATAACCTAAACTTTACCTAAAAAAGAGTACCGGAATCAGTACTCTTTTTGATATGAAGCTATGCAGTTTCAGGACCTTTTCGCGTTCTGGATTTTTTTAATTTAATAGGAGTTCTCTTCCCATTTTCAGCATTTATAACCTTTGGTTTTCCCTTTAACACTGCATTTTTATCTATTATTACCTTACATATTTCCTCTCTCGAGGGAATATCAAACATTATGTCTTTCATAGTTTCTTCTATAATAGCTCTAAGTCCTCTTGCTCCTGTGTTTCTCTCTAATGCCTCTTCCGCTATCGCATCCAATGCCCCATCTTCAAATTCCAGTTCTACATCATCAAATTCAAAGAGTTTTTTATATTGTTTAACAAGTGCATTTTTGGGTTCCTTCAAAATACTTATCAATGCATTTTTATCAAGCGCATCTAAAGTTACTATAATTGGAATTCTTCCTACAAACTCCGGTATAAGACCATACTTCAAGAGATCTCCTGGCATTATCTCCTTTAGAAGCTTTCCTACGTCCTTTTCCTTTTTAGATTGTATATTTGCACCAAAACCAAGAGTACTCATTCTAGTCCTTCTCTCTATTATACTATCTATACCGTCAAAAGCTCCACCGCATATAAATAATATATTAGTGGTATTGATCTGAATAAATTCCTGATGAGGATGTTTTCTTCCCCCCTGAGGTGGCACTGAAGCTACAGTACCTTCCAGTATCTTTAAAAGTGCCTGCTGTACACCTTCTCCCGACACATCCCTAGTTATAGATGGATTTTCTGATTTCCTAGCTATCTTGTCTATTTCATCTATATAAACTATTCCGCGTTCAGCTCTTTCTATATCATAATCAGCATTCTGTATAAGTTTTAACAATATATTTTCTACATCTTCACCCACATAGCCAGCTTCTGTAAGCGTAGTAGCATCTGCAATAGCAAAAGGTACATTCAGAAATCTTGCCAGAGTCTGAGCTAAAAGTGTTTTACCAGATCCTGTAGGTCCAAGTAAAAGTATATTACTTTTCTGTAGTTCTATATCATCACTTTCCTTATTAGAATTTATCCTTTTATAATGATTATATACTGCCACTGCTAGTGACTTCTTTGCATCTTCCTGACCTATCACATATTGATCAAGATAATTTTTTATTTCTATAGGCTTTGGAATTGAAGTCATGTCTATCTGTACATCTTCCTCAAATTCATCACTTATTATCTCAGAACAAAGCTCTATACATTCATCACAGATGTATACACCAGGTCCTGCAATTAATCTTCTAACTTGATCTTGTGTCTTACCGCAGAATGAGCACTTAAGTTGCTTTTTTTCATCATTTTTTGCCATTTCTACACCTCACTAAAGGTTATTTCTTTTTTGTAATAACTTCATCTATTAAACCATAATTTTTGGCTTCTTCTGCCGACATAAAGTTATCTCTCTCTGTATCACTTTCAACTTTTTCAAGAGGCTGACCTGTTTTCTCGCTTATTATAGTGTTTAGTTTTTTCTTTATTTTTAGTATTCTATTTGCATGAATTCCTATATCAGTCGCCTGCCCTTGAAATCCACCAAGAGGTTGATGTATCATTATCTCTGCATTTGGAAGTGCAAATCTTTTTCCCTTTGCACCAGCTGTAAGCAAAAATGCACCCATAGAAGCTGCCATTCCTATGCATATAGTGGACACATCTGACTTTATATACTGCATTGTATCATAAATTGCCATTCCAGAGGTTATAGATCCTCCTGGGCTATTTATGTAAAGATATATGTCTTTATCTGGATCTTCAGCTTCCAAAAACAGCAATTGTGCTACCACAAGGCTAGCCGTTACATCATTTACTTCCTCACTTAACATTACTATCCTATCCTTTAAAAGTCTAGAATAAATATCATAGGATCTTTCTCCTCTATTTGTCTGTTCTACAACTACTGGTACTAAACTCATAAATCTCTCCTCCTTTATACTATATCTTAAATTAGTATATATTAAAAAATAATTTATATCGCCTTACTACTATCCACCAACATATTTACTACCTTGCCATTCATTACATCTGTTTTCAAATATTCTTTCTGGCTATCGAGAATAAGCTTTGACATCTTTTGAATCTTATCCTCTTCTTTGCTGCCATACTGTTTAGCCATATCCTTTGCTCTCTCTAAAAGTTCCTCATCTTCCACTTTTATATCTTCCACTTTAGCTATTTCTCCAACAACTAAATCCGTTTTAACTCTCTTTTCTGCTGTTTCTTTCATATAATTTCTAACTTTTTCTTCTGTATTATTTGTATATTGATAATAAGTTTTAAGATCTAACCCCTGGTATTTCAATTTCATCTCTAAATCCTTAAGCATATTATCAACTTCTTTTTTAATCATAACTTCTGGTATATTCACTTCTGCATTTGAACAAACCGCATCTAAAACTGCTTCCTCAAATTCCCTGTCAGCTTTTAATTGATTTGCCTCCTGTTTCTTACTTCTTATGTCAGCCTTAACTTCCTCCAAGGTATCAAATTCAGATATTTCCTTCGCAAATTCATCATCTAGCTCCGGTAATTCCTTGATCTTTATTTCATTGACTGTAACTTTAAATACAGCTTCCTTTCCATTTAAATCCTCTCTTCCATATTCTTCGGGGAACTTCACATGGACATCCTTGGAATCACCAGTCTTTAGTCCAATAAGTTGATCTTCAAAATTATCTATGAAAGTTCCTGAACCAATTTCTAATTTATAATTTTTTCCTTCTCCACCTTCAAATTCTTTGCCATCCACTGTTCCCTTAAAATCTATTACGGCTATATTTCCCTTTTCTACAACTCCATCTTCTTTTGTTTCTATTCTAGCATTTTTCTGCTGCATTGTCTCTAATTCTTTTTCCACATCTTCCTCTGTCACTTCATATGTATTCTTTTTCACTTCAAGACCTTTGTATTCTCCAAGTTTTACTTTTGGAAACACAGTTACAGTTGCCGTATATACAAAATCTTTATTATCACCTATCTGAACTATATCAATTTGAGGATAATCCACAGGTTTTATGCTGTTTTCTTCCAGTGCCTTGGGATATGTATCATCACAGCAGAAATTTATAGCATCTTCATAAAAAACTCCTTCACCGTAATATTTCTTTATTATGTTCATTGGGGCCTTGCCCTTTCTAAAACCTGGTATATTAAACTTTTTGGCATTTTTCACAAATGCTTTTTTCATTGCTTCATTAAATTTTGAAGATTCTACAGTTATCTCTAATTTTACAACATTTTCTTCTATCGTTTCCTTCTTAACATTCATTACAAAATTCCTCCCACTAATTACTCTGTATGCTTATATCAACTATGCTATTATATCATATATCCATTCACATTTATATATTATACTTTCCACTTTTACTCATTGACCATAATTTAATTTCAATATTAAGAATAAATTATTAATTTGTACCTTTATATTATATATTTTACCACTAAAATTATAATATTCGTATTATAATTTCATATTAAGCAAACAAATTTCATAGTTTTTGACTGCAAATAATATTCCAGATATAGTTTTGGGACTCTTTCAGCTGACAATAATCTTTATAATTATCACTATATACTTCAATTATACCCACTTTATTATATCCTATTTCCTTTAACTTACAAAGTATTTTTTTATAATCCACATCTCCTTTTCCCGGAAGAAGGCAGGAATTTTTATCGTCTCTGTCATTTAGATGAAGATTTTCCATAGCACTTCCCATGACGTCTATATATTCTTCAGGTGTCCTGCCCGCTCTATAAGCCTGTTTTATATCCAGAGTAAAATATATGGGATTACTGCATTTTTCCCTAAGCTCATACAAAAAATCAGTATTGCTGGATAAACACCAGAAAACATTCTCCTGGCATAATTTTATACCCTGTTTTCCTGCTGCGTATGTCAACTTATTATAAATGTCAAAAATAAAACTGCTGTGAACCTCTTGTAATTTTCTATACTTCATACCGTGAAAAGTATAGCATTTAGCTCCCAGCAATTTTGCTAATTTACAAACTTTTTCAAATTTTAAAAAAGCATCATCCCTTCTTCTTTTATACTCATCAAATAAATAGGGTTCAAAAGAAGAAGAAAATGCATGAACTGAATTGATAACAAAATCATTTTTTAACTTTTGTTCCAAAAGCAACTTTCCAAAACTTTCTTCATACTCACTATCGCTGTTTAAAAATATCTCTCCCAATTTAAATCCTAAATTTCTCATTATAGTTATACTGTCTTCCGTATTTACATATGGATAAAAACTGGCAGATGACAATCCTATATCCATAATACCTCCTAAATTAACAAGCTAGTTATTATTGTCCACTGTACTACAAGAATACCCAGTCAGCAAGGTACATACCCCACCTACTGGGTAACAGAACCTGCTGCATTTACATAAACAGTTGCGCCATCTTCGATCACTGTAAGTCCCTTCTCGGTTAATCTCTGAAATTTTATATTTTCTCCCTGTATACCTTGAACCATAATGTGACTTTTATTCTGTATATTCTCTATCCACACATATTTTGAGGTCTTACCTATCCATGGTAGTTGACTTATATATGCGATATTATTGTCGTCCAAAAATTTCGGTGATAAACACCATATATAAGATGGATTGCTGGATATTTGGGCATTTTTTTCTATCACACTGCCGTTAGTAGATACATATTTAGGATTTGTTATATCCTGTTTATTGCCATTTATATCTACTAGAAGTATACTTTGAGATTTGCTGTCAAATAGCACTATATTTTTAGCAGAGGGACTTATATCATAATTTCCATTTCCAGGAGTGACACTTTTAAATTTTCTATCGCTGCCCTTACCTTCGTATGCCAAATTTACACTCTTGCCATCACTCAATTTTATTTTATAATTTTCTTCTTTTTTTACTGATTTGGATTTCTGATCTGTCGAAGATACCTTTGCACCATGGCTACTGTCCTTTACCTGTTTATTTTCAGCAGAAATATTACTTTTTACTTTATTTGTTTCCTTTACTGCGGCTTTAAATGCCCCTCTTATATAAATTACAGCTAAAGCTATTATTAATAAACACGCTATCACAAGTATAATCAAATTTCTCTTGCGTCGTCGCATTTTCTTCTCATATTCTTTGCTAAAAATACTTGGCTTAACCACTCAAAAATTCCTCCTATACTCAGTATTAAAATTATAAACTTAACCAATCATCATAGATAAAAAAACCATTCTAATTTTTTATCTATAATACATAAATACTCGTTATTTATTATAACTCAAAATCCTAAGAAATAGTACTAATTTTTTGTGAACCTTTCCAGATATATTTAATCTATTGCATCCACTTTATTTATCAAGTGATTCTTGGGTTCAGATGGAGTTTGCCTATAAGAAATACTTTTCTCCAGCTGAACCTTAGCAGAACTTATCCAGGCGCGTAGCAGTGCTTATCGTAAGCTTTAAGAAGTTGGGAGTATTAGCAATGTTAGCGTTCGGATAAAGCTAAGCCCTACTTAATTTATTTAAATAGACTTAACTGAGCTTAAGAATTACTCGATTTAAACACTCTACTCCCGGGCTTCACATATTCCATTCCATCCTTACACATAGGACAATCTTCTACATCATAAGTGCTTATGTCTAACTTTACTGCACTATATACAGGATAGGGTATATCTATATCTTTTGCTCTCCTGTCAACTATACAGCATATACCTATAACCTTACCTCCCAAATTATCTACAACTCTGGCAACTTCCAGTGAAGACTTCCCCGTAGTCACCACATCTTCGGAAATCAAGATCTTCTCTCCCGGATTTATCTCAAAACCTCTTCTTATAGTCATATCTCCATTTTGTCTTTCTGCAAATATCCCGGGTTTTCCAGTCTGTCTTGCAAGCTCATAGGAAACTATTATTCCACCCATTGCAGGCCCTACTATTTTGTCAAAATAGACACCCTTCAACTTTTGTACAACAACTGCCAATACTTTTTCCGCCCTATCCGGATATTGCAAAAGTTTAGCACACTGACAGTATCTATTGCTGTGCCTCCCTGAAGAAAGTAAAAAATGTCCCTCTAAAAGTGCCCCGGATTCTTTCAAATTATCTATAACTAAATTGCTCATAATTTTCCTCCTAGATTATTCCTCTTATTTCTTCTAAATCCTCTATTTTTTCCTCTGCCGCATATTTTTCAAGCCCCTCTATTATATCCAGACATATGTCAGGCTTAATGAAATTTGCAGTTCCAACTTGAATCGCACTGGCACCTGCCATGATAAATTCCACCGCATCCTCCCAACTGCATATTCCACCTATCCCAACTACAGGAACATTTACTGCCTTTGAAACCTCATACACCATTCTAAGAGCTATGGGCTTTATTGCAGGTCCTGAAAGCCCAGCAGTAATATTATCAAATACCGCTTTCTTATTTCTTACATCTACAGCCATGGCCTTAAAGGTATTTACAAGAGATATACTGTCTGCCCCTGCTTCACAGCAATTTAAGGCCATATCCACAATATCTTCTGCATTGGGCGACAATTTTACCATAAGAGGTTTACTGCATTTTTCTCTGACCGCTTTTACTACTTCATTGGCCACCCGGGATTTTATACCAAAAGCCATACCGCCGTTTTTCACATTGGGGCATGATATATTGAGTTCTACAATATCCACATCTGAATCACTCAGCTTTTCCACGGCCTCAATATATTCCTTCAAAGTACTTCCCCCCAGATTGGCTATTACAACTGTGTCAAATCTTTTCATCTCAGGCAGCTCAATTTCTATAAAATGATCAACACCTGGGTTTTGAAGTCCCACACTGTTTAATATACCCCCTGTAGTTTCGAAAATCCTAGTGCCGTAATTTCCCTCCCTTTTATTCAGTGTAATGCCTTTTGAACATATTGCCCCCAATTTTGACACATCGTAGATAGCATTGTATTCCTCTCCAAATCCAAAAGTTCCCGATGCAGCAATTACAGGATTCTTAAGTTTCACGCCGCATATATCCAGCAATTGACCAAACTCCCTTCCAAATAAAATAAACAGTTTCAACTTACCATACCAGCTCCCGGCCTGAAAAAACAGGACCATCTTTACATACCCTTTTATTTCCAAAAATTGTATTACAGGCACATCCCAAACAGGCCCCGATCCCACAGGCCATACGTCTTTCCATGGACATATACACTGCTACCTTTTTTCTCACACAACCTTCCGCCACTTTTTTCATCATGACTTCAGGTCCACAGCACAGTACCATATCATAAAATTCCGGTTTAAATCCCTCCGTGACAAAACCTCTTTTCCCATATTTACCCGATTCTGTAGTAATATATACATTATCAACAAGGGATCTGAATTTTTCTACAGAATATATTTCATCTTTAAATCCTGCATACAAATCCACTTTCAAATTTTTTCGATTTTCACTGCTGATTAAATTGTGATTTATCATATCCACGACAAGATAAAACATTGGAGCAATACCTATTCCACCAGTTATTACGGCAATGTTTCCCTCCAGTTTTTTCATATTGAATCCATTTCCCAAAGGCCCCAGGAGGTTAATTTTATCCCCTCTTTTTAAATTGCACAGTTTCTTGGTTCCATTCCCTATTACCCGATACAGGAAAGTTATTTTATTTTTTTCCAAAGCATGTATGCTTATGGGCCTTGACAATACAGGTTCCTTTTCCCAGCATCTCAGCATATAAAACTGGCCTGGGTTTCCCCTGAAACTACCGCTGACTTCAAGTTGATATATATTGTCGCTTATTTCTGCGTTTCCATATACTTCCTTACATGTATAATTTAACTTATCTTCCAATAGATTTTTTCTCCATTTCTCTCCATTATTATCTTAATTTCCATATATCTTCTCTCATTTTAATGCACGCTTCCCTGGCACATTCTCCATAGTTTTTTTCACCCATTTCCCTGTTCTTATAGGCAAGTAATATACCTCTGGAGGAGTTCACCACGCCGCCGTTGCCATTTTTAAGATAAACTGAAATATCCTCAGCTTTTCCACCTTGTGCTCCGTATCCGGGTATTAAAAAAAAGGTAGTATTCAAATTGCTTCTAAGCTGAGCTCCCTCTTCCTGATGAGTGCAGCCTATTACACCGCCGATACTGCTGTAACTGCAGTTCCCCAGATATCTTTTGCCCAGGTTGTTTATTTTTTCTCCCACTATTTCATATAATTTTCTCTTTTTTTCCGTATTTACATACTGTAAATCCCTAGCACCCCTGTTTGAAGTTCGTATAAGTATGAAGAGGCCTTTATTTTTGCCTGCAATATAAGGTATATAGGGCTCTATGGTGTCAAACCCCATATATGGATTGAGAGTGATAAAGTCACTCTCAAAATCTCCATTAAAGTGGGCTCTTGCATACATTTCAGCTGTCTTTGCTATGTCTCCCCTCTTAATATCGGCAATAACTATGGCATGCCTGCTCCTTATATATTTCAAAGTCCTGCTATAAGCTCTAATACCCTCAATTCCCAGGGCTTCATAGTAGGCAATCTGCACCTTATAACAGGCAGCTACATCAAAAGTGCTGTCTATTATATTTCTGTTGAATTCAAATACTGCATCCTCTGCACTTTCACAGGATTTCACTATATTTTTAGGTATGTATTCCAGGTCTGTATCCAGACCTACGCATACATTTCCCGTCTTCTCCACTCTGTCATATAATTCATCTATAATCATAAATAACCCCCTCGAATCAAAAATATCAAATTTCCTGTTCAAACACAGTCTTTCCTGCTTTTATTGTTTTAATCACTTTACCAAATACCCTACGTCCTTCAAAGGGAGTATTTTTACCTTTGGATTTAAATTCACAGCTTCTTATTATATAATCCACGTTTAAATCTACCAAAATCAAGTCTCCATCATATCCTGGAGTTATAAGTCCTTTCTGGACCTTCAATATTCTGGAAGGATTTCTGGACATCAACTGTGAAAGTCTATTTAAAGTTATGTGACCTCCCCTAACAAGCTTTGTATAACACAAGCTGAAAGCTGTCTCTATACCTGATATCCCAGCTGCACCTCTTTGCTTATCTTCTTTCGTATGAGGTGCATGATCCGTACTTATAGCATCTACCCAGCCTTTTTTTATACTGTCCACGAGGTAATTTACATCCTCTGCATCTCTTATGGGAGGATTCACCCTGTAATTGTTTCCTGAAAGGACTATATGATGAGGAGTAACTTCACAAGTTATATTTGCCCCATTGCTTTTAGCCCTTATTATATATTCCATGGATTCTTTGGTGCTTACATGGGCTATGTGCACAGGACATCCTGTATATTCCGAAAATGATATATTTCTCCAGGTCATTATATTTTCCGCCAGCCTCATGTCAATGTCCGAAAGGGATCCATCCTCTGAATGGCACATTACTATCTTTCCCAGTTTTCTAGCCTTCATCATAGCTTTCAGCATAATTCCGCCATTCATGACATCTTTTCCGTCTTCAGATATTATTTTTACATCTCCGCTGAGTTCATCCAAATGATTTATATCCTCTCCGTCAAAATTATTGGTTATAGTGGCACATTGATGTGCATCTATCAGTCCCACTTCTCTGATTCTTTTCAATACATAATTTATAGTTTTCATG
Organism: Clostridium sp. MT-14; assembly: GCF_042436595.1. Taxonomy (NCBI): domain Bacteria; kingdom Bacillati; phylum Bacillota; class Clostridia; order Eubacteriales; family Clostridiaceae; genus Clostridium; species Clostridium sp. MT-14. The sequence continues at coordinate 153,639 of NZ_JBHMIY010000001.1, forward strand.
CTGCTGCAGGGGGGATTCGTATTTGCCATGAGATTTACCATGGTATACCCCCCTCTGACTGCAGCCCTGCACCCACTTTCTATATCCTCTTTATCTGTAAATCCCGGTTCTCTAAAATGCACATGCAAATCTACCAAGGATGGCATTAGAACTAACCCTTTAGCATCTATTGTCCTGCAATTTCCTTCCAGATTTTTTCCAATTTTGTTTATAACTCCATTTTTTATATACACATCTCCTAGAAAATCCTGAGAACAATCCACTACCCTGGCATGCCTTATAAGAAGTTCCATTTATAATCATCCTTTCACGAACTCTAATCCTACTGTATACTTTATAGGGATATATTTTCATATATCTGATCACAGTATTCACATCTGTATTCCCCTGTCTTTTCATCCACCAGGTTAAAAATATGAGGTATATTTTTTTCTACAGAAGTTACACATCTTGGGTTTTTACATTCTATTATATTCTCCACCCTGCGCGGCAGCTTTAATTTTATTTTTTTATATATGGATTCATCCTTTATTATATCAATTGTTATGTTTGGATCTATAAACCCAAGTACATCAAAGTCCATTTCCAGATTGTTTTCTATTTTTATAATGTCTTTTTTCCCAAGCTTTCTGCTTTCAGCATTCATTATAAGAGCCACAGAATAATCAACTTTATCCAGCTCAAGATACTTATATATTTTCATTCCAAATCCAGCCTTTATATGATCAATGACAATTCCGTTCTTTATACTATTTATAGTAAGCATTATTCATTACCCCCTATTGAATTCCAAGTAATTTCATCATAAGAGCCATTCTAACGTACATGCCGTATTTCACCTGTTTAAAATAACAGGCCCTGGGATCCCTGTCAATTTCATAAGAGATTTCATTTACTCTCGGCAGTGGATGCAGCACTATCATATCCTCTTTCGCTCTGGACATCTTTTCTCTATCCAATATATAGCTGTCCTTCAACCTTACATAGTCCTCTTCATTAAAAAATCTTTCCTTTTGAACTCTTGTCATATAAAGAATATCCAAAGAGTCTATAACATTTTCCAAATTACTCGTTTCACTGTATTCAACATTCTTATTGTCCAGCTCTTTTTTTACATAATCGGGTATTTTCAATTCCTTGGGAGATATCAATGTGAAGCTGTTTCCTTCATACCTAGACATGGCTTTAATAAGCGAGTGTACTGTTCTTCCAAACTTTAAATCTCCACAACATCCTATCTTCAGATTGAACATTGTTCCTTTTATAGATTTGATAGTTAAAAGATCTGCAAGAGTTTGAGTAGGGTGCTGGTGCCCTCCATCTCCCGCATTTATAACGGGTATAGGGGAGTACATAGATGCAATTTTAGGTGCTCCTTCTTTTGGATGCCTCATAGCAGCTATATCCGCATAGCAGCCAATTACCCTTATGGTATCCGCTATGCTTTCACCTTTTGACACGGAACTTGAACGTGCATCTGAAAACCCTATTACCTTTCCGCCCAGTCTCATCATGGCTGATTCAAAGCTCAACCTGGTTCTAGTACTGGGTTCATAAAATAACGTAGCCAGTAACTTTCCCCGACATACCTGAGAGAATTTTTCTTCTCCCGAAATTATCTCATTGGCTAATTCAAATATTTCATCAAGCTCTTCTGTCGAAAAATCCATGATGTCGATTAAATGTCTTCCTTTTAACATTTTCCTTCCTCCTTCTCAGTATCTCTGTACTAAAATTAAAGGTTCAAAAAAGTGTCTCCTCAATTTGGAAGACACTTTTACTGAATATTATATAATATCTTAAATCATTACTAAGCCTTCCCAGTTTCTCTGAACTAGTTTTAAAGGGCTCCTACTATTTAATTTACCGTAGCTTAGAATAACACAATTTTAGTTTCAAGTCAATATTTAATTCATTTTTTGTGTTGTTAACTTGTGATAATGTCATCTTAAGATTAACTTTATAAAACGTCAATTTCAACTAAACTATAAAATTATATTAACACATTAATAATAACATTGGTGAATCACATAAGAAAATTACAGTATGTTTTTATGAATTCTAGATTATTAGCCATTAACCTTTATTCTTTCAACTTTTCCTACTAAGAATATGTAAGACAAAGCTCCCAAAAATGTAATCACACCAATTAATATAATAGCCGGTTGAAAGTTTCCCCCCTTGACAATAAATCCAATAGCTAATGGTATAAAAATCGATGATAAATTTCCTATAAAATTAAATACACCTCCTGTTAACCCTATTAATTCTATAGGAGCTATTGTAGATACAAAAACCCACGTTATTGATGCTAGTCCATTTCCTAGAAAAGCCAATGTCATAAACAAAACAACAAGCGATGGACTTTCAACAAAATTCGCTGCTACTATTGATGTTGATAATAATAGCCCAAATATTATAGGTGTTTTTCTTGCTATCCCAACTGACACACCTTTTTTAATTAAAGAATCCGAAATTATTCCAGAAATTATTACACCACAAAATGCTGCTAAAAATGGCAGTGAAGCTAAAAAACCCATTTTAATAAAACCTAAATGTCTATATTCTACCAAGTAAGTTGGAAACCAAGTTAGGAAAAACCATAATGTTGAACACACTGCAAATTGTCCTATATATATACCCCATAATTTACGACTAGTTAATACAATCTTAAAATCATTTATGGTAAATTTACGCTTAATCTTTCCCTCTTCATTTTTATTAGATATATCTACTATTGCTCCACCTTTTCGAATAAAATTAAGTTCCCGTTCATTAATCCATTTGCTTGCCTTAGGATCTCTATATAAAAAATACCATCCTGCAGCCCATAACATCCCAATCACTCCTGTAATGACAAACAAGGCTCTCCATCCAAAAATATTTTGAAGTGCAACTAATAAAGGAGTTAAAAATGCTAATCCAACAAACTGCCCTGATGTGTAAAATCCTATAGCAGATGCTCTTTCATTTTCTGGAAACCATGTAGTTACAACTCTATTATTAGTTGGAAATGCTGGTGCCTCAAAGATTCCCAATGATATTCTTAATCCTAAAAATGACGGAAATCCCTTAACAAAAGCTTGTAATAACGTTGACAATGACCACATTCCTAATGATATCGTATTCATTACCCTTGATCCAAACTTGTCCAAACATATTCCTCCTGGAATTTGCAAAAGTGCATATGCCCAACCAAAAGCCGAAAATATTAGTCCAAGTTGTACTGATGATAAATGTAATTCTTTACTAAACATTGGGGCAGCAATGGATACATTACTTCTATCCATGTAATTAATTATAACACATACAAAAACCATTGCTAATATTATCATTCTTGCTCTTGTAGGTTTTGTATTTTCAATTCTTATATTTTTACCAGTTTCCATATTTATCGTTCCCTTCTAAATATTATTAAGGTAAATCTAAAACACTATACAAAAAGTTTATATCTATCTTTCCAAAAACTACCATTCCGATATACTTCCATCATTATGTCTCCATATAGGATTTCTCCAGTTATGTCCTATCTTAGCCATCTTATCTACATAATTCTCATTAATTTCAATTCCAAGGCCAGGCCCATTAGGTATTTTTACATACCCATCGTTATAATCAAAAACTTCTTTATCCTTAAGATAATCTAACAAATCTGCTTTAACATTATAATGAATTCCCAAACTCTGCTCTTGAATAAATGAATTATATACAGTTGCATCAACCTGTAAACATGCCGCAAGTGCTATTGGTCCTAATGGACAATGGGGAGCTGCTGCAATATCAAATGCTTCTGCCATAGATATTATTTTTTTACATTCAGTAATTCCACCAGCATGAGATAGATCTGGCTGAATTATATCTACATATCCATCTATAAATACTTTTTTGAAATCCCATCTAGAAAACATTCTCTCCCCAGTGGCAATTGGTATACTTACAGCATTTGCGATATCTCTTAGGGCTTCATTATTCTCTGGCAATACTGGCTCTTCTATAAACATGGGTTTATATGGTTCTAATTCTTTTGCAAGAACTTTAGCCATTGGCCTGTGTACCCTTCCATGAAAATCTATTCCAATTCCAATGTCAGATCCAAGAGCTTCCCTTATCATAGCTATTCTTTCAACTGATTTATTTACTTTTTTATATGAATCAACAATTTGCAGTTCCTCAGAGCCATTCATTTTTACCGCCGTAAATCCTGCATTAACAGCCGACTTAGCTGCTTTAACAACATCCGAAGGACGATCTCCGCCAACCCATGAATAAACCTTAATCTTATCTCTACATTTTCCTCCCAGTAATTGATATATAGGAACATTAAAATATTTCCCTTTTATATCCCAAAGGGCCTGATCAATTCCTGCTATTGCACTCATTAATATAGGTCCACCTCTATAAAATCCTGCACGGTACATAATATTCCAATGATCCTCAATTTTCATTGGATCTTGATTAACCATATAATCCATAAATTCTATTACTGCAGCTTTAACAGTTGAAGCTCTTCCCTCAACTATTGGCTCCCCCCATCCTGATATTCCTTCATCAGTATTTATTTTTAGGAATAACCATCTTGGCGGTACTTGAAATAATTTATAACCTGTAATTTTCATAATAACCCTCCATAATATATTAAATTAATATTAAAATAATAATTTTTATTGAATTACACTATTATATTGTCTGGCGTTTCATTATTTAATTTTTTTACCACATTCCAAGAACATGTAGTACTTACTGAGTCTATAGCTTCTTTTGAATATGATGCTATATGAGGCAAGATAACAACATTATCTAATTTCAGCAAAGGATTTCCTTTTGCTGGTTCTTTTTCAACAACATCTAAACCAGCACCTGCCAAATGCCCATTAATAATATTCTTATACAGAGCATCTTCATTTATGATTCCACCTCTTGATGCATTGATTATAAAACTTCCTTTTTTCATTATTGACATCTGGGGTTCATCTATAAGATTTCTCGTACCCTTGTTTAGAGGAATATGCAAAGTTAAAAAATCCGAATTTTTAAGAATATATTGAAATCCTGATAATTGTACTTTATCATAATTATCTGGCAATTTATTTATAAACGGATCGTATGCTATAACTTTCATGTCAAATCCTAAAGCCCTTTTCGCAACCTTTTTACCTATTGCACCAAATCCTATAATACCTAAAGTCTTATTATGCACATCAACGCCAATAACTTTTGTCCATTCTCCACACTTTACTATATTTGAGGCATATGATAACCTTCTTGCAATGTCAATAATCAATCCAAAGGTCGTATCTGCTACCGCATCAGAATTTACACCTGCTACATTAGTTACACAAACATTATTCTTCTTAGCTGCATTTAAATCAATATTATCTACTCCAGTCCCATGTTTACAAATAATCTTTAAATTTTTACCTTTTTCTATTACTTTTTCAGTAATCTTATCTGCACCTACTATAAGTGCATCATATTTATCAATTACATTTAAAAAATCTTTTTCTTCCAAAAGACTTGGCTTACTTTTAAAATCATATTCTATATTATTTTGGCTCAATATTTTTAGTGGCCTATCACTCACCTGTCCAAATGATCTTGAAGTAATAAATACCTTTTTATTCAATTTAGCTCCTCCATTCTTATAAGTTCTAGAAAACCTTTTACCGCAAAGCTTTCTTTTTCCGGTTGTTGAAAAGTGTTAACAGGTATATATCTATTTAACTTTTTCATAAGAATTCTATAAATATTAGCTATTTTGTTATTTCCAACAATAGCTATACCTTTTATATCCATCCATTTATCTTCTAATATTTTCTCAAATGCTAATATAACTCCACCCATTATTACACCTTCTAAAAACGAAGTTTTTTCAACTTTATCTAATTTACTAAATATTTTCATAGTATTTACTAAATAAAGTGCCCTATTTATTCCATATTCCTTTAACGCTTGAAAACCCATTAACAACATTTCCTCATCAATCTTGTCTGTTTTACTGTCTATTGAGGTTGCTAAAATCGTACTCGTTGAAACTGCATAAAAAAGTTCCCCTGAAAACGTAGACAAAATATCTTTAATAGAGCCATGCTTAATATATACTATATGGGTATGAGATCCTGGTAAAAACACTGATACCCCATCTTCCTTCCAATCTTCCTTAACCATTGACAACATACCAAATGTTTCTATCTCTTCACCTCTCATATTATTAATAGAAGAAATATTATACCTATTAGCTACAAAATCTTCTCCTATCGTCTTTACTCCTCTAATTAAGTAAATTGATCTTTTAAAAAAATCAGGCTCATAATATTTATAAATAGTATCATAAAGTCTTTTAATTGAAACTGGAACAGTTATATGTGATACTTCCTTAATTCCAAATGGCGAAGTAACCATTCCTGAAGCATATACCCTATTGATATTATTATCTGACAAATTATTATTATTTAGTATGCTGTCATACAGCTCCTTTAAACCCTTTAGTAATACAATGTTGCTGCCTAATATAGACGAGTCTTTCGAACCCACATTCTTTTCTAAAAAATCAACAACCTTAAAGTCTTTAACTAAATAAATTCGTGTGTTGGATGTCCCTGAATTAAAATAAATATTATACATTAATTAGCGCCCTTCAATCTTATCTACATATTTTTTTGATAATTTTTTTATCATACCAAATTCTCCAGCTTGTACATTCTTTTTATTTACTAGATTTCCTCCGACACCAACACCCGATATCCCAGCACCCATCAATTGAGATATATTATCCAAATTAACTCCTCCTACTGCAAGTAGTGGAATATAGTTTAGCGGCCCGTATACAGCTTTAATATATCCTGCTCCCAATAAACCTGCTGGAAATAATTTAACAAAATCAGCTCCTGCATCATATGCAGTTACAATCTCTGATGGTGTAAAAGCACCTGGTATAGATATTTTATTTAACCTCTTAGTTTCTTTAATCACTTTTATATCCGTATTAGGCGAAATAATATAATCAGCCCCTGCTTCTATTGCATTATTTACTTGTTCAATTGTAAGGACTGTTCCTGCACCTACACAAATTTCTCCCTTAAATTCCTTTTTTATTAACTCTATGGATTCCAATGTAAAAAAAAAGCACCCTTTAGGTGCAATGCAAAATTTTCCCAGCTTCTATAAAATATGTATTCCTACTTTCCTCCAAGTTTTCTAGAAATTTCATTTGCTGCATCAAACATATCTTCTATAATAGCCTCCTTGTTGGAAATTATTCTAGTCTTTGATCCAGATATGCTAATAGCAGCTTCTATATTTTTGTCCACAGTAGAAATTGTTGTGCCAATACAATATAGCCCATATTCACTCTCCTCATCATCAATAGCATAGCCCTGACGTTTAAATTGTTCTAACTGTCTAATAAGTACATTTTTATCCGTAATTGTATGTTTAGTAACTGGTTTTAATTCAATATTTGAAAATATTTTTTCTTGTTCCTCTCTTGTCATAGCTGATAAAAATGCTTTTCCCAATCCAGTATTATATAAAGGTCTATGATATCCAGGTTGTGCAGTTGTATTAGCAGATCGATTTGAATCAATCTTCAATATATAAACAACTTCATATTGAGCACGAATAGCTAAAAAAGCTGTTTCTTGAACTTTTTGTGTTAATTTCTGTAGTATTGGTTTCGCCACAGCACCTATATCAAAAGATTCCATAGCTACTGATCCCAGCTGGATTAATCTTACTCCAAGAACATATTTCTTAGCTTCATCTCGTGCTACATATCCTGAACTATACAATGTTCTAATCAAATTAGAAGTACTGCTTTGTGGAATATCTAATTTTTTGCTTATATCTGCTATAGTCAATCCACTTTTATTTTTTGACAATAACTCAAAAATTTTTAAAACTCTATATGCTGATTTAACTTCCATTTCTTTCTCCTAAATTATTTTACGTATCTTCATCATAATATCATCTGACGTAAAACAACCTTATTTTAGCTAAAAATAATAAAACATTACTATATTTGCTATTTTATTATACATTATTAAACTTAATATTATCAAATTAACTAAAAGATTCTAATTTCTCATCTATTTATAACCTTTATCTGCATTCCCTCCATAACATCAAAAGCTTTTTCATTTAAGCTGTCATCATTACTGGCAGTACAGGATGCATCAACTATGATTTCAGCCTCTGGCAGCGCCGCTTTAGCTAAAACAGCATTGGATATAACACAGATATTGGACACAACACCAACTAACTCTACACTGTCATATCCGTTACCACTAAGATATTTCGCAAGTTCCATTGAGCCAAAAGTAGGTTTTTCAAAACGCCTGGTATTTTCATCATATAAAGTGGCAACTTTTCCGTATAAATTCCATCCTTCTGTATCCACGATACAGTGTGGAACAGGCAGATTCTTTCCCTCCTGAGTATTTAGATAATTATCTCCATGGGTATCAAAAGTGAACGCCACTTCATAACCGCTTCCCCTATATTGCTTAATCTTTTTTTCAATTCTACTTTCCAGTGCAACTGCTTTTTCAAACCCCAGACTTCCATCTACAAAATCTTTTTGATAATCCACAACTACCAGTATTTTTTTCACTGAAAATCGCTCCCTTATACACTCATATAATTTTTCTTTTATAAATAATTATATAACATCCAGTAAAAAAATCCTAATTCTAAAATTTCTTCAATATACTTTTAAGTTCAGACATCAAAATCACATTGTAAATAAAATTTAGGGGGAAATAAATGAATAAAATAAAATTTATCTATGATTTAATAGGTGTAATCAAACAAAAGGAAAATATTAAAGGCAGTTTCAACATGACAGGCGTAAAGGGAAATACTAAGCTGTTTGAGATGAACAACAATAACGGATTCCATATTCATTATCACGATGATCTTTATTTTCATAACAGTACTAAATTAAATCATGAAAATAGAGTAAATAAATTTAAATTTCTATTTGATGTGTTAAATAACATTAAAATTGAAAAAAACCAAGAAAGTGGCTATACTGTTTCTCTAATTTCGAATAAAATTTCTGAAGATGTGAAAAAACTATTATTTAATATCATAAACAATCAAGCTAAGGAGAAAAATGATAATTTCTACAAAAATTTTAGTTTTGAAAAGAGCTCTGATGAATTTCATGATTTTATGAAACAGCTTCATAAATCAAACAATTTTAAACTCCATATAAAACTGTCTGTAACTGACAAATACGAAGTTAAAAAATCTGTTATGGAAATAGAAAACCCTCAGTCCAGGATGAAGCTAAATGTAAATATTGATTTAACTTGATTTAAAATTTAATTTCTCATATTTTTAAACCAAAAAACTGAAAAAATTGATCCTGTTTAGTATAATATTATATAAGGTAAATTTCAAAATAGAGGATGTAGATCAAGTAGACACTCTTGCTAGAGTGGACTTTACGGTGAATTCCCTATGCAAATTCAATTTTACTTTACACTGAATATTAAAATACAAATCAACTAATAAGGAGTGTTTACAGATGAATTATTTAAAAGGCCAGGATTTATTGAGAAACCCATTTTCAAATAAAGGAACTGCTTTTACAAAAAATGAAAGAAAAAAATATGATTTGACAGGTTTCCTTCCGGATGCCGTAAGAACTATAGAAGAGCAGGAAAAATTAGCCTACGACAGATCAAAAAACTTTGGGAGCGATCTTGAAAAACATCTTTATCTCATGAACATATATGACACCAATAGAACTCTGTTCTATTATCTAGTTGGAAAACATATCGCTGAATTTCTACCTATAATTTACACCCCAACTATAGGAGATGCTGTCATAAATTATTCCAAAAATTACGATACTCCAAAGGACGCTGTTTTTTTGTCGATAGATCATCCCGAAGATATAAAAAAATCCATTCAGGCATTCCTCAAAGATCTGGATGAAATAAAGCTTATAGTTATAACTGATGGTGAAGGCGTACTTGGCATAGGAGACTGGGGAGTACAGGGCGTTGATATTTCTATCGGCAAATTGGCAGTCTATACTGTAGCTGCAGGGGTAAATCCCAGGAATGTCCTTCCTGTAGTAATAGATATGGGAACCAATAATGAAAAACTTTTAAATGATCCCTTTTATCTGGGAAATAAGCACAGAAGGGTTACAGGTAAAAAATATTACGATTTCATAGATCAATTTGTAAAGATAAGTCTCGAATTATTTCCTGAAGCACTTCTTCACTGGGAGGATTTTGGCCGCGGAAATGCCAGAACTATTTTGGAAAAGTATAGAAAAAAAATCTGTACCTTTAATGATGACATTCAGGGTACCGGTGTGATGATGAATTCTGCCATAAACGCTGTAGCCAGGGCCACAAATATACCTGTTAAAGATCATAAAGTGGTGATCTTTGGTGCAGGAACTGCTGGAATAGGTGTAACTGATCAAATATTCCAGGAAAAGATACGAAATGGCCTATCTGAAGAAGAAGCTAAAAAACAATTTTACCTTGTAGATCGTCAGGGACTTCTTACTGACGATATGGATACTCTTACGGAGGGACAAAAAAAATATACGAGATCGAAAAATGAATTTAAAAATCCTTTAAAAAATCTGGCTGAAATAATAAGAGAAGTCAAACCCTCCGTACTCATCGGCACCTCTGGTGTACATGGTGCCTTTACAGAAGAAGTAATAAAAGCTATGTCTGAAATAAATGAAAGACCTGCCATTATGCCCATTTCAAACCCTACAAGACTCTGTGAAGCAGCGGCACAGGATATAATAAAATGGAGTGACGGCAGGGCACTCGTAGTTACAGGAAGTCCGTCAGATCCTGTAACCTACAAAGGAGTAACTTATATCATAGGTCAGGCTAATAATGCACTTCTCTATCCTGGATTGGGACTTGGCATAATAGTTGCAAAATCAAGAATAGTGACAGATGACATGTTGTCTGCCGCAGCGCACGGTATTGCATCCCTGCAGGATCTCTCAAAACCAGGGGCTCCTATTCTTCCTCCAGTTGATAAACTTAGAGAAGCCTCCAAGCTTGTAGCCATTGCTGTAGTAAAGGAAGCTGTAAAAGAGGGCTTAAATAGAAAACCTATATCTGATGCTAAAAAAGCAGTAGAAGATGAAATCTGGGAACCCTATTATACAAGTAATTCTTAAATTGAGATAATGTGCTAACTTTCAAATAAAACAATGTGCCTGAATTTGATCTATACAAATCCAGGCACATTTCCACTTTAGTTTAAGTCATCTAATATAAATCAGATTCCCTCGCTCTCAAGGAAATCACGAAGCAAATTCATGCAGACAGCTTTTCTGTATTCCGCAGAAACCCTGCCCCTTATAGGGACAATTGCCCTATCGTATGCTGCAAGATAATCTTCCTTAACAGACTTTGCCTCCTCAATGGTCTTTCCCACGAACATTGAATCAATATCATCCTTTCTTAATATAATATCACTGACTGCACCAAATGCAGTAATAAATCTTTTAATTATGCTCTTGTCAATATTGATCACACCGGCAAAGGAAACCCTTGAAATAGCAAGAGCATTTCTTGCCCCTACTTTTTTATAATAGTAATTGTTAAAACCTGTTTTGTCCATAAGTATTTCAACTAACAATTCATCATCTTGCAGCGAAGTCTTATTTCGTCCAAGATAAAATTGAGTAATTGGAATAACACGTTCACCTTTACTGCTCACAAGTCTCAACTTAGAATCCGTAGCAAAAAATACCAATGCGCTGTCTGCTTTTGGGGAACCATTACATATATTACCTCCAGCAGTTCCCAGATTTCGAATTGCCGGTGCAGCGATCTGGGACACTGCTTCTTTTAAAATAGCTGGTGTCAATTTACTTTCAATAATTTCTGTAAAAGTACATGCCGCTCCAATACGGATATATTTTTCATCTTCTACAATCTTTTTCATTTCAGGTACTTTATTTAAAAATAGATATTCAGCATCTTTTCTTGGTTTAACCATTAAATCAGTACCTCCAGCATAAGGCGTGACAGACTCTTTTGCACGGATTTTCAGTGCCGCTTCCAAGGATGCCGCTTGATAACAATTTACCATAACCCTTTTCCCTCCTTTGCTGCTATAGAAATTGCATTAACTATAGCATTGTAGCCGGTACATCTACAGAGATTTCCAGAAATACCTTCACGGATTTCTTCTTCTGTAGGATTTGGATTTTTGGAAAGGATACACTCAGAAGCAAGTACCATTCCAGGAATGCAAAAACCACACTGCACCGCACTTACAGAAGCATAGGCCCTGCTTATTACTTCGAAACGCTTGGTTTCACGATAACCTTCAATAGTCATGACAGAACTGCCTTCAATACTTCCCATAGCCACCATACAGGAATTGACAAGTTTGCCATCGAGAATTACAGAGCAGGCTCCGCATTCACCCTCCTTACATCCGCATTTCACGCCTGTAAGACGGAATTCATTTCGAAGTATATCCAGCAAACGCTCATTTGCTTCCGCTGTAGATGCCACTTCTTTTCCATTGAGAATAAATTTTATCATTATTTAAGCACCCCCTGTAAAACCTTCATAGTATCTTCCTGGGTAAATGGTACCTTATTTAAATTTACACCAAGAGCATTTTCCATAGCTTCGATATAAGCAGGAGCTACACCGACAAGGGGAAGTTCGCCTGCGCCTTTTGCTCCATAAGGTCCATGAGTGTATGGATTGTTGATAATCTCCGTTACCAGATTAGGCACATCCACTGCAGTGGGAATAATATAATCAGTAAAACTGTTATTACGAATTCTTCCTTTTTCATTACAATTTATCTGTTCCATAGAAGCATATCCAATACCTTGAAGGAAGCCTCCCTGCATCTGTCCTTTTATAATATTCATATCAATGGGCACACCTACGTCATAAGTCCCCCATGCACCCAATACCTTTGTGGCTGCAGTTAGAGTATCTACTTCAACCTCAACCACATTAGCAGCCCAGGAATAAGTTGGATAAGCATCTCCCTTGAATTCTTTAAGGCTGAATGGAATTACAAAATCAGGTTCTATAAAGTGTTCTTCTACAACCTGTTCTTTTCCTGATTCCCACTGTTTTTTAAGTTTTCCCGCTGCACGTCTAAGCAGTTCTCCGACTACCATAAGGGAACGGCTGGCTACTGTAGGACCTGAATCAGGTACACGATCCGTATCTGGATTTTGTATTAAAACCCTGTCATAGGAAATTCCAAGTGTATCTGCAACAATTTTACTAAAAGTAGTTTTTATGCCTTGGCCTATATCAGAATTGCTGGCCAAAATCTCTACAGTATCATCTGAGTTTTTTCTTATTTTAACAACAGCTTTGATGAGATCGCGTTCTCCACTGCCCGTAAAACCGCAGCCATGATAGAACACAGACATACCAATTCCCTTACGATATCTTCCCCTCTGATTTTTATACTTCTTGCATTTATCACGATAATCAGTGAGTTCGTCAATTTGCTTAATCATTTCAGGTAAAGGTACATGGAAGTGATACTTACCGCTGGTGGACGTTGAATCTCCCTGTTTAACAATATACTTTTCTTTCAGTTCCAGAGAATCAACACCCATTTCCCTGGCAATATGATCCATCATCATTTCTACCGCAAAGAAAGTCTGGGGAGCACCAAAGCCTCGAAATGCACTGCAGGGTATAGTATTGGTCTTAACCGCACGTCCTACAACACGCAAATTTTCTATATCGTATACACCACTTGCACAAATTACACCACGCTGCAAAACTACAGGCGACAGAGTAGTATATGCACCGCTGTTAAACAATACATCAATATCCATGCCAGTAATTTTACCATTTTTTACAGCCACTTTATAAGTGCATATTGAAGGGTGCCGCTTTGAAGTAAATTCCATATCTTCACGCCTGTCAAATATAACTTTTACCGGTCTGTTAACTTTTTTCGCTGCTACCGCTACCTGGCAGGCAAGTATGGATGGAAATGCCTCCTTACCTCCAAATCCCCCACCAGTAACATCTTGAATAATCTGTACATCCTTTTCATCATATCCAAGTGCCTTTGTAACTGCACCATGTACATAATATGGGCACTGCATGGAACCACGTACAGTCATTCTTTCCCCATGAGGATAGGCAATCATACCTTGAGTCTCCAGATAGGCTTGTTCTTGATAGCCTGTTTGAAAAGTTTCCACAAAAACACGGTCTGCTTCCTTTAATGTCCTATCTATATCTCCTTTTGCATAATTATAATTAAAAAAAACAGTATTGGATTTGCGCATGTCTAGAACAGGTATCTGCTCTTCATATACTACAACAATTTCATTTAAAATCCTTTTAACTTCATCAAGTTCGGGACCAACAACCATCAAAATTGGATCACCGATATATTCCACAGTATTCTCAGCATATACAGGCGTATCATCAAGAACTATATGAACACGGTTTTCCCCTGTCACATCATTTTTATTCACAACATAATATCCCTCAGGTAATTTAGGTACAACAACATCAGCAATGCGTGCTTTTGCTTTAGTAGAGTGAAGAAGTTTGCCATAAAGCATTCCTTCCATTACACAATCATCTACATATAAAGCACGTCCACTTATTTTATCATCGTGATCCTTTTTCTTTATAGATCTGCTTATTTTTTCCATATAATTCCTCCTATATGTTTTATTCAATTCACAACTACAAAGATACTTATTCATTTTACCTTATGTGAATACGTTTAAATTCATATAGGGTAAAATAAAAAACCCTCTTAACATTTATAATAAGTAAACATATCTGTTACATTCATTATAAAATAGAGGGTATATTTCATCAAATTCTTTGTCAAAGGAACTTGCTTTACATAAAATTCTGGATTTTAAAATAGTCTGTCAAATTCATCTTTTGCATATTGACGCACGTTTTGTTCAAAAAGCTGATATTTTTCTAAGAACTTTGCTCCTTCTTTTGTTAAAAAAGTTTTCCCGCCTCTGCTGCCACCATGTCTTCTTTCAACCACTGCATAACCTAATTCTTGTTCCAGTTGATTTAACATATTCCACGCCTTACTGTAAGATAATGCCATATGTCTGCATGCACCTCTTACAGAGTGCATCTCTTTAATCAGCAGCAAAAGTAATTTTGTCCTCGAGTTAAAAAACATGGTTTCCTTTTCAATACTTATTCTAACAAAAGGATGAAGAATGTGTTGATTGTGCTTTTTTAGAAGTTGATCTAAGTGATCAATATCATCCATATCTTGAAGGATACCTTCATCTTCTATCTCCATCAGTTGTTTTTTCACTTTAATACTCCTAATGGCTCCTCTCATTCCCATATTTCCGTTATATTTTAAAATGTCTGGAATCAATTTTGAAGATATCAAAAGAGGGTGTCCAGATTTTCCATGATAGGATGGAGAAATAACCTCCGCACCACATTCCATCATCTTCTGAATGGTCTCCGGTGTAAACATTGGAATACTTACAGGGTTAAATATCACCTGATCACATTTATCTTGCAAAAATTCCAATCCAATTTTCGCAGAATCAAACATCTGTGAATTTTCATAATTCTTGTTTTCTAAAAATATAACTCCGTAATCAGCCAAATCATGCTCAACTTCCCTGGCTTCATATCCAGTTATCACTACAATCGGTGAAATTTCAACCTGCTGAAAGGTCAAAACAATTCTTTTTACTGCAGTAATAGATCCAATTTTCAATAATGAGCATTCATCATTACCTTCAGATATCTTTCCTGCCGCTACAATTATGCCACCTGTTATTTTTTCCTTTTTTTTCTTTATAATCATATCTTTTACCCCGTCAAAATAATGCAAATTTTCCATGCTTACTTTTTTAGCTAAAATTTTGTTGCTTTACACAGCGTGGCAGGGACCATTGATTTAGTCTTGTCTTAAATTATTTGCACTACCCTTTATTGCTTCTATGGACTTTAATATAAAATATGCTATCAAACTGCCTATTGTTGTATTTATTAAAAAAGGTACTACAAAAAAGAAAGCAGCTACGTCTTTACCAAGTATAAATTTTGCAATGGGAAATGAAAGAAGTGATCCTATAATACCTGTTCCTATAATTTCTCCTGCAACTGCAAAAAGTTTTTGATTTGTTCTTTTATAAAGTATAGCTGCAAAAAAAGCTCCTATCATACTTCCTGGAAAAGCCAAAAGTGTTCCAGTGCCAGTAAAATTTCTTATAAGTGAAATACAAAAAGCTGTCAATACTGCATAAACCGGCCCTAAAGTGACTGCCGCTATCACATTTATTATATGTTGAACTGGCGTACATTTAGAAGCTCCTATAGGAAAATATATGGCACTTCCACCTAGTACCCCAATGGCCGTAAGCATGGCTGCATATACAATTTTTTTTGTTTTCAAAATAATTTCCCCCTTATATTATATAATATTTAAAATATAATTTAGCTCTTGAGGGTGAAATTTTCACCTTGAAAATTTACGTAAAAATGCCTACCACTAAGGTAAGCACTAAATATAAATCAATCATAAATATTTTGCTTCCCTACGATAGTATTAACTATATCAGGTTTAAAGGGTCAGGTTTTAACCTTCTCAACCGGGAGGTCCCCCTACAAAACTAAATTAATAATATTAAATTTAACAACAGCATACTACTTAAATAGGATTTTGTAAAGTAACTATCTTCTCATCCAAACACTGTCTAATTAATTTCACTTCATTAATAGTTAAATCCATCATAAATGCCAATCTAGATTAAATAATTTTTGTATTTTTCATAATCAGATTTTTTACACTCTACAGATAAAAGTATGCCGTTATTTTCATAACTAGTTGACTTTATTCCTGCATTGTCATTAAAATAAGCTACTATATTTCCCCTATCATAAGGAATTAGAAATTTGCAGCAAATATAGCTTTCAAAAATTTTTCTACGAATTGCCCCCACTAATTTATCCATTCCCAATTTTTTCTTGGCGGAAATATATACATAGTCCTCCTTACTTTCAGGAATTTTGCCTTCCACTAAATCTATTTTGTTATAGCAGTAAATAACGGGAATATCCTCCACACCCAGTTCTCTCAATGTATCAATGGTGACATACATCTGTTTCTCATAATTGGCATTTGAGTAATCCACCACATGAATAAGCATGTCGGCTTCAGAAACTTCTTCTAGTGTTGAGCGAAATGCCTTTATTAAGTAGTGGGGCAATTTACTGATAAATCCCACTGTATCCGTCAATAAAAAGGACTTATTATCTGGCAGATCAATTCTCCTGACAGAAGTTTGCAATGTTGCAAACAGCATATCCTTTTCAAAAACCTGTTTATCATCTGACGGATTAAACAAATCCATCATGGCATTCATAACCGTAGATTTACCTGCATTAGTATATCCCACTAAAGCAATCACAGGTATATCTCTTCTTTTACGCTTTTTTCGTTGATTTTGACGTTGTGACACAAGCACTTCCAGTTCTCTATTCAGGCCACTGATTCTGTTTTCAATTTTTCTACGGTCAAGTTCCAATTTTGTTTCGCCGGAACCTCTGTTTTTAAGAGATGATCCCCCTCCTTGACGATCCATGGATTCCCCAAATCCAATCAATCGCGGGAGCATATACTGAAGTTTCGCTATCTCCACTTGAAGCTGGGCTTCTCTAGTCCTTGCTCTTTTTGCAAAAATATCAAGAATCAAAGAAGTTCTATCTATTATACCGCAATTTAAGCTTTTTTCTAAATTACGAATTTGAGAAGGTGACAACTCGTCATCAAAAATTACCACATCTGCATTTTTCTCATCAACTAATTCACATACTTCCTTAATTTTACCACTGCCTAGATAATGAGATGAATTCACTTTATTTAATTTTTGCGTCACCTCTCCAACTACTTCTATATCACATGCCTCTGCGAGGCTGAATAATTCCTGCATAAGGCTTGCAAAATCCTTATCATTATTAAGATTTGCTCCCGCTATTATAGCTTTTTTCTCCCGTTCCATATATATTCCTCCATTTTTATTGAAATAAAAAACACAGGCCTGCTACCTGCGCATTGAGTAAACGGAATATACGTAACTATTAGATATACGCAAAAGGGAGTGGATTTACGTTTTCCCTTTCTAATACATTTTTACATACATATACCATCATATATCCATATGTTTATAAGGTTTCTTAAAAATAGCCAGATCAATCCCGATTACTCTACACTTATAAGTAGAGCCTTTAATCACTATAAAATTAGTTAAATAAAGCATAAAATCGGAATCTGATACGCATTTTAAGCAGCCCTCCTTAAATCTAAAATCATTTATATGATATCATAGACATAGATGTTTTACAAGTGCATGATAAAAAACAATGTTGTTCATTTGACATACATATGTTAAAGTGTTATGGTTGTATGTATAACAATAAATATGAGAAATAATACAATGTTACTAGCGCTTAATCAATTTGAACGGGAAAACCAATTTTGGGGTGAATCCTGCTTAGGCAGGTAGGGTTAATTTCTTCGATCCGAATCCGTCAGCTAATCTCGCAAGCGTTGAAGGGAAGTTTTTGGTATACTTGAATTTGTATTTTTTAATGTACCTTTGAATTTACGGCTTTACAAGCTGCAGAGACTTCTCTGCAGCTTATTGTTTTTTTGATTGTTCATTGGCTTCCATATAACATAGACAATTTTTTATATTGTATTGTTAATTTTTAAAAGGAGTGTTTGGTTTGAAAAGGAAATACTGGAATATACCATTATGGAAAGACGTTGCAGAAGATGAGTGGAACAGTTGGAAATGGCAGATTTCTAATAGAATTACCACACTGGAGGAATTGGAACAAGTAGTAGATCTCACTGAAGACGAAAGAGAGGGAGTAAAAACTAGTCTTAAAAAACTAAGAATGGCAATAACTCCTTATTATGCAACATTGATTGATCCAGATGACTACAATTGCCCTATTAGAAGACAAGCAATTCCCACCATAGATGAGACCAAAATATCCAAATGTGATATAAATGACCCATTGCATGAAACTCTTGATTCCCCTGTTCCCGGATTAACCCACAGATATCCTGACAGAGTACTAATCCTTGTTACCGAAAAATGTTCTATGTACTGCAGACACTGTACAAGAAGACGCTTTGCAGGACACAATGATAATTCTCTATCAAACAATGATATACTAAAAGCTATAGAATATGTAAAAGCTCATGACGAAGTCAGGGATGTATTGATATCCGGTGGTGATGCCCTATGCATTTCCGATGATAAGCTTGAATTTATATTAAAGGAGATAAAACGGATAGACCACGTTGAAGTTATAAGAATTGGAACCAGAGTGCCGGTTGTCATGCCTCAGAGAATAACCAGTAACCTGTGCAGAATCATAAAAAAATATCACCCAGTTTGGATTAACACACAATTCAACCACCCAAATGAAATAACCGAAGAATCAATGTTGGCATGCAAGATGCTAGCCGATTCAGGAATTCCACTTGGAAACCAGTCAGTACTTTTGAAAAACATCAATGACTGTCCTTATATTATGAGAAACCTTGTACAGGAATTAGTGAAAAACAGAATAAGACCTTATTATATATACCAATGTGATCTATCCCAAGGTATTGAACATTTCAGGACGCCAGTTTCAACCGGTATAGAAATCATGGAACTTTTACGCGGCCATACCTCCGGATTTGCAGTGCCTACTTTCGTAATTGACGCTCCAGGCGGCGGCGGAAAAATACCTATAGGTCCCCAGTATTTGGTCTCACAAACACCTGAAAAATTAATACTCAGAAACTATGAAGGTGTATTGTGTACTTATACCGAACCATCTGATAAAAACCGCCACTGCAAACATTGTGGACTGTGTAAAAAATTCAAAAACACTCCATATGAAGGCTTAGAAAAACTCTTCAGAGATGAGAAAATATGCTTAACACCAATCAATAATGCCAGAATGGAAAGGAGAAAGCAGTATAATGAGGGCAAGCGGTTGTCAGTTAAATAACTATTATGTCAAAATAGGTAAGGATAAAATATTTGTAGACTATATCAACAGTCGTGTAAAAATAATCGACTTTTGCAATATATCCGTTCAAAATATAAAAAGACTTATTCATTTTGCCTCAAAACAACATATGGGGAAGATCATATGCAACTGTGATATTGAAAACCTGGATAACTTTATCAAAGCAGGTTTTCACTTGGAGGGGAAAATAGACGGTTATTTCAAGGGTAAAGATGCATTCTGTATGTCCTATTTTATCTCCAAAGATAGGACACTCTATAATGAACATTCTAAAGAAGATCTGATTTTAAAGCAGAGCTTAAATAAAAAGGATACTTTTATCTATAACAGTGACAATTCCAACTACCACATAAGAAATGCATCAGAAAGTGATATAGGGGGTATGATAAAATTATTTTCCCGGACATTTTCCACCTATCCATCTGAAATTTTCAGTGAAGATTATCTGAAAAACACTTTAAATAAAAAAGTTTTATATAAGGTAGCAGTGGATAATAATAACAGAATAATCGGTGTAGCTTCAGCGGATCTGGATAGAGAAAATTTAAATGCAGAAATAACCGACTGTGCCACCCATCCACATTATAGGAATAAAGGTATACTGTCTAATATAATCTATTCCCTTGAATTGGAACTGAAAAACATGGAATTTATTACTTTATACAGCCTGTCCAGAGCAATACATCCAGGTATTAATTTCGTACTCAGCAAACATGGCTATACATTTAGAGGAAAGCTCATAAATAATTGTAATATATGCGGTGGTTTTGAGAACATGAATATCTGGGTAAAAAACATCAATATGACTTGAAATTTATAGAGCAATATTACACTGTTCAAATAAGCATATGAAATCAAATATAAAAATAAACCTTTAAAATAATCTCAATAATTCACGATTTTTCATGGTACAAAATGGTACAAATATGATAATATCACTTACCAAACTTTTTTAAAATCCTAAAATCCATACATATTTGGATAATTTAATGAGCACACTAAATAAAAAAGGAGTGATATTGATGTTTAACCCGTTTGACCAAAAGCCCATGCCCCTGGAAGATGGTATCATGGACTGGAAAACCATATACCCAAAATCATATTCAAAGCAGACTATTGATCCATATACAAGGATCCGTATTATTTTAATGAATGGAATCGAGGTTGAAGCAGCTCTTTTCTCCCATCAATTCCATCGTCACTGCAATAACAACGATTTGCGCCGTGAACTGGCAATGCTGCGGCGGATTGAGCAGCAGCAGCAAAAACACATCAACTGGCTCAAACCAATTGACGAGACACAGCTGGAGACCACCATTGGCTACGAACATGTTGCCGTGGATCTGACAGCCTGGCTTGCCCAAAACGAACCGGATTCCAATGTAAAACAGTGCCTTGATTTCGCACTGCTGGAGGATTTCGATCATCTATACCGTTATTCCAACCTGTTGGATCTGGATGAAAATATTCCCTCCCAGCAGCTGGTGAAAAAATATGTAGACATAACCCCGGGACGGCCAACCATAGCAGAACACCGCTGTCCTAAAGAGGAAGTCAAAAGATTTGTGGACTTTAAAAAGGCAGATATTCGTACAAAGCTGAATACCATGATCATAACTGCCGGAGAACAGCAGACCATGAATTTCTATATGAATTTGGGAAACACATATTATAATGATCTGGGACGTCAGCTCTATCTGGAAATTGCCATGATAGAAGAACAGCATGTAAGCCAATACGGGGGACTTATAGACCCCAACTGTACATGGCTGGAAAGCCTTTTGCTTCATGAATACATGGAATGTTATCTCTACTATTCTTTCTATGAGGATGAGGTGGATGCCAATGTGAAATCAATCTGGGAGATGCATCTTCAGCAGGAAATATCCCATTTGCACAAGGCAGCTGAACTTCTTTCCAAATATGAAAATAAACAGTGGCAGCAAGTTGTACCAGGAGCTTTCCCAAAACTGCTTCAGTTTCATGACACAAGGGACTATGTACGAAATATTCTTGCCAGTCAAATTGAACTGACTGCAGACAATGAAGATTTTAAAAATATCCACCAGCTTCCTGCAGATCATAAATTTTTCTGTTACCAGAACAAAGTGAACCACGATATCAACTCAGTGGCAAGTCATATGGTAATTGAACAGCATCAGAGACAGAAAGGCGAGGACTACCGTGACGAATCCCAACCCAATCCAGTGCCGGATCTGTCAGACAGAAAACAGGACAATACCAGCATAGCAAGAACAAATAAATCCATGTCAATGGCTTAATTAAAAAAACAACATGCAGGTAACATCTTAAAAAATATTTCCTGCATGTTGTTTTATATTTATATTCTGCTGCTACTGATGTATGAATTTAAGTTGAGCTTCACAATAACAGGCAAATTTAAGCCTCTCTATTTTAAAATTTGCATCTGCAAATATCCTGGGCCAGCATTTAACATACTCTATTATTTTATTCTTTTCATCTTTCTCCAATTCATCCCAGGACACCATTGAAGAATTGGCATTTCCTTTTTCAGAGAGTCTATATTCATACTCACATTTTCCCAAAATATTCAACTCTTTTTCCGTAAAATCAATAATTTTTGGTTTTTCACTTTCAGACATTGAAATCAAATCATAATAAACTTTATAGAGCATATCAGGTATGTGCCTTGCATAATCTCTAATAGAATCTTTTTGTTCTTCACTTAGATTTTTCCAACATTCATCAGGTTTCATGACAATTTCATCTTTGTCATAGTAAATCATCACATGGCTGTAATTAAGTGCCCTGGAAATCTGATCAATTTTCTCATTGAAAAATTCGTCTTTCATTAAATAACGGAAAAATTCATCATCATCCACATGCAGCTTCAATTGATCCCTGGAAGGCAGATAGGATTGTTCCCATTTCTTTGCACTACTCAACCTGCTCATCTCCAATATAGCTTCCATAGATCTTGACTCATGTTTGTACCTGCCGACTTTTAAAAGTGCCCTCAACACACCCTTGTCTATCTGAACCTCCTGCCTTTCATTTATAAGATGCGGTGCCTTGCGTTCCAAAAGAGATCTCAGCAGCATCGCTCTGCGAATAATAAACAACTGATCTCCCTCATTAGTTTGATTTGGTCCTAAAATATTTACATATCCCCTCAATCTGCTCACAAAATCAGGGCCTTTTGCACTTTGAAATTCCTTAAAAAATTCTCCATATTCAGCCCTGTCCTTAATATCTTCTCCACAAAATTCCTCAAATGTACTGCTTGTACCCCCTGCAAATACAAAGATGGCCTTTCCGATAGGATGGATTGAATTGTCCTCTCTGAATATACCATCCTGCATAGGTGCCAGAAAATATTTCAGCCATCCCAGTTTTCTTTCAAAAGTAGAATCAAATTCATCAAAAAATACCAGAGGAATTTTACCTATCAAAGAAACATCTCTTATTTTATGAAAACTTATAATGAGATCCGATAATGTCCTAAACTGAGATAAATTAAAATCCAATTTTTCAATTAAGTTTGGAGCCACACACGAGGCAACTTCTGTTACTCCAAAAGATTTTCCGGAACCAGGTGTTCCAAATACAGCAATAGAAAGAGGACGAACTGAATTTTTAGAAAGAACATATTCAGACATGAGGTTTTTAATACTCTTATAAGCTTCAAATTCATCCCTGTCAACAGTTTTCAACTTTCCAAATTGCGCTATTGGTATATATTTAAGAGCACTTTCCTCCCCTTTTTTAACAATATTGTAAGCTATTTCTGCTAGATTGGTAGAACTTTTATCCTTAATAATATACCAGCATGACTGACATTTAGAATTATTTGAATTGGGCACTTCAATATCCTGTATGTATTCTTTATATATAAAATCATTTTCTCCTTCACTGAAAATTGAAGGATTAGGGAAAATGCTTTCCACAATATTTTTACCGAATCCATACATAAAGTATTTTTGTGTAGCTACAATCCCCTCCCGTATACCGTCGTCAACGGATTCATCAATGGATTTATTATTAAGTTTTCCCAAAACCAAAGACTTGGTCAATCCAGCAACAAAACAGGAAGTAAGTCCATACATTTTACCCTGAGCCTCCTTTATTAAATCCCCCTCAAAGGCATAGGTTAAAAAATAAAGTTGTGACCTAGGTTCTCCATTATTTCTATAGTATATAGCACCTTCTAAACCCAATGGTATAACCAGGCGGCTACATTTTGATAAAAAGGCAAGAATTGGATTATTTTTTATTTGCCAGACAAAATCAAGTGCCGTCTTTTCCCAGGAAAGATTTTTACTTATGTTAACCTCTTTGGAGCGCAGATCCTCTCCATTTATAACTATTAAAGTATTTTCCATATGAAACTGCTCCAAATGTTTCCAAAGTTTAGTTGAGTTAGAAGGGTTGTCCATTTTATATACAATCATCGGATGTTTATTATGCTCTTTTAAAGCTAAAGGCCAAAATTTTTCATTGTTGTTAAATCCATTGTTTTCATCATCCAATATAATTAGATCCGCATTTTCATTATCATCTATAATGGGAAACAATTTTGGATCTTTAAAAGGCATTTCTGTAAAACCCAAAAACTCTTTCACTCTGTATACTCTATTCCCATCTTTATCCTTGGATATTGCAGGGAAAAGGCTTAATCGTATAGTAGAATTAAGAATTCCCTCCGGCAAATTCCCCTTATCATAATCCATTTTAGGAGAAATAACATTGGCTCCTGTAGATAAAGTTACAAATTTAGCTAGAAGCAGGGCTTCTCCCTCACTTAATCTGCTGCATATATGTGGATACTGATGCCAATTTAAATCACTGATGTGCTCGTCGTTAATTTGCCAAAATAACAAGTTTACACATACATCACCAGATACAATGACATTAAAATCCTTGATTTCCACAGCTACAATCCCTTCTTTCTATTTATTAATATTTATTTTAACAGCTTCTTGATATTAGAGTCTATGATACAATTTTAGAGCACTTTTCCTAATTAAACAGTTTTCCATCAAAAGCTCTTTGTATCAGTGAATTAAAGCTTTCCTGCAGTTCTTTCAGACTTCGCTGCAGCTTTTTTTTCTGATTTTCTATATTTCTCACTATTGTTGTAAACTTATTTTGTAGTTCTATTGGTGGAAGAGGCAATTTCAAGTTGTTGATGATTTTAAGATTTAAAAATGTTTGCGCTCCACCTATGCAATACTTATTTACAATGTAGTCTTTTAAATAGTTTAATTCATATTCTATAAATATAGAATTTACCCTATTCCTATTTAATTTCAACAAAGCCACATTTTTCATGCTAAATTCTTCATGTAATGGATTAAAAGCGGCATTTCCCGCACCAGAACCTATATTAGTGTATAAAACATCACCATATTCTGGATTACATCTCTTATATATTTCTCGATGATCTTCCTCAGAAACAAATTCTAAATCAGATAAATCTAATTTAAAAGCTTTTACATTCTTACCGGTAATAAATTTAACTCCCTTTGCAACTCTTTTTGGAGCATTGTGGGTTCCATCGGTGATTTTATTACAAATATCCTTTAAGCTGATCTTCTCCCATTTATATTCGTTAAATTTCAAATCTCCAAACATATTGTAAAAAACACTCTTTATCAGCTCCTCCAGAAGCTCTATCTGAGTTTTCCTTTTATTCACTAACTCCTGAATTTTGCTTAATACCTTCACTATTTTAAGCTGGGAATCCATATTTAATATCGGTATCAACTGTTCTCCTATAATTCGATGCCCTAGATGTTTTTGAACTCCGCCTTTCATCCGATGTTGAATCATACGTTGAAATCTATTTGACGATAAATAATAAAATAGATAATCCCTGTTTAACAGTTTTTCATTAAAGTCTATCCTAAATAAATTATTACTCAACACTCCATGCTTCCCTCTAAATACAACCCCGGGTGATCCCGTATTAGCCATAACCAGATCCCTATTATCCACTACCTTTTCCGGATATACGTCTTCAACATACTTCTTTTTACTGGTTTTCTTAAAATCTGCAATATATAAATACCTAATATATCCTTGAACCTTACTGTCAATCTGCTTACTTTTAGGTATCTGTACTCCCTGCGTTATAGAACATATTTTCTTAAATTTAGTAAACTTCATAATTAATTACCTCTTACGTTTTAAAAACATATAAATCATGCGGCTAATTCAGAATATTTATCAAATTTATATATATAAAAAGTCAAATATCCCTCAGTACAGTAATAATTAAATAATATCCTCTAGTTTTTCAATCTCTTTCTCTTTTCCAATAGCTACAATTATATCTTTTCTCATAAATACGAAATCTGATGTAGGTAATACGCTTATATCGTCTCCCCTCCTTATAACTATAATATTCACTCCATATTTAGCCCTTATATCCAAATTACCCAGGCTTTTACCAACCCATTCTTCCGCACATAGTATTTCGGCTACCCTGTACTCAGGAGACAATTCTATAAAATCTAATATATTATTTGATACAAGATTATGAGCAACTCTTATAGCTGTATCTTTTTCAGGTAACACAACTTTATCAGCTCCTATTTTATAGAGGATTTTTACATGTAATTCAGTACTTGCTTTAGCAAGTACAAATTTCATACCCATTTCTTTCAACAATAGTGTGACTATAACACTGCTTTGAATATCAGTACCTATCCCTATTACAGCCACATCAAAACTATTTATACCAAGTGCTTTTAGATTTTCCTCTTCAGTTGCATCCGCGCAGACCGCCTGTGTCACATATGGGGCTATATCCTGAACATTTTCTTCTCGCAAATCCACTGCCAATACATCATTTCCAAGTTCATAGAGGGTTTTTGCTATTGACTTTCCGAATCTCCCCAATCCCACAATTAAATATTGTTTTCTTTTCACAAAATCACCTCAAATCTTAAAATTTTATCCAATCAATATTTTACCTTCAGGGTACTTTATAGATTTAGGTATTTTTCTGTTTACCATGGATAATATTATTGTAAGTCCTCCTAGTCTTCCAAAAAACATACTTATGACTATAATAATTTTACCTATAATGCTTAAATTAGGTGTAATTCCCAAACTCAACCCTGCAGTTCCAAAAGCTGACACACATTCAAAAAATATAGCTTCTAAAGATTGCTCACTCTCGGTTACACCCAATATCATGGAAAAAATCAATATCAATATCATATAAATTACCAATATTACAATAGCTTTATATACAAGATCTTTTTTTATGGTTTTTTTATAAATTTCAGTTTCCCGTCTGCCCATTATTACGGATACAGCTGTCATTATAATTAAAGCTGCAGTAGTTGTTTTTATTCCCCCTGCTGTAGAACCCGGAGCTCCACCTATAAACATGAATACAATTGTTAAAAGTTTACTGCTCTCGCTCATGTCAGAAATAGAAATTGAATTAAAACCTGCAGTTCTTAAAGAAACCGAAGCAAAAAATGAAGATAACATCTTGTCCCCTAAAGTCATATTTTTCATAGTCGCAGGATTGTTAAATTCAAACAGAAGAAAAAATATGGTTCCCAAAATCAAAAGTACAATAGCCATTGTTATACAAACTTTTGAATGCAGTGATATTCTTCTCACATCCCTAAAGCTCTTTAAATTATATATCTCCTGCCATACATAAAACCCAAGCCCCCCAATCATAATTAAAACGCTTATAGTAAGTATTACCATTTCATTATTATAATAGGGAACTAAACTCTTGCCTTTCCCCACTAGATCTATTCCCGCATTGCAAAATGCTGAAATAGAGTGAAAAATTGAATAAAAAAGGCCTTTGCGAAATCCAAATTGTGGAACAAACTGAAACGACAAAATAGCCGCACCTATAGATTCCACTGAAAAAGTAAATATCAATATGTATTTAGACATTTTTACAAGTCCCTGTATATTAAATGAGTTAAGCGATTCATGAATCAATAGTCTTTCTTTTAAAGTTATTTTTCTTCCTGAAACCAGTGCAATAAGCGTCGAAAATGCCATAAATCCTAGTCCACCTACCTGGATCAGAATTAAAATAACAGTCTTTCCAAAATAACTCCAATGTGTTCCTGTATCCACCGTTACAAGTCCAGTTACACAGGTGGCTGATGTAGCTACAAATAATGAATCTATAAAATTCGTATGAATATGATTTTGAGATGATATAGGAAGCCATAATAAGATAGTACCTATAAAAATTATAATCAAAAAACCCCATATTAAAATCTGAAGTTCATTTATCTTGAATAATTTTTTATTTCTAAATTTCATTAAAAATCACCCTTTATCACCTCTAAATACGACATATAATTCCATATTTTTTAAATTTTACTGTCTCAAACTTATTTACTGTCATTATATTATAACCCTATTTTTTTATTTCTCCTATGTTTTTCAGTAAAAACCATTTCCTCTTTATAATAATATTTATTCTATTTTAAATCATAAATTTCTATATAAACTACTTGAGTTCTCGATAATATCTTATCAACTTATTCCCTTATCATAAATAATCAATGCCGTATAATCATTTTGTGCATGGGCATATTTTATATCGATTACCACCTTGCCCTTTAGATCAATTTCAAGAGTATCTTTAATTTTACTCTCTAGATTCTCCAATGTGTTTTCATGTAATCCTTTAATTCCAATAGCATTACTTCTGTATGTTGACATACTTAACCATTCCCCCTATTGACTTTTTGTAGTCACTCTTTATTCAATATTTCTACAACAGGGACTGGCATCCTTTAACTTTCGTTCACCATTATTTGACTTATTTATATGTTTTTCTCACGCAAAATAAGCACCCCACATGACGGATGCTCATTTTGGTATTATACTTTCAAGGATGACACTTTTTTATTTTTCGCTAAGGGTATTTCCTTAGGACATATATAATTATACATAGTATTTATTACAACTTAATGCTATATTTATAAACTTTCTGTAAACATTATGAAAATAATCTTCTATTTAGCAATAATACATTTCATTGGTTATATTATTGGTGTTCATTTATCCTTAAATTACCAGAATAATAATTTGAACTTTGCATATTCTATTCATGTAAGAATATCAATGTGTTCTGAGTTATTAAAATATTGAAATTTCCTATAAACTTAGGATATTTGTAATTGAATACATTGAATGCTTAATTTATGCTGGGGATAATAAATCCCCAGTATTTAAATACTGAATGCATAATAGGAATGCAAAATTCCAAGCTCATAAATTGAATTTTATTTCAGCCATTACTGCACATATTGACAAAATATCTGTGAAATTGAAGATTATCTGTTAATTCAGGATGGAAGGAAGTGGCCAGCATATTATCCTGTCTTACAGCTACAATATTTTCATCAACTTTGCACAATACATCCACATCATTTCCTACTTTGGTGATATAAGGAGCCCTTACGAAAATCAAAGGTACTTCACCATTATAAACTTTATTTATCCTCTCATAGGTTAAAAAGCTGTTAATCTGACTTCCATAGGCATTTCTTTTAACAGTTATGTCCATTACCTGCAGGTGATTTTTTTTATCATTTTCAATATTTTTTGCAAGAAGTATCATACCTGCGCAGGTTCCCCACACCGGAAAACCATTCATTATTTTTTCTTTAAGCTTGTGAAAAATATCCGTTTCCCTTAATAGTCTTCCAATAGTCGTACTTTCTCCACCTGGAAGAATAATTCCCTGTAATCCATCTAATTCTTTAGGCTTTCTTACTTCAACCGTTTCACAGTGAAGGGCTTTTAAGTGATGAATATGCTC
Organism: Clostridium sp. MT-14; assembly: GCF_042436595.1. Lineage (NCBI taxonomy): Bacteria > Bacillati > Bacillota > Clostridia > Eubacteriales > Clostridiaceae > Clostridium > Clostridium sp. MT-14. Next base: position 183,492 of record NZ_JBHMIY010000001.1, read on the forward strand.
TATTACCCCACCCTGAAGTGCAAGTACCCCTATTTTCATCTTACCAGCCTCTTTCTTCAAATCTGCTGTCCAATTCACTGCAGTTTATACCCACCATTGGTTCCCCGAGATCTTCAGATACTTCAGCAATGCACTTGGGATCATTATAATTTGTTGTTGCCATAACTATTGCCTTAGCTCTTTTTTCCGGATTTCCCGATTTAAATATTCCCGAACCCACAAACACCCCTTCAGCTCCTAGTTTCATCATAAGTGCTGCATCGGCAGGCGTAGCTATTCCACCCGCAGCAAAATTAACTACGGGAAGCTTTCCATTTTTCCAAACAAATTCTAATAAGTCAAAAGGAGCCCCAAATTCCTTAGCTAATGTCATCAACTCCTCCTTTGACGAATTTTTAACTCTTACTATATCATCCATTATACTTCTCATATGAGTAACAGCTTGAACTACATCTCCAGTACCAGCTTCTCCTTTGGTCCTTATCATAGCTGCACCTTCGCCAATTCTCCTTAAAGCTTCCCCTAAATTCCTTGCACCGCATACAAAAGGAACGCTAAATCTTTTTTTATCTATATGATATCTATTGTCTGCAGGGGTTAGTACTTCACTTTCATCTATAAAATCAATTCCTATAGCCTCCAGTATCTCAGCCTCAACAAAATGTCCTATTCTAACCTTGGCCATAACCGGTATGGATACCGATGCCTTTATCTTCTTTATCATTTTGGGGTCGGACATTCTTGCAACTCCACCCTGTGTCCTTATATCCGCAGGTACCTTCTCAAGTGCCATAACCGCACATGCCCCTGACGTTTCAGCAATTATAGCTTGTTCGGCATTCACCACATCCATAATCACTCCGCCTTTAAGCATTTGAGCCAAATTTTTATTAAGTTCATACTTTGCCATAAATAAAACAACTCCTCACTTACTTTTTGAAGTTAATTATAATATGTACACCGTATAATTCAAATGTATCGTCACAATTTGGAAAACACTTTATTTATCCCTTTATAAGTTAAAAATAGAGTGCTGTAAAATTATTTTAAAGAACAGTTTTGCAGTACTCCACTTTGAATTTGATGTTTTTGTCTGATATTAAACATTCTGTTTACACTAATTCTTTTACTTCCTTTGGATCTTTAGTATAATCAGCCATCTTCACAAATTTTGTCTTTATCCTGTATATGACGGAATCTCCAATATTACCTTTATCTACATTTTCCTTTAATACCGGATACCTGACACTTATTCCATCCACTGCGCTCTTAAAGTCATCATCGCTCTGAAGTACTTCCGATGCCTCTCCAGTTACAGAAACACTTTTAAAGGTATTATAGGATTGATTCTCATTTTGGAAATAAAAAGTAACTATTGGATTTTTCTTTATATGACTGACCTTATTTGATTTTCTCCCCGTTTCAAAATACAGATTGGCTCTGGCATTTGAAAATGCTCCCATAACTCTCGCATATGGTGCACCGTCCTCACCTACGGTAATCAGCAACCCTGTCCTGGATTGTTCTATATATTTGATGGCCTCGTCTAATACTTTACTCATATGTAAAATCCTCCTTTTTTTATAATTATAGTTCAACAACTTTAATTTTACTATTTTTATTTTAATCACTTAGTATATATATTATATCTTCTCTATCCTTAAACAATAGCATGAACAATTTAAAATATTTTTTTATGTGTGAGATAATGCCATTTTTTCATAATGTTTATACAGTGAATAAAATTCACCTACATAATTTTTTTGCCAGGGCTTTTTCTTTCCACAAAAATGAATTATGGAAGTATTATTAATTACATAATCCATATCAATATTACCTTTACTTAAAATTTTATTATATTTATAATATCTAGGATCATAATTAAATAATATTTCATCAAATTTTTTTATATATTTGGAATACAGTGCATTAATTATATCCTGATCCGGCAAAATTAATTTATTTTTATTTTTCTTCACAAAATCATAAATCTCTTTTTCTTTTACAATTTCTCTTTGCAGATCAATATTCATTAAAAGAACCCCGGAATTATAATATGTTTCGATTTGATAAGGTTTTAATCGCAACTTATTGATTTCTTTAACTGTCAATATATTATGACATGCTGCAGCATAAAGATATTTAGAAATACCAATATCATATAATTTTCTTATTGGATTTATAACCAGAATATCGGGATCAAGATATAATATTTTATCCACATTTAAAGGTAGAAACTCAAATGCCAATAATCTATAGTACATTTCTTTAGTATAATACATAGTCAAAGGTGAATCTTTAAAATGTTCATTCTCCACTTTTATTATAAAAAGCTTATGGTTTTCCTTTTTTACAAATTTATTTACATTATAAATCTCATCTTCTTCCATATTTGAATACATCATATAAATATAAAATCTTTCTTCAGGATTATTCATAAATAAAGATTTCAGCATAACCTTTAATGGTTTTAAATAATTTGAATCCAGTGTAACAAGAATATTCATTTATATTTTCTCCTCACATATAATTAATTGAACTTCTACATTATTCTCATACTTATGAATTACCCACAATCAATAAATATTAAACAAAAATAACTCCAACCCCAAAAAAGTTAGAGTCATTATCCTTTCTATAACTAATAGTCATAAAAATATGATAATCAATATACTTACTTATTTTATCATAGTAAGCATAAAAATTTCAATGTTTCCTCTATTAACATTTCTTTACCATATCAGCAATGGAATAATCTGATGAAACTGTTATTGTCTTGACATTTCTTTGAAAACGCTCATACCTAAAACAGCAGTAATCGAGAAAATCATCACCGCTGTAGTGCCTAATCATGGCCCATACCATCCACAGCAAATCCTGTGCCATCATATAGCATTTTATTTTTAATATTTCTGAAGGCATGGGAAACTTACCATAATAGTCTAAAAGGAGATATTTAATTGCATCTTCAGTTAGTCTGGATTCAAGAATATACGCAGCTACATCCCAACTCGGATCGTTCATCCCGGAATATTCCCAATCTACAAGGTAGGTTCTTCCTTTATTATCCACCACAAAGTTTTCGGGCACCGTATCATTGTGACAGGGGACAGAAATTGTATTTTTAATATTCTTTTGCATAAAATCCAGCAGTCGTTTTTTTAATGCAGCATAGTCGAAGAAAAAATCTCCATTAAGTTCTTTAATAATATGCTCATATTTGTTTAACTCTTTTTCCCAATTAAAAGAATTGGGAAAATGTTTTTGGCTGGAGTGAATCTTTTTCATAAGAGCAGAAACAGCTTTTATATTAGCTGAAGAGCAAGGATCTATTTGGGCAATATTTTTACTATTTTCAATATATACACTGATTTTAATCCCACTTACCTCATCAAAATAAATGCACTCAGAGCTCAGGCCTAGCTCTGAAACAATTTTATTATTAAGCTTTTCAATTTTTCGGTCAATCATTAAATTGGTCATACCGCCTGGCTGCCGGACAACATACTCTGTTCCATTTATATTCATAATATAGTTGTAATTAGTAAGTCCACCTGCAAAACGAGTTTTGTCAAATATTATACTGTCGTCACTAAAAACAAGACGCAGTTTTTTTTGTACTAATTCTTCCATTTCCATAAATAATCCACCACACATATTCAATCTATTGTTTTGTTAATTAAGAAGACATAAGCAACCAAATAAATGCGCCAATTTATAATTTCCTGAAATCCATTACAAGGATCATTATAACAATAATATGCCTAAAAATCAACATATTACCTTATATGTCTCTTCTAGCTGATACCAGTATATAGAAGTCAGAAATCTAGAATTATATAGACATAGTTCTAGATTCCATTACAAATATTCCATTACAATAACTTCTATTGTAATAGTTCCACTTTTCAAAATAAAAGTGGATATTATTCAAAAAAAACGATATTATACAATATAATATTTTAACTAGATACAATAATACTAATAATATACATTAATTCTACAATAAATCAGTTATCTTATATGGTATCATAAATGATGGTAATTATTAAAGTTCAGTAGAAAATAGGAGAGGAAATCATGGAAGGTAAGTTTAAACTGAAATCCAATATTTATTTTAATAAGCAATCCATACAGCTTTTAGAACAAATTGAGGAACTTATATATATTTGTAGAAAATGCTATTTATAAAATGTTCAAAATCACAGAAAATAACTTATAAAATATTAACTTTGGTTTCTTTTTGACGAAACTCAAAGAGTAAGGTAAATTACTAGTTTACTTTCATATTCTTATGTATTACAATGAAGTTTAGATAATTTCTTCCTTCACGTACAATTATAAGGTCATAAGAGGTGCATTTACAGGTATGAATAAAACTAATAATCCACTTGAAAAATTAATATCCTCAAATTTATACGATCGTTATAGTGGTATTTTATCCTTATCAGATATTCCTCTGTTTCTGGCAGATACAAATGGTAATATTTTGCTTGAATTTATTCCATCTCCTGATTTTTGTACACATGTATGTCAGGAAAAGGGCGGAGAAGTATGCCCTGACTACAGATGTCGATTAAATCCCAAGGGCGAGGGTAGATTTGTATGTCGATATGGCCTTGAAAATATACTTTTTCCCATCAGAGTAGAAAATGAAACCTTAGGATACGTAGCCGGTATGCAGGTATATTTGAAGGATAATGAATATAAAAAATACATGATTAATATAAATCCCTCCAAAGAGAGCAAAGCTGAAGAATTAGAATTTGTTGCTAAATCGATTTCCTCACTGAAAACCGTGGAATCCAATAAAATTAAAATACATGAACGTTTATGCGGTCAAATTGCTAAAAATATTTCTCTTGACTTATCTGAAAATATAAGTTATTTTCATCAAGATGTGAAAAGGTTATCAATTGAAAAAGAGATACTGGAAAAAAAGATCATTGATCTAGAGGCAAAAAACATGTCTTTAGCAGTTAATCCTCATTTTTTGTTTAATACTTTAAACTGCATCGCCCGTGTGGCTTATTTTGAGCATTCTCACACAACAGAAAAACTCATTTATTGCCTTTCTGACTTGCTGCGATACAACTTAAAACAGGAAAACCAACTTCACACTATTGGCGCTGAAATCAATAATATTGAAAAATACCTGTATATTCAGAAAGTGAGATTTAAAAACCGCCTTGAATACAGCATAGATATTCCTGAAAATATTAAATCTTACACAATTCCCAATATGGTTATCCAGCCAATTGTTGAAAACTCCTTAATCCACGGAATTACACCAAAACGAGAAGGAGGTAAAATAATTATTTGTGCAGAGGAATGTAAAAGGGAAATTATTATTTCCATTATGGATAACGGAAATGGCTTTCCAAAGGACATTTTGCTAAACATGAAAAAATTTGAAAATAAATCGGGTTTAGGGCTTTGGAATACAGACAAACGCTTAAAACAATACTATGGGAAACAGTACGGATTGGAAATTGTAAAGTCTGATTATAGTGGTAGTACCGTTACTATCACAATTCCTACCCAGCCTATTGTGAGGTGATAGCAATGAGCGTGGTTTTGATTGTAGAAGATGAAATGCTTGAGCAAGAATTTCTTAGATCAGTTATGCTTGAAGAGCTTTTTCCAGAAGATAAGCTGCTGACCTGCGAAAGCGGAATACAGGCCATCAATCTAGCAAAGCAATATCAACCCAATGTTATCATAATGGATATAATGATTCCTGAATTGGACGGTTTAAGTGCCATTGAGAGAATCAGAAAATTTTTACCCAATGTATTTATTACAATTTTGTCCGCCTATTCGGACTTTTCCTATGCACAAAGAGCAATCAGGCTGCAAGTTTCCGAGTACTTGTTGAAACCTGTAAAACCCAATGTTATCAAACAGGTTTTCCGAAAAATGCTGGACTCAGCAAACGATTGTGATGCATTGACAGAAGAAAATCCTGACGAAAATATTAAAGATTCTAGAGGAAGTCAACGATACTTTATAGAGGAATCCATAAAATATATTAAAGAACATTATAGAGAAAAAATCACTTTGAAAATGGTTGCTTCTAGAGTATTTTTAAGTCCCAAGTATTTCAGTCGTGTTTTTAAGAAGGAAATGGGGGTTTCATTTTCAAATTATATAATCAATTTAAAAATTCAACATGCCTGTAGATTGTTAGAGACAACCAATTATCCCGCTTATCGCATTTCAATAGAATGTGGTTTTTCAGATCCTTCTTATTTTAACAGGGTATTTTGTACACAGATGAATATGACTCCTCAATCCTACAGAAAATATACACGTATGTCAGCACAGAGAGATTGAAAGTTATGAAATTATTGCAACATAGTATAAAATCTTTAAAGTACTAATTATTATAAATCTTTTATCGAACTCTAACATAAAATCGCTAGGGTTCTTTATTTATACAAATTATACCAACTATTTTAGCTAATAAAAATGGTTATTTTTATATACTAATATATGATTTAAAAACGTAAAAGGGGGATAAAATTTATGTTACAAAAAATGAGTTTAAAAGTAAAAATTAGCACTATAATTGGACTATTGCTGATACTAACTTTCGCAGCTACGTTTTCTATATTATTAGTCAGGTTATATAATAGCAGTATATCACAAGCTAAAACTCTCTCAGAGGAAATGTCAAAATCCTATGCATCCCAGGTTGACAGTCATTTTATAACACTTGAAACAATAGGTGATACATTCAAAGATTCAATAAACAGTCAGATAAAAAAAGGTGTTAAGAATAGAGATATTATCATTGATATGCAAAAAAATATATTGAATAAATATCCTAATATTTATGGAATAACAGTGGCTTTTGAACCAAATGCCTTTGACGGCAAGGATTCTTCCTATGCAGGAAAACCGGGATACGGCGAAAAGGGATTGTTTATACCCTATGTAACCAGAAGCAACGGCTCTTTTCATATTGAACCGGCATATAATTCTGAAACTGAGATGACCTGGTATAATACTCCTAAAAGAAGTAAACGAGTATTTGTGACGGAACCAACTGTATATAAAGTTAATGGCAATAATATCTCCATGGCATCTTTGGTAGTACCTATTTTAGATGAAAATAAAAATTTTCGAGGAGTTGTATCCATAGATTACAGACTTGAAACATTTCAAAATATTGTAGATCAAATAAAACCCATGGGAGGATATGCTCAACTTTTATCGAAAAATGGTATATATGTAGCAAATGGGGCCAATAAGAAGTTGATAATGACTGATGCAAAGAAAAGTGGTAGTGACTGGAATAATGTTGTAAGCCAAACATCTGCAGGCAAACAGATTCAAGCCATAGGAAAATCAATTTCAACAGGAGAGGACGTCTTCAGAGTAGCATACCCGGTAAAAATAAGTGACTATGATATGAATTGGAGTCTATGCATTGATATTCCCATGGCAAATATTTTAAAGGATTTCTATGCTCAATTAAGAGAAATAATACTTATGGCCTGTATTGGACTTGCCGCTATAATCCTGGTAACAGTATTAATTGTAGGTTATATGACCAAAGGACTTAAATATACGGAAGATCAATTGGATTTATTGGCACAGGGAGATCTCAGTAAGGAAATTAATTCTAAGTTTTCAAAATCCAAAGATGAAATTGGAAATATGATAAATTCTATGTGGAAAATGCAAAAATCAATTAAGAATATAGTAAAAGGCGTGAAAGACAATTCTTTAAATGTAGATCATTCAATAAGCAATGTGGAAAAAAGTATAGGTACCCTAAACTCAAAGATTGGTGATGTATCTGCAACTACAGAGGAACTCTCTGCCGGAATGGAAGAAACTGCGGCATCCTCTCAAGAAATGAACAACTCGGCATCTGAAATAAAGAAAACCGTTGAAAGCATGTCATCAGCAATCGAAAGCGGATTAAAATCTGCAGAAAAAATAAATACAAGAGCTGATGCTCTGAAATCCTCTGCAATTCAATCTCAACAGAATGTACATGACATGAGTTCAGATATGAATAAAAAATTACAACTGGCACTTGAAAAGTCAAAAGCTGTGGAGCAAATAAACTCATTGACAGATGAAATATTGGAGATAACCTCACAGACAAATTTACTTGCACTAAATGCATCTATCGAAGCAGCACGTGCAGGAGAAGCTGGAAAAGGATTTTCCGTTGTAGCAGATGAAATCAGAAAGCTAGCCGATTCATCTCAGAACATGGTCATCCAAATTCAAAATACCAATAAGGATGTAGTTCAATCCGTAGATGCACTTAGAAATAGTTCAAGAGATATAATGAAATTTATCGAAAAACAAGTGGTGCCTGATTATACTAATTTAGTTAAAACAGGAGAACAGTACAGCAAAGATTCTTCTGAAATCAAAAAATTGATTGATGATTTCAATAAAATATCTGAAAAATTACTTTCATCTATTTCTGATATAGTAAAATCCGTGGGAGAGGTATCTGCAGCATCGGAAGAAGGTGCACAGGGAACTACAAGCATAGCACAGATGTCTTCAGAAGTAGCTGAATTAAGCAATAACGTATTGAATCAGACAGCAGAATCAAAATCAAGCTCTGAAAAATTGAAAAACATGATTTCCATATTCAAGCTATAACAAGCTATAAAAAGAGAAAATGTACTTAAAATTTAATTTACACAAAGTAAATACAGATGGCTACCCTAATATGGTAGCCATCTGTACTAACATTTTTTAATGATTTACACCACTTAAATTTAAGCCTACTATTCCAGTGATAATTAAAATTATAGATATTACTTTACCCATGTTAATTTCCTCTTTAAAAAACATTATTCCAATAACTGATATTACTGTAATTCCTACCCCTGACCATATTGCATATGCAATACTTACATCTATTTTCTTTAAAGCCAATGAAAATACACTGTAGCATAAAAAATATGCAACAAACATACCTATGGATGGAAATAACCTCGTTAATCCATTGGAAATTTTCATTAACGAAGTACCTATTAGCTCCAACGTTATTGCTAAAAATAGAAAAAACCAGTGCATCATAGCCTCCCTTTATAAATTTTATAGTACCAATTACATTTGAAAAAAGAACGTATCCCGATTTGATTTACATGGATCCAGATACATTCTCTAAACAAACTATCATTTTGATTTTAGCATCTATCATAAGATGATAGCATATTATATCTTATTTTAAAGTCATCTTCATATGTCTTTTCAAATATCAAATTTTTGTCTACTCTTCATTTCCTTCAGAAATTTTAGGAAGAATAGATTCAACCTCAACATGCGGACGTGGAATAACATGAACTGAAATCAGTTCTTCACCAACACGCTGTGCTGCTGCTGCACCAGCATCAGTAGCTGCCTTTACAGCACCTACATCTCCTCTTACCATCACTGTTACAAGACCACCTCCAACATGTTCCTTACCAATTAAATGGACATTTGCCGCCTTAACCATTGCATCTGCTGCTTCAATACAACCTATTAAACCTTTTGTTTCAATCATTCCCAATGCATCATGTTGCATTTTTTTCTCCCTCCTAAAACCTTATTTATGATCTACAATTTATTTTTCATCTTCCTTTTCAATTTTAGGAAGAATACTTTCAACTTCCACATGCGGACGTGGAATAACATGAACTGAAATCAACTCACCAACACGCTGTGCTGCTGCTGCACCAGCATCAGTAGCTGCCTTTACAGCACCTACATCTCCTCTTACCATCACTGTTACAAGACCGCCTCCAACATGTTCCTTACCAATCAAATAAACATTAGCTGCTTTAACCATAGCATCTGCTGCTTCAATAGAACCTACCAAACCCCTCGTTTCGATCATTCCCAATGCATCATATTTCATTTTTTTTCTCCTTTCTTCCTAATACCTTATTTTATTATTGTAATTTTCGATACATTATTAAGATTCATGGCATTTGCTTCTTCTGTATCAACATGACATTCTAAAGCCGAAGCATCATTTGCCCTAATAACTACATTATTGTAAATACCACCTCGCGGCCCATCAACCTGAATGCTTACTATTTGCCCATCATGAACATCAAAATGCTGTGCATCTCCAGGTGTCATATGGATGTGACGCTGTGCAACAATCAATCCTTCTTTTATCTGAATGGATCCCTTTGGTCCAACTATAGTAATTCCAGATGTTCCGTGTAAATCACCTGACATTCTAATCTGTGGAACTGTCCCCAATTTAAAAGAATCTCCCTTTAGAACTTCCACCTGTGTCTTACTGCGTATTGGGCCAAGAATCCTAATCTTTTCAATGGCACCCTTTGGGCCGCAGATAGTCACAGTCTCCTTACACGCAAATTGTCCTGGTTGTGTTAGATCCTTAACTCTAGTCAACTGATATCCTTCTCCAAATAAGGTGTTAAAATCTACCTGTGAAAGGTGAACATGACGATTCGAAATTCCGATTGGAATTTTATACTCATCCTCTCTCCTACCTTCAGAAGGCATATTATCTTTGACAGTCTCCAGTAAAAGTTTGAGGACAGCTTCATACTTGTTGTCCATTTTAATTAGCTCCCTTCATCGCAGCTATTAATTCACTTACCAGCTTAGTAAGCTTTTCATTGTCAGTTGAATCAGAATTTGTACTATAACATTCCTTATCATAATTAGCTTTATTCTGGCAAGTACTCTTTGCAACATAGGAGGCAGGACTCGTAGCATAGCATCCTAAATCCCGCTGATTCCCACAGCTGCCAGAAAGTTCAGGATGATTGAACGTCGGATCATCTGAAGCCAATGTGCTGCAGTTTTTAATACCATATGCAACCCTCTTGATATTAATCAAATGCATCGGACTGACATTTTCAGAAACAGAACTTCCTCCCCATGTACCACAGCCTAATGTAAAGGAAGGCAATAACCCTGTACTTGCACCAGTGCCGCCCTGACTTCCACCGGTATTAACCAGAATACGGGATGCTGGCTTTTTAGCAAACTTCATTACCATATCTCTATCATTTGTATGGATGTTCATAGTATGACCAAGGCCATTTTGAAGCAATCTAATACTTAAATCACATGCTTCATGCCAATCTTTAACTGTATAAAAAGCAAGTACTGTTGTCAATTTTTCATAAGAAAGCGGATAACCGTCACCAACACCCTGTTGTTCTCCAAGTAAAACTTTTGTTCCCTCTGGAATTGAAATACCTGCAGCAGAGGCAATGACCTGTGGTGATCTTCCAACAAATTTTGCACTCATACTGTGGCCGCCATTTTTAAAAAGTAGATTACAAACTTTTTTGGTTTCTTCAGCTGTCATAAAATATCCACCCTGTTTTTTGAATTCAGTTACTATAGCATCATGATTGCACTCTTCAGCAATTACAGACTGTTCAGATGCACAGATAGTACCATAATCAAAGCTCTTACTAGCAATAACATCCCTAACCGCTTCGTGAACATCAGCTGTTTTCTCAATATAAGCTGGAGAATTACCAGCACCGACGCCCAATGCAGGCTTTCCAGAACTATAAGCAGCTTTTACCATCCCCGGTCCTCCAGTTGCAATTATCATGGAAACCTCTTTGCATTTCATCAACTCGTTCGTAGCATTCATAGACGGTGTTAAAATGCTGCCTATAATATTCGCAGGAGCACCTGCTTCTACTGCTGCATTACACATGAGACTAACAGCTTTTGTTGTACATTTTATTGCAGCAGGATGTGGTGAAAATACAATGGCATTACGTGATTTAATTGCTATCATTGATTTGAAAATAGCGGTGGATGTTGGATTTGTAGAAGGAACTATACCCATTACTAAGCCAACAGGTTCTGCAATATCAATTACCTTATCAACCGGATTTTCTTTGATTACACCAATTGTCTTCATATTTTTAATAGAATTATATACACAAGTAGAAGCCATATGGTTTTTATAAGTCTTATCTTCAACCTTTCCAAAACCGGTTTCTTCTACAGCCATTTTGGCTAAACAAACTGCATTTTCCTCTGCCACTTTAACCATATTGCGCAGAATTTTATCGATTTGCTCTTCAGTATAATTAGCAATTTGATCTGCTGCAATTTTTCCTAGACGTGCAAGATTTCTCGCTTCTTGTACAGAACGTAAATCATGATCAATATTTTCCAATTGTGATCCCTCCATTATTTTTCATAAAACTTTTATTATTTATTTTAATTTCTGCAACTGTGTTAACTATGCCCATAATACTTTCCAAACTCTGCAATCAGCAGCTTTTTACTTGCTCTAGAAATTTCCCTTCCTTTAATGCCAAAGTTTTCATATTTGCGTGCTAGATTTCTAAGTTCTACCACCTTATATTTGCTTAAAATCTCAATGGCTTTCTCAGGGCCACATTCAAATACTATCTTGTCTACAGCTTCCTTATTGTGCTTTTTACTCAAACCTTCTTTCAACAAAACTGTTGTTTCTTTTGGCATGGATTCCCTATTATTTGTCTCCTTTACTCCTAAATCTTCAATTGTTACTGTTTCTTTAACCTCAACAGGAACCTCTACAATGTTTTCCACTTCTTCTTTTAATTCGGCTTCTGCTGAAGCAGTAACTAAAATATCTTCACTTTCCGCTGGTACTGATGATACAATTATCTTGTCTAAATACTCATGTGGACGTGGAATTACATGCTGTGAAATCAGTAATGTGTTATTTATCAATTTAACTGCAGCTGCACCAGCTTCTACAGCTACTTTTGCTGCAGCTACATCACCAGTTACAGCAATCGAAACAAGGCCTCCTCCTACATATGTCTTCTCCAAAATATTCACATATGCTGCCTTGAGCATGGCATCTACAGCCACAATAGCTGCAACGAGTCCTTTCGTTTCGATTAATCCAAGTGCTTGCATCACTTAGTCCCCCTCTTAGTTCTAGCTTACAAGATCAGCCCAGTTGGCTGGATATGTAACATAGAATAACTTGACCTTGTCAGGAGATCCCCATATAACTTTGGATCCCGATGGAACATAGAGTACGTCACCCGGGTGTACAGTGAATGTCTTCCCATTAAGAGTAATTGTCAATGTACCTTCGATAACATAATCAATCTCCTCATAAGTCAGTTTCCAGTCAAAACTAGAATGATCAATTGTTAAAAATCCGGCACTCATAGAAGAATCATCTTTACTGATCAATTCCTGATAACATACTTTGGCATTTGGATTCCCAGTATCAAAGGTATCAAATTTTACTGAGTTTCCACGGACTAACTTCAAACCGCTACAATCACTTTCAGCAACATATGGTTTATTGGAAACTGAATCAAGTACACCTTTTAAAAGACCCTTATCCATCATGACCTTGAGCACTTTATAGATCATATCACTGCTAATTCCACTCTCACAATTTTTTAGAGGTTCAGGAGCTTTCTCCACAGAAGAGTTCTTCGTTTCGCAGGAACTTTTTGTTTCACAAGGCTCCTTTGTTTTGCAAACTTGAGTTTCTGTAGAAAACTCTATTCCACGAGCTCTGGCTGCATCCTTAGCCGATGGAGTAATAATCGTATTACAGTCAATATAAACTGTCTTTTGACCTTGCTTTTCCGCATCGTCAACATCTTTGACACAAATTAATTTTTTCATTCCTCCACATCCTTTCATTCATTGATATAATCATTGAAAACATCCTCCCATATATAAAAGCTTTTACATATTTAAAGTAAAGATGCCACCAGTATATCAGAGGGTGAAGGTATTACCTCTGCATTTACTAATAAACCTTTTTCCTCTGCAATAGCTTTTCCGGCCCCAATACCAGCTTCAACTGCAGCCACGTCACCAGTAAAAGTAAAGAATGACTTACCACCTAATCCATTTCCCAGGCGAAGCTCTAATGGCTGTAACTCTGCAGCTTTAAGGATTGCATCAGCTGCAGCAATCATTGTTGACAGAGAAAAAGACTCCATAATTCCCAAGGCTTGAATTTCATCTGGTACAGTTGCACCTGTTATTGCTGGAAACACTGCCGGACTTACATTTGGTATAACAATAGAATCAACTAAAAATTCTCCTGCCAGCCTTTCACCAATATCTACTGAATCTTTTACTGCTGCAACATCCCCGTCAACAATAGCAATATATTTGCCAGGACAGGTAGAACCTGCCGTAACTATTTCCACATGAGAAATTTTTACCATCTGATCTGCTGCATATATACCACGTGCAATGCTTGTAAATTCTACCATTCCTATTGCTTTCAACATATCATTCCCTCCTTATCACAATAAAACCATTTTCACTTTCGATAACCTTTCCTGAAATACTTGCATGAACGGCGGCACCTAGGCTATCTTCAGGAATTTTACCAACTTGCTGTCCCACCTGTACATAATCGCCAGGATTGACAATTGGAACTGCAGGCGCTCCTACATGCTGCCTCATCGCAATATGTACTAATTCAGGTTCCATATTAACTTCTGTCATAGGAGCCGGTCTATCAAAATTATTCAAACCTAACCTTGCAATAAGACGCTTACTTGGAATCAAACGATATTCACGACTTTTTCTGGCAGCAAATTGCGACTTAATCGGTTTATACCTTATATTCTGCTCCGCCAGTTTCCCCTTAAAATATAGATTTGCAGATTTGGGATAAAGCCCTGCGGGACATGAAAACAATTCACATAAATTACACTGACAGCACAGCTGTGCAATCTTCTGACCCTCAACATCATCTAATGCATAATTCAAAGCCCTCATTATCTTGTGCGGCTGCATATTATGTCCAAGAAGATAACGAGGACACATATCCGTACACATACGGCACTGTTCACAGGAAGATCTATTTACTCTTCTTGCCTGTTCTATATTAACGGATTTCCTTCGGATTAGAGAATGTTGCTTTTTCAAAATTACAAATCCCTTATTCTTCTTTGTAACATATCCATCTATATTATCCATGACAGGTCCCATCATAGGGCCGCCATCAATAACTGCATAATCATCAAAATTTTCTATACCACTCAGTTTTAACACATCTATAATAGGTGTGCCTACCGGTACTTTTACAGTCAATCGTTTGGGAATATCCCCTGCAACTGTAATATATTTCTCCGTAACCGGTTCTCCAAGATTAGCGTGATAAATATTCAATGCTGTTTCTGTATTAACTACCACACATCCAACTTTAATTGGGATACCCGTTTCTGGAACAACTCTACCTGTCAGCTCATAAACCAAAACCTGTTCATCACCTGCTGGATAAATATCTGGAAGTTCTTTGACTTCAATAAAATCACTTACTTGAAGTGCCTTGATCCTATTACGAAGTATGGAAATTACTTCTTTATGCTTTCCTTTAATACCTATAAGGCCCTTGGCAGCACCCACTAACTTTCCAGCTGCTTCAAACCCCTTAATTATCTCATCGGGAAACAGTTTCATCAGCTGCTGATCTACCCGCAGCAGCGGTTCACATTCAGCTCCATTAAGAAGTATATACTCTGCCTTTGATGTTAGCTTTGCATGGGTAGGAAACCCTGCACCGCCTGCACCGATAACGCCAGCTTCTCTCACCATATCAAGAAGACTCATCCTTACACCTCCTGAATTTATTCAAAATTGCAGTCTTCATCAATTATTCCGACAACAGCCGCATCAATTGGAATATCATCATTCCCCAGCATCCTTCGAGCTGATGAACCCGTACATACAATAACCCTATCTCCAATACCAGCACTGATGATATCTGCAACAATTAAACGCTTGCCAGCATCACTGCCGCCAATTACCTCTGCCAACATGAACTTCAGTCCATTAAGCGACTCTGCCTTTCTTGTTGCCCATATATTGTCAATCAATCTTGCCGTTAACATAAATCCTTCCCCTTTTTGAAATTGCGTTTAATCTCTCGAATTGCTGATTCAACAGATGCTGTATCGCCAAAAATTGCAATCATTATCATATTTTGAGGACAACTGCCTCTAATATCTTCTACCGTAACATCAACTGCCTTTTCGGCAATATCAGCTGCACAAATCATCTCTATCATTTTTCCCTGTACAAGGCCAACTGCATCAATGCGAATTGAATCTTTACTAATACCACTGGCCCCTGAGCGCCGCATAAGCATGTCTACAGCACCTTTTGAAGGAGATTTAATAATTCGGAACTCCATACACAACCATCTCCTATTACATACCTTCCTGTCTACAGCTAAGTGCTATACCCAAGGGAGTCACAAACATTGGATTATGTGGTTTATGAGTAAAAATCCCCGTCTGCTTTTCTATAATTTTTTCAATACCTGTCAAGCAGCATGTCCCTCCTACCAGGGATATTTCCTGTACATCATAACCTTTGATGTGATGGTTAATAATAGACGAAATTTTTTCAACTACTGGCTTTAATACCGGCAGCAGTTCCTTATGATTTTCAGAATTACGTTTGTAAAGTTCCGCTTTCTCAAAAGGCATGTTGTATGCACCGGATACGACCAGAGAAAGTTGAGTACCACCTGTGGGTTCATCAGCAATGTACACAACTTTTCCATCCTTAAGAATCGAAATTCCCGTGGTTCCACCGCCAATATCTACCACTGCACCATTCTTGATTTTGAGTACTTTATTGGCAGCTGTAGGTTCATCAAGCACGTTAGTCAATTCAAAGCCAGCAGCCTGAACCACATTTCTAACTGCCCCCGAATCCAGTTCATCTGTTCCAGGTGGAATGGCTGCAGCACCATAAATCAATTCTGTACCCAATTTTTCCTCGATTCCCCGTTTCATTTCCCTGACAATATTAATTGCACCAATATAATCTACAACCATACCATCGCGAACTACATCAGCATATCTATAATCGCCTGCTACCGGCCTATAGTTTTCATCTAGAACTGCTAAAACAACACAGGCAGTTCCTAAATCAACTCCCGTATAATAAACAGACGATTTATCCACAATAGGATGTTTTACTACATGTTCAAAATCATCTACAAGCTTATCGCAAAATTTAAAAGTCAATTTTTTCTCTGACATTTTTTACCTCCAAAAATAGAACAAATCCTTTGGGACAAGGCATTGATAATCTGATTAACTTTCCCAATAATATCTTTATACAGCAATTCATTTCCATCATCACTGTCTTCATAAGCTTCTAAAACAACCGGTTCAATTTCCCTAAGGGCACAGCGCAGCCTATGCAAGATTATAATATCCCTGCCATTTTTCAACTGCACATGGAAATCAGTAATCTCAAAACAATCATCTAAATCATTAGAAAAATTATCAGCATTTATTCCCGTACATTCCTTAAGGCAAAGATCTTCAATGGGGCTTTTACTATCCAGAGCATTCTTAATTTTAGTAAATTGTTTACCCAGATCAATAATGCTCTGTGCCAAAAAGACATCTCTGCTTAAAAATTCTTCCTCTGTGACAAAAAATAATGCCTCTACTGACTTCATTCTGCTGCGGAGTTTCTTTTTTTTCCAATCATCTTGTTTTTTTGGCAGCTCAGATAGATGCCTTTTATTTACATCATTTTTTTTTGCATAAGAACCATTGTCAAATTTATTTATTCCCCTATCTGCCAAAAATTGACGTGCTCCCGGCGTAAGCCTTGTCCCCGGTTCAATCTTATAATCTGTAAAAGGTTCTTTTCTATATAAATCCCTCAAATCAATTTCGGTAATAAATTTCATTTCAATCCCCCTTTACTTCTTTTTAAAAAATAAATACTCTTTTAAAGCATCAATACCTATCCTACTAGGGACACTGATTTTATAGTAAGGTTCTACAATTCCTATCTGTTTTAACTGTTTAAAGCAGAATTCTTCATTTTCTGCCATCAAATCAACTTTGGTAATTACACCAACTACAGGACATCTAAATGCTTTGGCAAAACCAGGGGAATACACATTAACACACCTTGACTGGTCAATTAACATCAAAACATGCGATGCATCCTGGGCAGCTGCAATTATATGCTTGTACATCCATGTATTTTCAATATAAGAACCTGGAACATCTATAGTATTTTTCCCATAAATAATATCCTGTGCTTTTCTCAATGGACCCCTATAGTCATTCAACGCATTTGCCAAGGTGGTCTTCCCACAATTCGTGGGTCCGATTATCATTATTCTCTTCCTTTTCATGTTCTTGTAATAGGAGCGGTTGTAAATTTCATCTCCATTTATTTTTTATTTCAACAACTCATCAATGCTTTATAACTGCAACCGGGAATTCATATTTTTTAATCCAACTCTCAATTCTGTCCAATTCATCACTACTCAAGCTTGGATCGCCCTTTATTGGATACTCTCTGCCCAGCTGTACATACTTATTTACCCCTAATTTGTGATAGGGAAGCAGATCTATACCTTTAAAATTCTTATAATCGCGGAAAGGCATCAAAAAATCAATTACACTCTCAATTTCATTTTGACTATCATTTATACCTTTCAATAAAGGCATTCTGACCTTTACATTGTACCTGCGATGAAGAAGTTCTTTTAGGTTATTTAAAATCCGCTCATTGTGAACTCCCGTAAGCTGATAGTGTCGTTCAGAATCGATATGCTTTATATCAAAAAGAAACAAATCCAAAAATTCAGCAATTTTAAGCATTGATTCCAGTTTTGCATAGCCGCAGGTTTCAATAGCAGTATTGATTCCCTCCTGCTTACATGCCATAAGCAGACTTGCAGCAAATTCCCACTGCATGGTTACCTCGCCGCCTCCCAGCGTGACACCCCCGCCTGAAACATCATAAAATCTCCTATCTTCCTCAATGATTTCCATAAGTTCGGAAACAGTTTTTACTTCTCCCATAACAGATAATGCAGACTGAGGACATACATTCTCACACTTACGACATCCCAGGCAATCAATACTATGATTGACCTCATGCTTCAATTTTTCTGAAATGGTATGTATTCCAACTGGACACACCGAAACACAGGCACCACAATCAATACAAGAATTTCTTTTAAACATAACTTGATATTTTCGTTCCAGTCCTTCAGGATTCGCACACCATCTGCAGCGCAGTGGACATCCCTTGAAAAACACCAGTGTTCTTACTCCCGGCCCATCATACATATTGTATTTTTGCACATTGAAAATGAACGCTTTTCTTTCAGTTATTGCTCCCTTCCTATCACTCATACCAACCATTCTCCTGTTTGACTCATTTTAATATTCAACTGAACAATTTAACTACACCCATCCTCTCTGTCACAGTTCGTAGAAAGACATGGGAACAGATAAATCAATTTAAATCCAACGGTATACTACACTTAAAAATGTGTCAGCATAGTCCTACTTATAATCTCATCTTGAACATCTTTGCACAGCTCAACGAAAAATGCACTGTAACCTGCTACACGGACAATTAAATCACGATACTGTTCAGGATGTTTTTGTGCTTCAACTAACGTTTTATTATCCAGGTAATTGAACTGCATCTGTCCATTACCAAAAAGACATGCAGTACGCAAAAGCGTGATAATGCCCTCCTCACCCTCCGGTGTATCAAGCAGCCCTGCCATAAGCTTAAAGTTATGGACCATACCTATATTCATGTTGTCACAGGACATTTTGGAAACAGATTTGATAATAGCAGTTGGTCCCTTATAATCTGCACCCTGTGATGGGCTGATGCCATCGGACAATGGCGTCCAGGCTTTACGTCCACTGGCAGATGCACCTGTCATTTGTCCAAACGGTGTATTATTGGATATGGATAAAGTTCCATGACTCAGGACAGAGTACAGTGTCTTATACTTGCGGTGTTCCATTTCCGTAAAGTTGATCAAATCCGCAGCAATCAGATCTACATAATCATCATCATTGCCGTACTTAGGAGCTTTCATACAATCGTTTCTAACCTGTTCGTATCCTACAAAATCAGCTTTCAGCGCTTCATTTAACTGCTGTAGTGTATATTTTTTATCATCAAATACCAGCTTTTTGATAGCGGCCATGGAATCTGTATAAGTAGCCAAGCCAGTCCATACAACGCCAGGTCCAAAGTTGTACATAGCACCACCGGCAGAAACATCTTTACCATGCTCCATACAGCCTTCATACATGATAGACATCAATGGCTTTGGAGCTAGATCTCTGTGGACACGTTGAGAAATAACTGTAGCAACATCAGTCCACTTCGTAATATATTTGATCTCTTCCTTAACAGCTTTGTCGAATTCTTCATAATTCTTAAACCTGTTCAACTCTCCCATATCAGGACAAACCTGCTTGCCATACCACAGAGGAACACCGTGGTTTAGAACCAATTCAATACAAATAGGCCACTGGGTGTAAGAAGTAGAAGTCCACTGATACAGCCGACCGGCCTTTTGAGGCTCTACACATCCCATTATGCAGTAGTCCCTGGCATCTTCTATGGATACTCCCTTTGCCAGCATCATCTTAATATGTGTATCATCAAAATGACAAGCTGGGAATCCTATACCTGCACGAATAACATCTACAATTTTTTTCAAATACTTTCTAGGCGACTTGTTGTGAATACGGCATGCCAGAGACGGCTGATAAACCTTGACATGGCGGACAGCATCCATCAGCAGGTAAGTCAAATCATTTGTAGCATCAAGGCCATCACGGGTAACACCGCCTACACACATATTGACAAATGGCTGATAGCCTGCAAAGAACTTGGAGCTGCTTTCACTGGTAATCCACATCATTTCAGACATTTTTATAAGCATACAGCCCGCGAGCTCAAATGCCTGAAAACTATTCATACGTCCCTGCTCCATATCTGCTTTGTAAAATGGATACATATACTGATCCACACGTCCAATAGACATTCCAGTCTGATTTTCTTCAACTACCAACAGTGATTCAATAGTCCATACAGATTGAATTGCTTCCCAGAAAGTACGGGGTTTGTGTGCGGGTACCCATGCATTGACTTCAGAAATCTTCTGCAGTTCCTCTTTACGTTTAGGATCCATTTCCTTTACAGCCAGTTCAGCCGCATAATCAGACATACGCTTAGCATAAATCATAACCCCTTCAGTAGTGTCGATAACGGATTTGTAAAAATAGATCTTGTCAATGTCCTCCGGATTTTCATAATCCAGTTTTTTTAAATGCTCCTTCGCTTCTTCCTGAATATCCTTCATACCCTTTTTCATCAGGATCACATCGTATCCAGGATTTGAATCGCCGCCGCCATTGACTGCATGGTAAGAACAATCTGAAACAAAGGATTCACCTGAAAGTTCCCATACTCCCGCTTCACGATACTGATCTTCACAGTATTCATCAACGGATTTACCCTTCCAGAAAGGGAAAAGCTCTTCACGCATAATCTTTTTATCTTCTTCGGAAATATAAAATGGATCTTGAGGGCGTGTTCCAATGGTATCAATTTCGTCCGCCAGCCATCTCCAGGATATGTCGGGAGAAAAGGCTCCTGCACGAGGTGCTCCACAAGGTGCTCCTACAATAAGTTCATTATCTTGAATTACAAGTGGTGCAGTTTCACAACAGTGGCGGAAGCATTTGGCACGCAGTAAAATTTTAGGCATACCAGGATTTTCTTTGGCAATTTTAGTTATTGCTCTGGCACGATATGTGGTTATGGAAGGTTTTTGCTTCAAATAATTTTCCTTAAGTTTTTTCAAACGCCCTGTCATTCCATTGGGGACTCCCTTATCATCGCTACAACATGTTTGAGAATTAGAAGCAGAACTTTCATCTTCTTTTGTGATTTCTTTCGAAACACCCTCAAATATTTTCAATAAAGCAACTTGTTCATTTGCAGACATATTTTTAGTTGCTTCTGCAAATTTACTTGAAAATTCACGAATATCCAAAATACTTACCTCTCTTCTTTTATAATTATTTCAGATTCAGTTATCTGATTTTTCCATCTGTAGTTTATATACATCTGTCTATGCATTACTTAATCTCTTCTATAGCTTTTTTTAAAATGTGCTGAAGCATCTGTACATCCTCCGGATTATAATCCAGTGGTCTTGCTTCATTACCCATACAGGTTTTTCCTTCTGGTATCACTCTGCCAGTAACTTCTCCTACTTTTCTTACACCATAACCGACTTTGCGGATATAGATGAGATTCATCGGTGAAACATTATCAGAAGTCATGCCCTTACCCATGGATCCGCTGCCCAGAGTCAAAGCAGGAAACAAATTAGTTGTAACACCCATGCTGCCAAAGGAAGCAGGCGTATTAACAAGTATCCTTCCCACCGGCTTTTTCAATGCAAACTGTCTAATTACTTCTTCATTTTTTGAGTGTATAACAAGAGTATGTCCATGTCTTTCGCTGAGAAGCAGTTCAATACATTTTTCACAGGCATGCATCCAATCATCCTCAATATAATAAGCTAGTACAGGACAAAGTTTTTCTCTTGAATAAGGGTTGTTCTCGGAAACATATTTCTGTTCCGAGATCAATACCTTCACACTACTTGGAACACAAAAGCCTGCCTTCTTAGCTAATTTTTGTGCTGATTTTCCTACTATTTCTGTATCCATACTCCCATCGTATCTAAAAAAAATAGAACCAAGTTTTTGTGTTTCTTCTTCTGTCATAAAATACCCGCCGTTATTCTGAAATTCATGCTTAACATCAGCTGCAATACAGCTATCCACAACAACTGATTGTTCTGCCGCAGACACTATTCCATTGTCAAAAGTCTTGCTGGCAATAATATCTCTCACCGCCTGTTTAATATCAGCTGTACGCTCAATAAACGCCGGCCCATTGCCGGTTCCTCCGTAGATAACAGGCTTTCCTGATGTATAAGCTGCCTTAAGCATTTTGGAAACGCCCGTATCCATAATCAATGACGTTGACTCATGATTCATCAATGCAATCGTCCCGCTGTGCGTCACAGTATGCAAATAGGCAAGTGCACCTTCCGGCAATCCATAACCCTCTGCTGCACGAATCATAATATCAAGCGTTTTACAAATTGTTTTTTTTGCTCTGGGGTGCGGAGAAAAAATAATTGCATTACCAGACTTGATTGCAATTAAAGCCTTGTAAATAGTGGTAGAAACTGGGCTAGTCGCGGGACATAATGCAATAATTACACCCATCGGCACCCCTACATCCATGGTCTTGTTCTGTTTATCCTCACCAATAATTCCCACACAACGCATTCCTCTAAGCCTAGCTGGCAGGCACTTACTGACAAATCGATTTTTTACATATTTATCCTGCCATTTACCATAATCAGTTTCATCTTGGGACATCACGGCAAGTTCACGGGCATGCTTTCCTATTTCTTCCGCTATACGCTCAACAATCTCATCCAGTTTTTCCTGAGGAAAAGCTGCCAGAAGTTTTTGTGCATCTCTTGCATTTTCCACAAGAATTCTAGATTCTTGTATGGAGAGCAAATCATTGTCAATAATATTCATTTCTGACTCTCCCTTTCATCATTTATTGACCAAATATCTTAATTTTGTGCCTTCTACATTTCATATAATGCAGCTATATCTTCCGCCTATTGAGGAAGCAAATTTTCAAGTGAATAACGTGCAATAATTTTTTCAAGATCTGGATGGGGACTTGCAATAACAACTGAACTATAGACTTCGGCATCCATATTTTCTACAGCTTTTACACCGGCCTCTACAGCTGTCTTACATGCCCCTACGTCTCCACGAACCAGCACGGAGATATAACCGGAAGCTACATTTTCATAACCAATCAATTCAACATCTGCAGCTTTACACATTGCATCTGCAGCTTCCAAAACAAAAACCAAACCGAATGTTTCTATTAGACCTAAAGCTATGCATTTATCCATCTGTATTCCCTTTCCCTCATTTTATTTTTATGCATCCACATCATGTACCGAAACAATATCCCCAACACCCTTAATGGGCCGCGGCATAACATTGTGTGCTGTCAATTTGCCTATTGCAGCGGCAGCGGCAGCTCCAGCTTCCACAGATGCTTTAACAGCAGCAACATCACCTTTTATCATAATTGTGACAAGAGTAGAGCCTATATTTTCATAGGATATGAGCTCAACATCAGCAGCTTTCAACATCTTATCTGCTGCTTCAACTGCAGGAACCATACCTATCGTTTCAACAAGCCCCAATGCTTCTTCTCCGTAATACCTCACTTCATAAACCCCCTCTTTCTATATCAAATTATCAACCCTTAATATATTTATTAATTGTAGCTGCACCCTCTTCAGGTGCTCTATAGTAAACTTTCAAAATACCTTCTTTGTCCATTTCAAATCTCGTTTCTTCAAGGAGTCCATTGGCTTCAGCAGTCATTAGTGCAAAGACTACAGCCTTCTTTTTAAGTGCTTTAAAATTGCCATACTCACTTTTTAAAGCCTCAATAACGTCTTCTGCACAAGCTTCTTTAACTGTCGTAAAATATTTTAAAATAGCATAGTTAAGCGGTTTTTTCATACTACTTAACCTCCTTTTTTCTGAATAAATCCATTGGGTTCATGGATATTACCAAAATACCAAATATCATCAATATAGCGGCAATCCAGGCAATAGGAGGTAATCCCCAACCTTCCATACCGCCAAATACACCAAGCACTATCCAGCAGCAGAAAGGTCCCCAAAATGAATAAGTACCATTACAAGCCATGCCAAGAGCAGCACCGCACATACTGTTGCCTCTATACCAGCACATGTATGATGCAAATGCACAAAGACCACTTAAGGCAAACCAAATCATGGCAGATCCGCTTGAAAAAGCCTGGCCAGCAAGATTAGCTGAAAGTTTAATATTACCTGCCATTGCAGCAAAAATAGGAAGCAATATAATCAAATTTGAGATACCTGATGTCACCTGACGAATAGTAATACCAATTTCACAGTCAATCATAGATGTACCATAACCAGCAACACAACCCTCAAATCCCCATCCAAGAGCAGCGATAAAAGCAATGCAAACACCTAAGAATGCACCCTTTGGTGCACTTCCGCCAATACTTGTGCTGCCAATCATAAAACTGGCAATAACACAAATAGCAATGCCCAGCATCATGCGTTTGTTTAATTCTTGTTTAAACAAAATTCTGCCTAAAATAGCACCAATAGCTGGACAAAGGGCAGTAATAGGAATGACAATTGAACCTGCCATTTGAAGGCCTACAACATAAGCCGTACTGGAAATAGGACCTCCTATAAGAGCAGCTAATATCATCACACGACCTGGAGTAGTGTTAAGACACCTAAAAAAATCCCCTATTTTACCTTTAATACTTGCATAAAGCAATGCCCAAACAGCACTGCAGGAATCATTCACTGCACTGCCAAGTGCACCTAGTAGATATGTAATGACGAAAGCAGATAAGCCTGCTGTATTAGCACCATACCAATCGCTCCAGATCCCCTTTGACATACCCAATGTTAAAAATGCTGAATAGAATCCATACATGACAGCTGAAAATAAAGCAATTGATATGCCTTTTTTAAAAAATTGTGATGATAGTTTCTTCTTGGCAGCAATTGCACGTACATTAGCCGCTTCTGTAACTTCGCACATAAATAAAACTCCCCTCTTTTAGAACTAAACTTTAGCGAAAACGTTTTTTCTTTTTAATGATATATTATATATTAATATTAACTTAATACATCAGCTTCTTCATGGCATAAAGTACAATATTTTACTGCATAATATCCTCTAGTTTTTTTGAATTTTTGTACTATATCTACTTTTTTGTATTAATAACATTTTTTTATCCCGGTATGCAGACATAAAAAATGCACCTTCAAATGTTATCTTATTATTTAACATTTGAGGTGCACTGTAAAATCACTGATATTTTTCTAAAATCATTTCATTGACTTGATAATACTGTCAGCAAGTTCATCCATTGAACCGGCATCGTCCTCTTTCATTCTGGAACTCAATGATATTTCATTATCCAAAATAGTCATCTCTTTCATCTCTTCCAGAAGTTTATGCATCAATTTACCCGACTGAGGAGCCCAAGAACCATTTTCTATAAGGGCAAAAGTACGCTTTTGAAGATTCAACGCCTTCATATGCATCAGGTAATCAAGCATTGGCGGATAAATTTTCAGATTGTAGGTTACACACGCAAGAACCACATGGCTGTATTTAAATGTCTCGGAAATTAAATAGGATACATGGGTTTTTGAAACATCGTACATAACCACATTATTCATTCCCTTTTCCACTAATCTGGTTGCCAGATTATTTGCAGCAGATTCCGTATTGCCATACATCGTCGCATAAACTATCATCACACCTTTTTCTTCCGGTTCATAACGGCTCCATTTATCATATTTCTCAAGAAAATATCCCAGATTACTGCGCCATACCGGACCATGCAGTGGACAAATAGTTTTAATATCCAGCTTGCTGGCTTTCTTCAAAAGTGCCTGAACATGAGGTCCATACTTACCTACAATATTTGTATAATATCTCCTGGCATCATCAATCCAGTCCCTGTCAAAGTCCGTTTCATCATCAAACAGCTTTCCACCCAATGCGCCAAAGCTGCCAAATGCATCGGCAGAGAACAATACACCATTTGTAGCATCATAGGTAACCATGACTTCCGGCCAATGTACCATCGGGGCAGTTACAAACACCACTTTATGTTTTCCAAAGGACTTAGTGTCGCCTTCTTTAACTTTTTCCACTTTTTCATCTAAATTGAATCCAAACTGATTCATAAACATAAAAGCTTTTTCAGTGCATATAATCTTTACATCAGGATAGCGGAGAAGTATCTCTTCAATGCAGGCCGCATGATCCGGTTCCACGTGATTGATTACCATGTAATCTAAAGTTCTATTTTTAAGAACTGCTTTTATATTTTCAAGAAACTGGCGGCAGACTGCCCAATCCACTGTATCAAAGAGCACAGTCTTCTCATCCAAAAGCACATAGGAGTTATAGGAAACTCCCCTTGGAATTGGATGAATATTTTCAAATAAGGCAAGACGATTATCGTTCCCTCCAACCCAATAAAGATCTTCATCTACTTTTCTAACACAATACATGTATTTAATCCTCCCTATTTTGTTTATTAATTATAATTTAGCATTCTATAAATGCACCTTTTTCTTCACCACAAGCAGGACAAGTCCATTCCTCCGGTATATTTTCAAAAAGCGTTCCCGGGTTTATTTCACCCTCAGGGTCACCCACAGCTGGGTCATATTCGTAACCGCAGCCATTACAAACATAATGTTTCCAGTTTGGAACAACTTTCTTAGGAACTGCTCTCTTCATCTTCTTCATTGGCGGTGCCTCCTTTTTAGGCTGTCCATTATCCAGTGCAGCAGTAAGCAATGGCACAATTTCTACTAAGTCTCCGACTATACCATAATCAGCATTTTTAAAGATTTTGGCATTAGGATCTATATTTATGGCAACAATTGTAGAAGCATCCACTATGCCCTTTAAATGCTGACCCGCACCGGAAATACCGCAGGCAATATACAAATTTCCCTTGAATTTTTGACCGGACATACCAACAAAACGATTCAGTGGTACATACTTAAGGGTTTCAGCTACTGGACGTGAAGAACCTATAGCCGCACCTGCTTGTACTGCTAAATCTTCTATAAGCTTCATATTTTCTCTTTTACCTACACCCATGCCTATACTTACTACTCTTTCTGCTTTATTTATAGGAGTATCTATTGGAATTCCAACTGTAAAATCATATCCATCTTCCTTAAGAGCTTTTACGAGTGCATCAACTTTTTCCTTGGAAGTTCCCTTGTTAAAAACAATTTTCTTACGATAACCCGTAGCTGGTCCATGCTGAGAAGTTTTAATTCCAGATTGGCCTTTAGGAGCTTTACCAACAATATGAGCGGCAATAACCACACGCTGAATCTCATTGGTTCCTTCATATATAGTACAGATTTTGGCGTCTCTATAGGCGCGTTCAACCTCCATTCCTTTCATATAACCGCTTCCTCCAAATATTTGAAGGGCATCATTGACAATCTCAAGTGAAGCATCCGAAGCGTATTGTTTTGCCATAGCAGCCTCCACACTGTAACGTTCATGGTTTCCCTTCAGCTCTGCCGCACTGTAAATAAGCAGTCTGGAAGCTCTAAGCTTCGTAGCCATATCCGCCAGTTTAAAAGCAATGACCTGCTGTCGACAGATTGGTTTCCCAAACTGTATTCTTTCTTTCGAGTACTCTAAGGCATTCTCATATGCTCCCTGTGCTATGCCGAGAGCTTGGGCTGCAATACCAATACGGCCTCCATCCAGAGTAGACATAGCGATCTTAAAGCCTTCACCCTCCTTACCTAAAAGATTTTCTTTAGGTACTTTTACATTATTAAAAACAAGTTCTGCAGTAGCTGAGGATCGAATACCCATCTTATCATAATGTTTTCCAAAACTAAAGCCTTCCCAGCCTTTCTCCACAATAAATGCACTTATACCGTGAGTACCTATATTTGGAGTAGTAACTGCAAAAACTATATAAACATCAGCTTTTCCTGCATTGGTTATAAATATCTTTTCACCATTTAAAATGTAGTGATCACCTTCCAATACAGCAGTAGTCTCTGTGCCGCCAGCATCACTACCTGCATTTTCCTCAGTCAAACCAAATGCACCAAGCTTTTCACCTTTAGCCAGCGGGACTAAGTATTTTTGCTTTTGTTCTTCAGTTCCATAGGCGGCAATTGGATATGTGCCCAAGGATGTATGGGCAGAAAGAATTACACCTACCCCGCCATCAATTCTTGACAACTCTTCTACAGCTATAGCATAACTGATTACATCCAATCCAGCTCCTCCATATTCTTTTGGATATGGAATACCCATAATTCCCATATCCGTCATTTTATGAACAATTTCATCTGGAAATTGATTCTCTTGATCCAGTGTGAATGCTATAGGTTTAACTTCCTCTTCAGCAAATTTTCTGATTTTCATTCTCAAATTTTCATGTTGTTCAGTAGTTTTAAAAAACATTTATGCCCCTCCCTTTTATTAAATAATATTACTTTAGTATCAATCTAAAACCTATACACTAATTATAGCCCTCAGCATTTTTCCTAACAATCTTAATTTTGACTCATTTTTCTCATAAATCTCCATTAAAATGGCAATAAATTTTATTCTACCTATCTGACACTTTTTATCTTCCTATTCCTTTTATTTTTAGAGTTTTGATATTATTTAAAAAAAATTGTTCATTAATAATTGTTCTGCAATAAATTTTATTTAAAACTACAGAAAATATTTCATAATTAAAATATTGATAATTTTTTCGCAATAATTTTCTTAATTGCACATTGATGTTCTTCTAAGATCATTTCATTGACCTGATAATACTGTCAGCAAGCTCATCCATTGAACCAGCATCATCCTCTTTCATTTTGGATCTCAATGACATCTCATCATCTAAAACAGTCATTTCCTTCATTTCATTTAAAAATTCCCGCATCAATTTACCCGACTGAGGAGCCCAGGAACCATTTTCTATAAGGGCAAAAGTACGCTTCTGAAGATTCAACGCCTTCATATGTTCCAGATAATCAAGCATTGGGGGGTAAATTTTCATGTTGTAGGTTACACACGCAAGAACCACATGGCTGTATTTAAATGTTTCGGAAATCAAATAGGATACATGGGTTTTTGAAACATCGTACATAACCACATTATTTATTCCCTTTTCCACTAATCTGGCTGCCAGATTATTTGCAGCGGACTCTGTATTGCCGTACATTGACGCATAAACTATCATTACACCTTTTTCTTCAGGTTCATAGCGGCTCCACTTATCATACTTTTCAAGAAAATATCCCAGATTGCTGCGCCATACCGGACCATGCAGCGGGCAAATAGTCTTAATATCCAACTTGCTGGTTTTCTTCAAAAGTGCCTGAACATTAAAACCATATTTGCCTACGATATTTGTATAATATCTTCTTGCGTCTTCAATCCAATCTCTGTCAAAGTTCACTTCATCATTAAATAATTTTCCACCTAGTGCTCCAAAGGTACCAAATGCATCGGCAGAAAATAATACACCATTTGTGGTATCATAGGTAACCATGACTTCCGGCCAATGTACCATCGGAGCAGTTACAAACATAACCTTGTGTTTTCCAAAGGATTTGGTGTCTCCCTCTTTAACCTCTTCTACTTTTCTGTCTGCAACAAAACCAAACTGCCTCATAAATACAGCAGCTTTTTTAGTACATATAATCTTTACATCAGGATAGCGGAGAATAACCTCTTCAATGCAAGCTGCATGATCCGGTTCCACGTGATTGACTACCATGTAATCTAAAGTCCTGTCTTTAAGAACTGCCTCTATGTTTTCAAGGAACTGGCGGCAAACCGCCCAATCCACTGTATCAAAGAGTACAGTTTTCTCATCCAAAAGCATATAGGAGTTATAGGAAATTCCTTCAGGAATTGGATGAACATTTTCAAATAGGGCAAGGCGATTATCATTTCCACCAACCCAATAGATATCTTTGTCTACTTTTCTAACACAATACATGTATCTAATCCTCCCTGTTATGTTTATTGATCAAAAGGCCACTGTACCACGCCCAATCTTTTCAAAGTGTGGATGTGATAAGCACTATTGTGCCCCCTGGATACTTTGCTAAAATGTAAAGTTCAAAGTGTAAATTTCAAAGAACAAATGATGTAAAATGCAGGACTTCCAAATACACTTTTTTTCGTATATTGTATCTTTTTTACTATTAATTTTAGTATACTATAAAATACAAGCAAATTGAACTAAAGTAATAGAATTTTCACCTTTATCTTGTGATCCTTAAAATCATTGACCTAATTAAAAACAAAACAGCAGGCTCAATTTATCCCGCTGTTTGTCATTAATCTGTACTTCTATTTTATTACCAACTATATCCTTTCATAATTTACCTAATAAAATTTGTCATGATATGATCTTCATCATCAGGTGGAGAAAATTTCTCCTTTCCATCATGAATTACTTTGAGAAGCCATGCCATGGCCCTTGCGTTTTTGCGAAGTGTCTGTATTCCCTCGCCATCCTGCATAACCTCACCTTTATTCATACCATAGGCTGAGGTCCAATATTGAGATGGTGGTAAAATTGTTTCCGCCAGATTGAGATAGTTATTTAACTGATGTACTACATCCACACCTCCTGCACGCCTTACCACAGAAATAGAAGTTGCCACTTTAAATTTAAAATAACCTGAACTTGTAAAGAATACTCTATCCAAAAAAGATTTCATGGTTCCTGCAATTCCGGCATAATAGGTAGGTGATGCCAGAATAAATCCATCTGCCTCTCTCATTTTCTCTGCTGCTTCATTGACAATATCATCTTTAAAAACACATCTGTTTTTCTCAGAAGTTACACAGTATCCACATGCTGTACATCCATGGATATTTAAATGTCCAATCTGAATAATCTCAACATCTATATTTTGATTTCGCAATTCATCTGCCATTACCTTTAAAGCTTGACTTGTATTTCCATCCTTCCGCGGACTTCCATTAATTGCTATAACTTTCATAATCTATAACCTTCTTTCAAATATTCATTACTATAACTATAAACCTTTTAGATAGCTGTAAGTCAATAGTATATAACAAAAAATTTATTTATCCGAAGACTGCCATTTGCTAATACCCCCACTCCTTAAAAGGAGATAATGCCTTTCTTGCATTTGCCTTAGAGTTAACTGTAAGATGTATAATAATAAGATAAAACATGATTTGAGGTGATTAATTTGGAATACACTATTTCCCAAGCAGCCAAAAAAATGAACTTAACCACATATACACTAAGATATTATGATCGGGAAGGATTGCTGCCTTCCATCAGAAGAAACAAATGGGGAAACCGTATTTTCACTCAGGATGACCTGGAAATGCTTTCTATAGTCTGTTGTTTGAAAAATACGGGAATGAGCATAAAAGATATAAAACAGTTTACAGACTGGCAGAATCAGGGGAATTATACACTACATGCCCGCAATGACATGCTCCTAAGGCACAGAGAAAATGTGCTAAAGCAAATAGACTCTTTAAAGAAAAATCTACGTTTAATTGACCATAAACTCAGCTATTATCATGATGCCTGCAGTGCTTATGATTCTGACCTGCCTGTTCCCCACTGCTGCGGTTATTCAAAAAAAGATCTGGATTAAAATAGTCCTCTTTCTCACATAACTTATTTAGGAAATCTAAAATGACCTGTTATTCTAGGCATCCAGTACATGATTTCATTACCTTCTCTGGCATAGGGCGGTGCACTGTGTATTATATATGGAATACCGTCTGCCCTTCTCTTGTCGGAAACTACAGCTATGTGTTCGCTATTGTCAAAAGTCAGGATATCGCCCGGCTGCCACTGTTTCAGATTTTCAAAATCATTGGGTTTCAGCTGAGTAGTGATACTGGCTGCATGGTTCTTAAAATAAATATAGAGAACGGACACCCTCCTAAAATCTATATTCGGATCAATTCTTTTAAGAACACCTGCATAATTACTAGGATTATTTTTTATGTCCTCATCCACCATATCCTTAAGATTATACCCTGCATTCTTAAAAGCCCTCCAGACCAGGTCAGTACACACACCTTCATTTTCCGAAGGGTATCCGCCTACATAATACCCGCTTTTATATTTTACTTTTTTACGGGCTTCTTTTCTCGCTCCAAGAAGTATATCTTCCTGATCCCTTATGCCATCTCCGTCTTTATCCGAATTCTCAAATACTATTGTTTTCTTTAGTTTTTCATCAATTGTATCATGCTTTTTTTCATCAACCGTATTTTTACTCTGTACCTTTGCTGTATTTTTATCGTGAAATATATTTCTATGTGTAAAAAGTTCAAACCCTGCAGCAGTCAAACAAATCAAACACAAAAACACTATAAAAAACTTTTTCCTCATTTATTGACCTCTTGCTCCTTAATCTTTTTCTTATAAATACCAATTTTTCATAATATCGTAATGTATCAATACTCAACCCAACTTTTTTAGAAAATTCTCCAATGTGATAATTCAAATATATTCACCTGCCTATTGACATGGAGCCAACTTCAGCATGTAATACAATATTATCAAATACAAGGAGGTAATACAACCATGAAAAGCCGTCACGAATTGGGAGTAAACAAGTTATCAGTTCTGCCATGTGAAGCGATTTATCCCTGATAAACTGCAGAAATTCCTTCTTCTCGCCTTCACTCAATTCATGTTCACCTGAAGTGAATTTTCATGTGAGCTCCCCCTGTTTGGGAAGGACAAACTTCTCGTTTACACAGTTGGCAACAGTGGAGAACCTAGCAAAAATAACTACTCTTTCTTTTCTCTAAGGCACAAATAAGTCAATACCCAGAAAAGAATGAACCCAACCCCAGTCAACACTGCTGAAGTAATTCTGCCATTACTGCCTGACATCCAGTTTTCCGTCACGGGCAGCCTTGAAGCAATTCCAATAAGACCTAAAATCCATATGAAAGGCAGAAAAGGCCACCACATCCTTCCATCCTGCTTACTTCGGATAAATGCCAGAATAACACTGCCAATAAGCAAAATGGATATTATGAAAATTCCCAGAGAATTTGACAAATGTACAGTCAGCAGTGGTGGAATAAATATTTCAATCAATATAAATGAACCAATCATCAAAGAACAGATGAGCCATGTAAACAGAAAGGAAGCAACCTTTCCTCTAATAACTTTTGTATAAATACTCTTGTGTATTATAAAAAATACAATTCCTACAAATAAAAAGCTCAGCAGGCCGTATATAATCAATACGAGAAGGTTTATTCCCTTATCCGGAGATGCCAATGCACTCAGCAGTTCAAAAAAGGAGCTTATGCCAAAAACCAGACCTACCAATTTCAATGTTTCTTTCCTGCTGGATTTACCAAGGTTCTGAATCAATTCATCCGCCGCCAGCTGGGGCCTTTTCCCAAAAAATTCTTCAGCAGATTGTCCATCCTCCTGGGCAGAAATTATATCCTGCAAAATCTGCAGTAATAAGTTTTCTATCTCATAATCGTCATAAAATAATCCGGCACTGCGGAGGTATACCAGAAGCTGTTCATAATACTCTCTATTCTCCTCCCTCAATTTTTCGCGTAACTGATTATTTTGTTCAACAATTTTGTTTACAGAATTATTTTGTTTATTCATCCAATTTTCCCCCTTTCAAACATATCAGATTATCAACTTTACACACCAAATCCTTCCATTGTTCAATAAAATCCCCGCAGTGGGTTTTTCCTTCCGGAGTTATACAATAATACCTCCTGTCAGGACCTTCCGGGGAAGGTTTTATTACACTGGAAAGATAACCTTGCTTTTCTAGCTTCTGCAGCAGCGGATATACGGTACCGGCAACTATTTCCTTAAATCCGTGTTTTCTTAACAGCTGAATCATCTCATACCCGTATACCTCATTTTCTAAAACAATCAAAAGCACGCATCCTTCAAGTACGCCTTTCAAGAGCTGAGTTTGCTTCAAATTATCCCTCCTGACCTCATCTATTATGCAATACATATTAGTGTCGATATTATTATACAATAATACATCTATTATGTAAAGCATAATAGATGTATTATATTGTCTCAATGAATGGATATTATGATCAAACACATCAGAAGCATTGGATATTCAATAGGTGCACCAATATAATCTAGAATCCTCAACTATACATTATGTGCGGTAATTTCCTCATTATTTTTAACTCTTCTATTATTATATACAGATAAAAGTATTACTGAAATCAAAAGTAAAAGACTCCATAAAGCTGCTTTAAACAACAATAGTACAAATGATATGATGAGTATGGAAATTGCAATTTTTAGTTTGATACTGTGCAGTAACTTGAATCCGGCAGCCAATCCGATTATTGCATTGGACAGGAAAAATACATTGGCACAGGTTATAATTTTATCCATATTTATAAGGTTTGCAGCAGACAGGGATAAAACTGCAAAATGTATGCATACAAGTGTTATGATAGCTTTAGTCGGGCTTTCATATCTGTTCATATATGACAGATATGCAGGCAGCTTATTGTTTGCTGCGCGCTGTGCACTCATTCTTGAAACTCCTCCAACTACCATAAGATAGGTGCACATACACAGTCCTGACGCAGCAATGGTGATTACAGGTAAAGAAAATGAACCAAACAGAGGTGTCATGATTGCCAATATATCGTGATTGCTGGCAGACACATTTTGTATGGAAAGGGCAACAATAATATACAAGCTGATAATGACTATTAAGCTCACAGTCATTGCTTCAATAAGCGTTTTTTTAGGATTTTTTATATCTTCAATATAGTTGCCTACAACTTCCCATCCTATGATTGCCCAAAATAAAAGCAAGAGAGTATATCCGAATTTGGAGATGGAAAAGGATGTCTGGTATACATGTATATCTGAAGCAAAAATCAACGTATACATACTTCCGCAAAACAATAATACTGCCGTAAATCCTGTTAAAACCAAGGTGAATTTTCCAAGAGCCTTTACACCATACATAAGAACCAGGGCACATATGATTTCCATTCCAAATGCAATGATCTCCACTTTTATATTTGAAAACAGACTAAAGTTTTTTAAAAAGTCTGCAGCTGTAATCAAAACTGCCGTAGGGCCAAAACAAACTGCGGCTGTGAGAAAATTTGAAGTCAGTTCTCGAAAAAAACCTCCAAAGGCATTTCCAACTGCAATTGCAACGCCTTCATTTCCAGGACTTTTCAGACTCAAGAATATAAAAACATAGGCAAATATAATGCCAAGCAGCATTATAATAATCCAGGCAGCTATCGCCCACCCCCCAACCAGCTTGTAGGCAATTGGCGGCAGCAGTATTATTCCTGATCCCAGTACCGAGCCTGCTATGAGGCCGGAAAGTGTTATTGTTCCAATATTTTTACTCATATTTTACATTTAGTGACAGGATGTAATAATAAAAATCAAGCCTTCACTAAACTTCACCTCCTATTTTTTCTTCAATCTTATTGCAGCCAGCTGTACTTTTTAAAAAATTTAATTAAAAAATTATTGAATTTTCGATAGATTTATATTATCATAAGATTAACTATTAATAAAATTGAATTATTTGAAAATACAATTCGATTTTGTTGAAGTTAAGGAGGTATACCATGGAGTTTAGAAATCTGATAACATTTTCGGAAATTGCCCATTTGAAAAGTTACACCAGAGCAGCAGAGGAATTGGGATATGCTCAGTCTACTATTACAACCCAGATTAAGCTTTTAGAGGAGGAGCTTGGTGTAAAATTGTTTGAAAAAATCGGAAGGAAAATACATCTTACTTTAAAAGGCGAAGTATTTCTCAAATATGCAGAAAATATAATAAGTCTTACAGAGGAAGCCAGAGAAGCAGTGGGCGGCGTAGATATTCCCCGTGGAATTTTAAGAATAGGAATTGTGGAGTCCCTGTGTACTATGAGGCTTCCAGAACTGCTTAAAAATTATCATATGAAATACCCTGAAGTGGAAATCATAATTAAAGTTGGAGTTTGTTCGGATTTAAGAAGTATGCTCAAAAACAATATAGTTGATCTGGCATTTATACTGGATAAAACAACTGCTGATCCAGATTTGATATGCTGTGTATCCTACAATGAACCCATGATATTTTTGACCTCTCCTGTAAATAGACTTGCCGGCAAAAAACAAGTTACAATGGAAGATATTAAAGATGAGCCTTTGATTGTAACGGAAAAGGGCTGCAGCTACAGAAATATCTTTGAGAAAATGTTTCAAAAATCAGGTCTGAAGCCCAATATAGCCTTGGAAGTCGGAAGTGTTGAAGCAATCAAAAGTTTTACCATGAGTAATCTGGGAATAACCCTGCTTCCCGTTATGACTGTAGAGAAAGAACTAAAAAGTAGACAGCTTGTTGGGTTTGATTTGGACGGATGTGAATTCAATATGGCCACACAAATACTATATCACAAGAACAAGTGTGTGACAGCTGCAATGAGGGCTTTTATATCAGAGGCCAGGGGCTAGAATTTCAAGAGAGGACTTATTTTGAATGTTAGATAAAAAAATATTACCTTGAGGAAAAGTATCCCATTCCTCAAGGCAATACATTCCCAGCAGATATTTAAACCATATTCTCTGGCTTGATAATATGGTCAAACTGTTCTTCTGTTAAATATCCCAGTTCTGCAGCTGCATCCTTCAAACGGATTCCTTTTTTATGGGCAAGCTTTGCAATCTCAGCAGATTTATCATAACCGATGTATGGATTAAGTGCAGTTACAAGCATCAAGGATTTATCCAGGTTTTCCTTCATTTTATCCACCTCAGGTTTTATCCCCGATGCACAATTATTGTTAAAGGATACAATTACATCTGACAACAGCCTGACAGATTGTAAAAAATTATATATGCACACTGGCATGAACACATTCAGCTGGAAGTTTCCCTGTGAAGCACCAAAAGAAACTGCAGTATCGTTGGCAATTACCTGGCAGGCCACCATAGTTACAGCTTCGCACTGTGTCGGATTTACCTTTCCCGGCATTATAGAGCTTCCAGGTTCATTTTCAGGAATGGTTATCTCCCCAAGACCACACCTGGGACCGCTGGCATACCATCTGACATCGTTGGCAATTTTCATCAAATCCGCTGCCAGAGATTTCATGGCACCATGGGCATAGACCAGATCATCCCTGCTGGTTAAAGCATGAAACTTATTTTCAGCAGTGACAAAATTTGTGCCAAGATAATTGCTTATTTCCTCTGCTGCAATTTTACCAAAATCAGGA
Source organism: Clostridium sp. MT-14 (assembly GCF_042436595.1). Taxonomy (NCBI): domain Bacteria; kingdom Bacillati; phylum Bacillota; class Clostridia; order Eubacteriales; family Clostridiaceae; genus Clostridium; species Clostridium sp. MT-14. The sequence goes on from NZ_JBHMIY010000001.1 coordinate 221,261, forward strand.
GGTGCATTGAGCCCAGTTCCCACAGCCGTTCCTCCCAGCGCCAATTCTCTCAGGCCTTCTATAGATTGTTTTATATTTTTCTCTCCCTTGATGAGCATCTGCTTCCATCCGCTTATTTCCTGAGAAAATGCTATGGGGACAGCATCCTGCAGATGGGTCCTTCCCGTCTTTATAACCCCCCTGTTTTCTGTTTCAAGATGCTCCATGGTACCTTTCAGTATATCTACTGCTGGAAGTAATTTATTCTCTATTTCCACTACGGCAGCTATATGCATGGCCGTTGGAAAGGTGTCATTTGAGCTTTGGGACATGTTTACATCATCATTGGGATGAATAAGCTTTTTACCCAATATCTGATTTGCCCGGTTGGCAATAACTTCATTTACATTCATGTTGCTCTGTGTCCCGCTGCCTGTCTGCCAGACCACCAGTGGAAAATTATCATCCAATTTGCCTTCATAAATTTCATCACAAACCTGTTGAATTACCTTCATTTTTTCATCATCAAGCTTGCCCAGCCTGTTATTTGCCTTTGCAGCTCCTTTTTTTAAAATACTGAATGCCCTGATCACCTCTATAGGCATCTTTTCTGTACCAATTTTAAAATTTTCAAAACTCCTCTGGGTTTGGGCACCCCATAATTTATCGGATAGGACTTTCACTTCTCCCATTGTGTCCTTTTCTATTCTATACTCCATAAAATACCTCCTGTTTATTTTTTATTAAATACAAAATGTACTGATTCGTAAAATAGAAACAGTGCGAATTATTTTTTTTTACAAATATTTTTGCATATATTTATATATAATTGAGTTAAACAAGCTCCTATTACTCCAAGTATAAAGTTATTAATTATATTATTTTTTAGTTTAACAATATCAAACCCTATAGTAAAAATCAAAAAGAATATTAAGAATATAATTAAAAAGTTGATTACTTGAAATAACTTACTACTTTTCATGTATCATCGCTCCCATTATTCATGATAATTCACCATTATGAATTACTCCCGCAAATAAATTTTTTCAGCTCCTTCAATGAAAATACCAGACTTATTTGCACTATAAAAGATTCGAGTTTTATTAATTGATACTGCAATTATACTATAGTATAATCAAAACATAAATCCTATCAAGTGATTCTTAGGTTCAGATGGAGTTTGCTTATAAGGAATACTTTTCTCCACCTGAACCCTAGCGGAACTTATCCAGACGCGTAGCAGTGCTTATCTCCCACTTTGAGAAGCTGGGAGTATTAGCAATGGTAGCGTTCGGATAAAAATATAGAGGAGGTTATGAAGTTATTATGAAAGATTTAAAAAAGAACTGTAAAGTTGCCCTTATACAGGCATCACCTGTTCTGTTTAATAAAAATGCAACTATCGACAAAGTTGTTCAGGAAATTCTTAAAGCTGGAAAACAAGGTGCCGATGTCATTGTATTTCCCGAATCCTTTGTTCCCTGCTATCCCTATGGAATGACTTTTGGCTTCACTGTAGGCAGCCGTATGGAAGAAGGCAGAAAGGACTGGAAAGTCTATTATGACAATTCCGTCATTGTACCAAGTGCCGACACAGACCGCATTGCCAGGGCAGCTGGTAAGGCACATGCCTATGTAAGTCTTGGCATTACAGAAAGGGATATCAATAATTGTACCCTCTATTGCACTAATCTGTTTTTCTCACCGGAGGGAAAGCTTGTGGACAGACATCGTAAATTAAAGCCAACCGGTGCGGAGCGCTTCATATGGGGTGACGGTAATAAAGGTGCCTTTCCCATCATCGATACTCCCTGGGGAAACATGGGCAGTTTAATCTGCTGGGAAAACTATATGCCTTTGGCACGTACAGCTCTTTATATGAAAGGAGTTACACTCTATCTTGCACCCAACACAAACAACAATGAAGAATGGCAGACTACAATACGCCATATAGCAATAGAAGGACACTGTTATGTAATTAATGTCAATCAATATGTAACAAAAGATATGTATCCTGATATTTTCCACTGTCCGAATGAAATGGCAAATTTGCCAGAAGCTGTTCTTACCGGCGGCAGCTGTATTGTGGATCCATTTGGGCACTATGTCAATGAACCTGTATGGGACAAAGAAGAAATCATTTACGCAGACATCGATATGAATCAGGTTCCGCTCAGCCGAATGGAATTTGATGGGACAGGTCATTATTCACGTCCAGATGTCTTGGAACTTGTTGTTCATGAATAACTTTTCCACAGGTCCAGAAATAATATAAGCATAGTGCTAAAATCGGTGCAGAAAAGCAAAATAAAACAGGCTCTACAATTTTTCAAAAGTCAGGGGGTGCACTGAGTCCTACCCATATAATCATCACTCTCAGTGCCAATTCCCTTAAAACTTCTATAGATTTTTTATATTTTCCTTTCTATCTTTCAATTACCTGCTTCTATTTGCCTATGAGAAAAATCTTTTCCAGAAAGCTAAAGATCATCTGGTTTGCTGATTTCCCTGCGGTGCTGAAGGTGAATACCTATATGTCCTATTTCCAAAATCACTGTGGAAATAAAAAGCCACATTACTTTACCATATACAGCAAGCAGCAAAAACGCAACAACAGGCAGTGTGGCACTTGCTGCAGGAATACCGAAAAAGCTGCTGTAAAAGTCGCCCAATGTCTTTTTGCTTTTAAAATATCTAACCCACCAGCAGTCCAATTACAGTCATGATATGATAAATGCTATTTTTCATTTTCCATCCTCCTCATAAATAAAAATATCTTCAATATTCATGTTAAAATATCTTGCTATTTTAAAGGCCAGTATTATCGACGGGTTATATCTGCCGTTTTCAAGAGAACCTATTGTCTGCCTCGATACTTCAAGAGCCGCCGCCAGATCTTCCTGTTTCAAATCATGCTGCTTTCGTATTTCTTCCAATCGATTTTTCACATTTTAATCCTCCTTATGGAAAGCAAGCTTTCCATATATCAAGTATATCAGATGGTGATAACTTAATCTATGGATACTTTAAAAATATATAAATTGTAAAATAAGAAATGGTGTATTTATGAAAAATGATATGAAAATCAACAGATATCTGAAAAAAGCAGAAGAGGCTTTTGAACAGAACAACCTGATTAAAGCGCTGAATCTATACAAGAGGGTTGATGAGGGACTTGAAAGAGTAAGACAATTGAGATAATATACAAGCAGCAGCTGTATTGTGGATCCGTTCGATCACTATGTCAATGAATCTGTATGAAACAAAGAAGAAATTATTTATGCAGACATTAATATGGATCAGGTTCCACTTAACCTTATGAAAAAGGCATTTTCCTTTTGCGACATATTAAATTAACCATTTAAGTTTTGAATAATAAAAATATCAATGTACCATCTGGGATAATAAGTACTATAATTAAAAAAGTGACAATTTTAGATTTCATATATTTTCATGTTATTTAATTTATTATCAGGAGAGGAGGGAAATAATATGACTGAAAAATATGGGGTTTATAATTTTGAGAATGACCCTTATAATTATGTTATAAAAACTTTTTGCAATAAATGGAAACCATATATTATAAGAGGTATATCCTATGATGGAACCACTCGGTTTAGCAGGTTTACAAAACAACTTCCTATATCTGAAAAAGTTCTCACGACAACGCTAAAGCAACTAGAAGCTGATGGGATAATCCAACGCACCGTTTACCCTGAAGTACCTGTTAGAGTCGAGTACAGTCTTACAGATATAGGAAAAAGCATACTGCCAATTTTAGATATACTTTATGATTGGGGATGGAAACGTATGAAAAACTTAGGAATTGAAATAGACCCTCTTGGTGAAATGTGGCATGGATATCGTGAGAAAGATAATTCAATAATGGACAATCCATTCAAAAAAAAATAATTTTTCGGATAAAAAGAAGCTGCATGCATTTAGACAATCGCATGTAGTTTTTTTATATATATGTCAAAAAGAAAGTAACTTTAATTTTTGTATATTACTGCAAATATTTTCTGCTTTCCGAAAAATTGTATGTACTTCACAGCCATATTTAATTGTCCTATACTAAAATTATACTTGATTATAAAAAAACAGTAGAAAGGAGTTTATTTATGAATACGTTTCCTCATATGTTCTCACCTTATACTATCAAAGGTGTAAAATTTAAGAACCGGGTATTTGCTTCACCCATTACGACTAATCGTATTGTAGACCATGGATACCCTACCCCTGAAGGCATTGATGCTTTTGAAACCAAAGCAAGGGGAGGCTTTGCTGAAGTTACAATCACCGAATCTTTTATAGATAACGAATACTCTGCCCGCCATGAACACGGTTTAAACGTTTATTCCAAGAATATGACCACATTCCACATGGAGAGTATAATGACACTTACTGAGGCAATAAAAGCTCATGGAGCTGTTGCCTCCATCCAATTAAATCATATTGGTGCAATCAATCATCCAGATACAATTATCAATCATAATAATCCCATTGGTCCTTCTTCATTTATACGCAAGGATGGAGTTCAAGTAGATGAAATGACCGTAGAAATGATAAAACATGTAGCTAATAATTATGCTGAAGCAAGTTGGAATTGCAAAGCACTTGGCTTCGACATGGTTATGCTGCACGGCGGCCATGGATGGCTATTATCTCAGTTTATCTCTCCCCGTATGAATCATAGAACAGATGAGTACGGTGGCAGCATGGAAAATCGTGCTCGCTTTCCCATTATGGTTTGTAAAAAAATTCGTGAGCTCTGCGGTGATGATTTTCTGATTGAATACCGTGTTTCCGGTTCCGAACGTATTGAAGGCGGCATGACGCTTAACGACTGCATTGAATTCTGCAAGATCATTCAAGATTATGTTGATATCATACATGTTACTAGCGGTGTTTACCATTCTCACGTAGAGACAAAGGCTTTCTCCTCCATGTATGACAAACATGGCTGCAATTTGGATCTTGCTGCTGCCGTTAAAGCTGCTGTACATGTTCCTGTTGTAGCTGTAGGCGGATTCAATGATCCACAACAGGTTGAGGATGCAATTACTTCTGGCAAATGTGATTTTGTAGCACTAGGTCGCCAGCAATTTGCAGACCCTGAATTCTGCAACAAGGCACAAACTGGACGTGCAGATCAAATCGCTCCTTGCCTGCGTTGTTCTTGTTTTAATCCTCTGCCTCCAAATCCAAATGAGCGTCCGATTCCTGAATTATGGCACTGTACAGTAAATCCCTGGTCATCACGAGAGTTACGCTGGAGACAAGCCCCCCTTCCAAAGGGAAGACGCAAGGTGCTGATCATCGGTGGTGGCGTTTCTGGAATGTATGCTGCATTAACAGCAGCCGAGCGCGGTCACAATGTAACCCTATGTGAAAAAACATCAAAACTAGGCGGCTTATTGTGGTTTACCGATGTAGATACTCACAAAGAATCTTTAAAACGCTTTCGTGATTCTCTTGTAGCTCGCTGTAAATATGTTGGCGTTAATATTATGTTAAATACAACTGTTACTCCCAAACTAATTGAAGGCATGAAGCCTGACGCAGCCATTTGCGCAGTCGGCTCTCATCCTTTTATTCCACCCATTAAAGGAATTGAAAATGCAACACATGCTATAGAAATCTATAAAAACTTATCTTTATTAGACAAGAAAGTTGTTTTAATCGGAGGTGGTGCAATCGGATGTGAGTCCGGTTTCTTCTTTGCAGAACATTGTGGCTGCCACGTACATATTCTTGAAATGAGAGATGACGTATGTAAAGATTCAAATGACTCTCAGCGTCGTGCTTTAATTCCAAGAATGAAAAAAGTGGGCATGACATGGGATTGCAATGTATCAGTTAAAGAAATCATCAACAATTGTGTAAAATTTATGGATAAGAATCAAAATGAGCATTTCATTGATGCGGATAACATTATATATGCCTGTGGTAACCGTTCCAATGATGAGATTGTAAAATCTTTGGAAAACATCGTTCCATGGTTTATAGTTACTGGAGATGCCAAAAAAGCCCGTACAGTAAAAGAGGCAACTTATGAAGGCTTTTGTGCTGCTATGGACATCCTTTAGATATAATAGATTACTAACAGAGTTTTACATGAATTTTTTTGTCATTGATTCACATTAATTTTAATATTAATTAACTACCTAAATTACAGGTTTTCTTATAATTATTATTTCTCTCTTAGATTAATATAGTAATGTAAAAACTTTTCTACATCACTATATTAATCTAGAAAATATTGCATAATTTTCTGCTAATTTTTCATTCCAACAAGGCATATCCATTTCCCGTTCTGATTTTCATCATCTCATAATTTTTCCCAATGGAATCCATCTTGAGAATCATTTTTCCACCCAATCCCCTGGGCTTGCATGTATTCTAAAATAATTTATCAAACGTTTCATTCTTCCCTCAAAAAAGCATTTTTCATATGCCATAATAATATCTCATCATTTTTAGCATGAATAAAAGGCCTTTCAGCCATATAATTGCTGGAGACCTCCTCTTATTTTTACCTAAAAATATTTTACTTACTCTCAATAAGTTGATCATACTTAATACTTTTTTTACAATAAAAAACTATTTTATTTTATCCAAAAAATCTACCATGATCTGAATAAATTTATCTGGTTTTTCGAAATGAATATCATGCCCGGATTTTATCTTTACCATTTCATTTCCCTTGAGCAGACTATGTACATTTCTGGCATCTTGGTCACTGTTGGCTGCATAAAGCACTCCATCCTTTCCATATAATGTATTTGCCTTAATATATACTGAGGGGCAATTTATCTTAGATAAAATTTTCTCCTGATTAATTCCTTTAAACCAGTAACCTGTATAAAACGTTTCCGAAAAATCCAAATCAAAGTCATCTATATAAAGGGTACCGTGAATCCATTTATATGGTACATACCATAATTTCAGAGGTTCTCCACTATGCTTTTCTCTATAGTTTCTCGTACTTCTTGCTATAATGGATCTCAAATTTCCAAATAGTCCCCAAATATAACTATTTTCCATATAATACACTACATAATCTTTAATTTCTGTTTGACTTTTAAAATTATGTACTGTTTCAAAATTCTCCCGCCAAACAAAAGTGTTTTTCATCTCTTCCGGTTCCACACTAAAAAATGGCGGATCCTCCAGAACTACTCCCAATACATTTTCCGGTGAATTAGCTGCAATCCACGCTGCCAAAATTCCTCCGGAGGAGTGACCTGATATTACAACCGGATTTCCAATAACATCTTCAATAAACAGGATAAGATCCTGCCCCATAGCAGCTCCTGTATATTTTGAGGAATCATGACTGGATTTCCCATGTCCATGACAATCAACAGCATACACGTGATAATACTTAGCTAATCCCGGGAGCACTCTTGAATAATCCTCCCACTTCATAGACTGCCCATGTATCAATAAAAGAGCCGGTCCATTATCAGGTCCTTCAGCATAATTCAGCAGAGTTCCATCATCAAGAGCTATGCGTTTTTCCCTATATCCAGTGCTGTACGTTTCCTTCAACGGTTTTTCATCGTAATGCATGTTCTTATAAGCATAGATGCTGACAGCAACTACTGCAGCAGCAACAATTACAACTAAAACAATCAAAAATATATTCATATTCATCTCCTTTTGTATTGAATAAATTACCTACACCTTAATTATCTCCTTGCTTTTCCGGAAATATGTTCAATATTTATTTTTATCACTTTCACTTTTGAATTTGCCTTTTTCAGGTACTCTCTGCCTTTTCCCACATATTCTTTTGAATACTTTTCCAGCATTTTCAGCATGACCGCATTTTTTTCATCATCGAAAATCTCTTCCGCCCTTCCAAATATAATTACACTTTCATAATTGGTAGTGAATTTATCCGGCAGAACATAATTTTTCCCAACTACACAAAAAGAAACTCTGTTTTGGTTTACTATATTATCCAATTTATGTCCCTGTTCAGCACTGTGAAAATATATGGAATTATCGGCATAGACATAATTTAATGGTACTCCATAAGCATATCCATCTTCACTCACTGTAGATAAAACACCATATTCACAGCTCTTTAATATTTCTATAACTTCAGTATGCCCAATCTCTCTGTCTTTTCTTCTCAAATCTCTAAACATAATTATTCCTCCATATCATCGGGATATAATTTTAATTTTACACCATTTCATCTTTTAAATAAATCTCAAACTTATGTCCAGAGCTTTTACCGAATGTGTAAGGGCACCTATTGATATTATATCCACTCCTGCAGCAGCAATACTCCGCACATTTTCTTCAGTGACATTTCCTGAAGCTTCCAGAACAAATCTTCCATCTATAAATTTTACAGCCTTTTTCATCTCATCCACGTCCATATTATCCAGCATTATTACATCCGCTTCGGTATCAGCTGCTTCCTGGAGCTGCTGCAGGTTTTCCACTTCCACTTCTATCTTGACAGTAAAAGGCAGGCTGTTCTTTATTTTTGCAACAGCTTTCTTTATGGAACCCACTGCCTTTATGTGATTGTCCTTTATCATCACATAATCTGAAAGATTCATCCTGTGATTATACCCTCCTCCCACCTTAACCGAATACTTGTCCAGCATCCTGAATCCCGGGAGCGTCTTTCTGGTATCCACTATTTTAACATCATAATCCTTTACAAGTTCCATCATTCTTCTGGTTTTGGTTGCAATACCGGACATCCTCTGCATTATGTTGAGGGCAACTCTCTCTCCCTTTAATATGGATCTGGAACTGCCCTTTATCTCTGAAATGACACTGCCTTTCTCGACTCTGCCGCCATCTTTCATTTTTGCAGCAAATACTATGCTGTCATCCAAAATTTCAAATACCCTTTCCGCCACAGCAATACCTGCAGCAACACCGGATTCCTTTGAAATAAACCTGCCCTGTGAAATCTGGTCCTCAGGTATCAAATTATCAGTGGTTACATCTCCATAACCTATATCTTCCACCAGTGCTTCCTCTATCAGTTTGTCAACCATTAAAAAATTCAATCAAATCACCTCAAAACCTTATTGTGTTCAGAATAATTTTCAACATAGTTGCTTCCTATGGAAGCTTTGGACTCAAGAATTGAAATCACAATACTTCTGGCCACCTGATACATATTATATGTCTCCACGGCTTCCACACTTTCAAGACTTGAAGCCTCCATCTTAGAGAGCTTGTCCTCAATAATATTCAATGCTGCTTTAAGATCATCTACATTTCTTATTATTCCTGCATGTTTTTCCATAAGAATTTTTAAAGATCTTTTAAGCCCATGGAAATCGACTTCCTCATTTTTTCCATTCAAGGTGTCTTCATTTTCCAATTCCGGCAGGCTGCATATTTTTCCGCATGAAATTTTTTCAGAGATATCCTCTGCGGCTCTTTTCCCAAATACAAGAGCTTCAAGGAGAGAATTGCTTGCCAGCCTGTTGGCACCATGTACTCCAGTGCAGGCACATTCTCCCAGGGCATAAAGTCCTTCCATACTTGTTCTGCCGAAAAGATCCACTTCAATTCCGCCCATGAAATAGTGTTCCGCAGGAGTAACAGGTATATAATCCCTGTACATCTCTATGGAGCTGCTTTCACATTCCCTGTAGATCTGCCTGAACCTGTTCTGGAGAAAATCTTTATCATACATGGTGGCATCCAGATATACATATTTAGATGATACCTTATTCATCTCATGGAATATGGCCCTCGCAACAATATCCCTGGGTGCAAGCTCCATTCTTCTGTCATATTCCTCCATGAATCTCTTTCCTTCCATGTTTCTAAGTACTGCACCTTCTCCTCTTACGGCCTCGGATATCAGGAACAACCTGTCATTTGTATCTCCTGTATAAAAGGCTGTAGGGTGAAATTGAACATATTCCATGTCCTTGAGTTTCACATCTGCCCTTATTGCCATGGCAATTCCATCTCCAGTGAGTACATCCACATTTGTGGTTTTTGAAAACAGCTGGCCTATTCCCCCTGATGCCATTATACAATACCGGGAGATAAAATACGTTGATCTTCCTTTGTAAAATACCGTTACGCCGCAGCATTTCCCCCTGTTTTCCACGATATCCAGGGCAAATACATCCGGTATTATTTCTATATTGTCGGCACTTTCAGCATCTTTTATGAGCACGTCCATTATACCCTTTCCCGTGGAATCGCCATTTACATGGAGTATTCTGGGTATGGAATGATTCCCTTCAAAGGATCTGTAGAAGTTACCCTGATCATCCCTGTCAAAATTCACACCAAGTTCAATCAAATTCTCTATGGCCTGCTGGGATTCATCTACCAGCACCTTCACGGCTTTTGCATTATTCACATAACAGCCTGCATTCACAGTATCCTTTATATGGAGTTCCCTGTCATCATCTCCTATGCTGGCAGCAATACCTCCCTGAGCCATGTAGGAATCCGAATCATCTATTTCCTTTTTGCTGAGCACTGCTATCTTTAATTTTTTTGGAAGCATCAAAGCCGTGTAGAGGCCGGCTATTCCAGCCCCTATTATTACAATATCAAAATATCTACCTTCACAGGGTTCATTTTTAAAATCAACCAAATATCTTTTCATTCATATCACCAGCCTATTTTATAATCACTTGATTCCGATACCAACCTCTTACTCAATACACAACATTTTCTCCAGGGAGTTCTCAGCCTTTTTTCTGATATTTTCAGGCACTGATATTTCGTATTCCATATTTAAAAGACATGTATAAACATTTTCGAGAGATGTCATTTTCATATTCTCACATACGAGTCTGGGACTCATGAGATAAAACTTCTTGCCAGGATTATCCTTTTTCATCTTATGAAGCACACCTATTTCAGTACCTATGATGAATTCTGTATTTGAAGATTTACGGGCATGATCAATTATCTGTGAAGTGCTGCCAACAAAATCAGAACTTTCCCTTATTTCCCCGGAAACTTCAGGGTGAGCCAGTATTTCTGCTTTCGGATGCTCTTCCGATGTTTTTACAAGATCCTCCACCATTATCCTTGCATGAGTTATGCAGTGTCCGGGCCAGGGTATTATATGTTTTCCTCTTACTTTCTCAGCTATATAGCCGGCAAGATTTTCATCAGGTACAAACAGCACTTCATCCTCCTTCAAACTTTCAACAACCTTCACTGCATTGGAAGAAGTACAGCATATGTCACTTATGGCTTTGACTTCTGCTGAAGAATTTACATAACATACAACAGCTGCCCCAGGATGTTTGTTTTTCATAGTCTGAAGCTGTTTTGAAGTTATGGAATCCGCCAGAGGACACCCTGCATATTTTGAAGGAAGCAGCACTTTCTTATCCGGAGAAAGTATCTTTGCACTTTCCGCCATAAATCTGACGCCGCAGAACACTATAACTTCCTTGTCCATTTTTGCCGCCGCCCTGCTTAAGGCAAAGGAATCGCCTACAATATCCGATATATCCTGAACTTCAGGTACCTGATAATTATGTGCCAGTATACAGGCATTTCTCTCTGTTTTCAATCTTTTTATCTCATTTATTAAAAAACTTCTATCCATTTTTGTGCTCCTAAAATAATATTTTATAATTACTGTATATACATCAGTATATACCTTTTTTATTTTTTTAACAACACTATTATAAATACTTAATATAACGATTTGAACGTATAAAAAAACAGCAGAACTTTTAAAATCTGCTGAAACAATTTTAACGTTTGAAAGACAGCATAAAAGTCAGAGTATTATGCTTATAATCTGCAGTTATCTTACCCCGCTGTAGTTCCATCAGCTCTTTTGCAATGGCCAGGCCCAAACCGGAAGAGTGCCCGGAGCGATTAATATCAGCCCTATATGTACGGTTGAAAAGCTGTACTACAGTTTCCTCGCTTAAAGCTTCAGAATCATTGCTTATACTGATATGAACATGCTCTTCTGTCACTTTCAATTCAACCCTGCAGTATGACCTGGCATAGCGTATGACATTTTGAAACAGATTCAAGAACACTCTATTGGTGATCTTTTCATCCAGCAGCACCAACGGAACTTTTTCATCAAGATCCAGCTGCAGGGAGATACCTTTATCTTCAAAGTCCTGGTGAAACAACAGCAGACTGTCACACAGCAGCTGATATAAGGAGTGCGGATTCAGCTGCACAGGATACTCCCGGGCATCAACCAGGGACAAATCATATAGTGAATCCACCAGATTGTTTAAACTCTTCAGCTTATGCTGTACAATATTTAAATATTTTTCTTTATCTTTGATGGATAGATCCATATTCAAAACTATATCAATATATCCCATGGCAGAAGTCAGCGGCGTGCGCAAGTCATGGGAAAAGTTAGCCAGAGCTTCTTTATTCTGACGCTTCTCCTCAATATTCTTCAATTGCAATTCCTTATAGCGCTCAACTAAATGATTGATTTCAGCAGCCAGCTTTTCTGTGGTTTTATCAGGAGCAGCCACAGTAACCTGCTGATTGGTTTGAGAAATCAATTTAGTTAATTTTTTAACCTCCGCAGTTAATGTACGAATATTCATTCTGATAAAATAATGCTTTGTCAGACAGAGGACAGTTACAACTGTCAGTATACAGTTAATATAAATCATAACTCTCCTCCTTTCTCTAGGATAAATCCTTTTTCGTAAAAATTGCCAGCCCCATAATCAAGCTTACAAAAATAATCATCAGTCCCAGCACCCAGCACTTCACGTCAAAATAAGCACTGCCTGACATATAGTGGACTAAATTATTATTAAGCAGTGAAGAAGGTGTCCATTTAGATATAGTTCTCAAAACACTTACTCTGCCGGCTAAAGTATCGATTAAACGTCCTAAAATACTGTAAATAAACAGCAAAATAAGCAGGTTCAAAACTTCTGAGACACCATTGACACTTAAAACATAACCTAGAACAAAACCGGAGGCAACAATGGGCAGTACATTGCTAAAGGCAATTAAAAATTGACCAAGAGTTGAATTATTCACCAAATCAAAAATAACATTACCGCTTAAAATGGTGACCGACAAAATAACAGCAGCCATAACAGCTACTCCCAGAGACAAAGCAATCAATTTTGACCAAAAGACAGCCCCTCGGGAATATCCGAAAGAAACCGCTGCACAGATTTTTGACTGACTCTTTCGTGTCAATATTAAAACAATTAATAAACATAAAACAATAATTAAAGTAGTCATACCAAATACATTACTGTAATAGAACATCCTTGTTCCGTAGGGAAAGGTTGATTCCTTGAATCTGAAATACTGCAGTACCCCTGCGGCAGCCATGACTAGAAAGACACTAACTGCAATAAGCCCGTAGTACAGTTTTGAACGTATCAACCGGTAGACTTCACTTCTAATGAGATTCAGCATTATTATTACCTCCTATGAGCTCCAGAAAATATTCTTCCAGATTCTTGCTTTTAACTGTCATTTCCAAAATATCCACACTGCCTTCATTCAAAAGCCTATTGATTTTTTGACGGTCTTCAATATGATTGTAAACCTCCAGCTGCTGACCAGCTAAAACCCTATAGTCCATATCTGGAAAATGATTTTCCAATATAAAGCAGGCCTTCTTGGCATCATTGACACGAAGGAATATAAACTGCTGATTCATCTCCAATAGCTCTTTACGTGACAAATCCTGAATAATTTTACCTTTGTGAAGAAAAACAAAACGTGTTGCAATTGACTGCAGCTGTGATAAAATGTGACTTGAAATCAAAATTGTAATTTGATGCTCCTGGTTTAAATTAAGAAAAAGCTGACGCATTTCAGCCATTCCTTCCGGATCCAAACCATTGGCAGGCTCATCTAAAAGCAAAAAATCCGGTGAGGATAATAAAGCCAGTGCCAGTGATAAGCGCTGCTTCATCCCCAGTGAATATTCCGAGAATTTCTTTCCCTGATACTCTGCAAGTCCCACTGTATTCAATACTTTTTTTATTACGGCTTTTTCAGGAATTCCCCGCTGCAGACGATAGTACTCTAAATTCTGGATGGCATTGAAGTTATCAAAAAATACATTGTTTTCAATCATGACCCCCATTCTCCTGCGGACATTATGTTTCCCGTAGGGTTCACCAAACAGTGTAATCTCACCCTTTGTGGGAAATATCTCTTCGGCAATCATCTTGAACATGGTTGATTTTCCCGCGCCGTTTTTCCCTATAACAGCACATATTTCTCCATGATACAGTTCAAAATCACTGCTTTCCATGGCAACCTGATGCTTATATCTTTTCTCCAGATCAGTTATTTTCAAAATTGGTGTTTTCATCTCAATTCCTCCTTTACACTTATCAGTTTACAAGGTGTTTTTTAAGAACCCTTAAGCAAATTATAAAGAAATCATAAAGATGATATCTAGACCAGTGAAAAGCCGATTCCCCAGATAGTTTTAATATATTCTTCTTTGGTAACAGCTGCAATTTTTTTACGAATATTCGACACATGGACACTGATACTATTGTCATTTCCCCGGTAAACATCATTCCACAGCAGTTCATACAGCTTGGCTTTTGAGAATACCTGTTTAGGATGCTTCAACATAATTTTCAAGATATCAAACTCCACATTGGTGAGATTCAACTCTGATTTTTCAACCATTGCCACATGTCGGCCTTCATCCAGAGTCAGTGCCTTCCAGTTTAAACACTTATCAGCCTGCCGTGAATAATTTTTACGCAGCTGGACTTCAATCCGTGCTGCAACTTCTTCACGGGCAAAAGGTTTGACCATGTAATCATCCGCACCCAGCCTCAGCAGGCTGACTTTGTCTTCAATCATATTTTTCGCAGAAACAACAATAACCGGGACAGATGAATGCTCCCTGATTTCTCCCAGCAATTCCTCCCCTGTCAGTCCAGGCAGCATAATATCCAGTAAAATCAGATCAAAGGACTGCTGCTGAAGTCTTAATCTGGCTTCCGTACCGGAAAAGCAGCAGGTTGCTTTGTATCCCTGCTCCTTTACAATCAGTTCCAGTATTCTATTGATGTCATCATCGTCTTCCACAATCATTATCTCCACTTGCTTCAAATTTTTCACCTCTCTGTTCGCTTCCCTAAATTTATCCATTAAATTATACTACCATTTCTTTTATAGGTAAATTTATTTTTTCTTCAGCAGCGCTATTTGATGTATTGGTCTTTAATACTGGGTTGATTTTAAAACAAATAAAGTACTAATCAAGCTTTAACCCTTCCATAATTCATACAAAAAAGCTTGATCAGTACCCTCTCTTAATTTCAGCGGATTTATTTCTTCATTCCAACAAGGCATATCCATTTTCCATTCTGTTTTTCATCTTTCTGAACTACGGCAAACCCTGCTGATTTTAAAATATCTGCCAGCTGTATAATACTGTATACTGTCATTCCTTCTATTTTTTCAGACCATTTATCATTTACAGGATCTCCTTCTTCACAGCATATCATAAAATACCCTTCCGGTTTTAATATTCTCCTGACTTCTTTAAAATTTTCATACAAATCAGGCCAGAAATATACGGTTTCAAATGCAGTAGCAATATCAAAGCTTTCATCTCCATAAGGTATATGGCTTACATTACCTGTTCTTATATCACAATTTTTCCCAATGTAGTCCATATTCTTCTTCCTGCTGCACTTTACACTTTCTTCTGAATAATCTATACCTGCCACAAAACCATCCGGACAGCTTTCCAACAATCTTGATATATTGGCCCCTCCACCACATCCAATATCAAGTACATGGTCTGTATTTTTCAATTGAAGATGTTTAAGACCCCAGTCTGAAAGCCTGGCATGACCTGAATTCATCATCTTTAGAATCATTTTTCCACCCAATCCCCTGGGTTTACATGTATTTTGAAATAATTTATTGAACATACCATCCTCCCCTCAAAAAATAGTATCCCTCATATAAATAATAATATCATATTTTTTGTGTAATTGATAGTCATTTTCAATAAACTAATTATATTCAACATCTCTTTTACAATGAAAAATTATTTTATTTTACCCAAAAAATCTGCCATGATCTGAATAAATTCACCTGGTTTTTCAAAATGAATATCATGTTCTGATTTTATTGTACGGGTTTTGCCTGCTTTAAAAACTTCTTTTGAAAACTGAAGATACTTATCATTTCACCCTGTCATTTTTAATTTTGTTGTTTATCTGCCTGATTCTATATTTCCACATGCTATACTGTATAAACCATATTATAATATATATTGCTATAAATATACCATAATAACTTACGATGCCGGCAAATGTATGCTCCATCCAATGTGAAAAATAAGCAATTGGCAGCATTGCAAAAGAGATTATAATAAAATGGACAGGAGACACACTTTTTTACAAGGCAACAGGGATGGGAAAGCCTTTTTCTTCTAATTGCAGGAGGAGGTGGTGACGGAGACCTTTATTTACCTTTGGCAGATGAGCTTGCAAATCAGTATAAAGTTATCACATATGATCGCCGTGCAAATGCGATAAGTACCATGAATTTTCCTGATCATAGAGTAAATTTTAAGTCATACTTCCTATTTCCCATATTTCTCCCTCAGCTCTTTAAATACTTTTTCTCCATCTTTAAGCGGCATACCATCTGCAAGTTCTTTCTCCGCCTCAGATAATTTTTTATAAACTTCTAAAAGAGCCATTTTGCGCTCATAAATTTCCATACTCATTATTACCATATCACCATAACCATTTTTAGTAATAAACACTGGCTCTTTGCTTTTATGACATATTTCAGAAATTTCATTTGTATTTCTTAAATCTTTTATAGGCCTTATTTGCGGCATTTAAATCACCTCACTTTTATTGTGTCATAATTATAGCATAATTATGTATGAAATACAATGTAATTTCTGCTGTTTGTATAGTGGCGTTGTCTGATAAAAAGTCAGATATTAAAATAGAAAATAAAACAGCTTTGAAACCTGATGAAATATCATCCGATACCAAAGTAAACATCAAGTGATTCTTAGGTTCAGATGAAGTTTGCTTATATTTGATCTATATTTAGACAGGTCAAATTTGTTAACCATTTCCTTATACTATATGGGCATATATACTCCCGGCTAAGTAAGCCTTGTTAAACTCTGTGGATCATTGTCTCTGAAAAATGCCTTCTTCATTTCCAGCTCTTTCGTCATAATCTGATTTATACCGTCGCTGGCTTCTCTGAGCTTGCAGCTGTATACAATTGGAAAATAGGTTCTTATAAATTTTCCTTCCGAATGTGCTGTAAGAGCTATTATTTGAAATCCAAGCTGTTCTGCAATAAAAAATACCGGATCCAGTACATGTTCACTGGAAGCCTTGCCAAAAGGATTATCCATTATAACTGCTCTGTGCCTTTTACAATCTGAAGCCATCCTGATTCTCTTCTCTGCCAGATAATTCAGTATGCCCAGAAACAAAGTCATGTTTTTGCTCCACTTTTCTCCGCCGGACCATTGATTTGATGTCTCCCATGAAAAAGGCAGACTGCTCATCTTTCCATCATTGGTCACTTTCCTGCATTTCACCTTTATGGTGTTCTGCTTCATCACATACTGCAGCAGCTGTTTTGACTGAAGCCATTTTTCAATGGATTTTCTGGCTTTTTCCACATCTTCCCTGCCATTTTCATCCTTGAACTGATCCCCCTGAAGCTGATTCAGCATCCAGTCAATATATTCGGCCAGTCTTTCCCTGCCTTCTTTTTCATCCCATTCAGGTACTGTAAACAAAAATACCTCTTTCCACTTTCCATCAATCTTTATCCTGGTGCTTTTGGGAAGTCTCCTGAATTCATCTGATATTGTCTTCAGATAGGAATGAAGCTGGTTTATAAACTGCTGAATTTCTCTGTCATGATTCCTCATGTCATCTTCTGTAATTTTAACTATGCGCATAATTCTTTCACTCATTTTATTCTGCCATTCTAAAATAGCTTCAAAATTTCTGTTATATTCTATACCTGTCACAGACATCTCTTTAAGTTTTACATCCAATATGTCATTTTGACAGAAATCAATAAAATTCTCCTTTTGTACTTTTACCCTGTCGGCTTTTTTATCTAGATTTCCGGCGATTTCATTCAGTTTTTTCTCCATTTCTTTTAAAACTTCCATCCTCTTATAGGGAAACCTTTCCTTTACATCTTCAGAAATAGTCACTTCTCCTGTTTCTTCTGCAGAAGATGGATATTTTGCATTTATGACCTTGATTTCCTGCAGGACATTTTCTATATCCACTTTCTGTTTCTCCAGGGATTCCTGTTCTGCTGTGAGATAATCTTTCCTTCTATTTATATTTTTTCTTTCCCGGGACAAAACCTCAGGTACTCTCTCCAGTGGAATGGAAAAAGATATTATATCTTCATACTCGCCTTTAAAGTCCTTTTCCCTGATTTCATATTTATTTTTGCTATTTTGAAGTACGAGTTCAGCTCCATCATACTTTTTTTTCAGATTCTTCAAGGGCAATCTCATATCTTTTATTTCAACTGAAAGTTCATTTATATCCTCACCACTGTGGTAAATGAACTCTTCTTTTTCATCTATGGGAAATTCCAGTTCGTTTTTAAAAACTTCAAATTCGGACTCCAGAGAATTTTTCAATTCAACTGCACTTTTCATTTTCTGTTCAAGCAAATCTCTTCCCTTTTGCTTCCGGGCAAGTATATCCTTCAGGGCCATCCTCTCATCTTCAAGCACCTCCACACTTGTGGAAGTATATTTAGGATCAAATTCAAGTACCTCTGTATAAAGTTTTTGACCTTTTAGATTTTTAAGGGCAATGCAGAGACTTTTAAAATTATCTTCCAGATCCCTTTGTAATTTTGAGGATATGCTCTTCTCTCCATTGAGCTTTGAAAATTTCCTGTTATTTTCCAGAATATCTTCTTTTATCTCAGCCGCATCCATTTCACATTTTTTCTTTTTCTCTCTGTCATTTAGATACTTTCTCGATTTTATTATTTTATTTCCCAGTACATTCTGTTCACCGCTTGAATCCTTCATATTATTGTTGAGTTCTTTTATCTTATCATCAATATCCTCAATTCTCTTCTCATCAGAGGATATATTTCCTGCTGTCACTGATATATTGTATTTGACACTCTTTTGATCTCTTTGCATGTCCATATACTGTTCATAGGGATATACTTCATAAAACTCTCTCACATCCATAAGCAGCCTACGGCATATTTCAACTTCCTTTTCCTTTTCAATTCGGATCTTGGTGGATTCATCAGCCTTTGACGCAATGCCCATTTTCCAGTTTTCAAAATTCTCCCGGAAAATGTTTTTCTTCCAGCTGGGTGGAAAAAATATATTTTCCTCTGTAATTGTATATCTGTCTTCAATTTTTAATCTTGCTTCATTTTCATCCATTACTATAACAGGATGGGAAAGCTTGCTGCAGTTGTCAGCTATCTTTTTCTTCAGCTTATCTGTCTCTGAACTGGAAGTTATTATGGATATAGTCCAGTAAGGATATACATTTTCACCGCCATCAAAAGCTCTTTGAAAATACTGGGTTCCGCTTTCTATATAATTGAATCCGTTTCTCCAGGCTCTAACCCATTTTTCTATAACAGGATCTGCAGTATAATACTCACTGTCACTGTAATCATCCGCCCATCTGTGAGCTGTTCTCTCTTCAATTATAAGATTTTCCTTTTCTTCATAAAGACTTACGGCTTTATTTTCAAGCTGCTGCAGTATAGTTTCCTGTTTTGAGTACAGTGAATCAAAGCTGAACCAGTTTCCCTTGAATTCTTTAAGTCTTTTCAGCAAAGCATCCTGTTTTTTTCCATGGGCTTCCAGGTAGTCCCCAATACTGCTTTCCTCCCTTTTAAGCTCCTCCAGCTCTTCCCTCTTCATTTTGATATTCGTTCTTAGATCCTCTTTTTCTCTTTCAATGGATTTAATTTCTTTATTACACTCAAAAATATTGTTTTCCAGAACATCTATACGGAGCTGCCATTTGACTGCCTCTTCTTCAACACTTTCCTGTTCAGGATTGCTCAGTATTTCTCTCTCTATGGATTTCATATCTTCTTCAAGATATTCAATTTTAGCTTCCAGCCTGCTCCTATCTTCAATCAATTTTTTACCCATATCCTGAACCTTTGAAATTCTGTTTTCAATTTGTCTAATCTTATCTTCAGCATTTTTGAGATGATTCTCAGCTAAAGATCTTTCATTCTCCAGTTTTTTCTCCTGTTTTACATAATATCCTCTAAGGCAGCAGGAATTATCCTGAATTTTTTCAACAGTATCTACTGCTTTTCTGTCCCTATTGAATTCCTCAAGCTGGCTCTGTAAAAACTTTATTTTGTCATTTTGAATTTTGATACTGCTTTTATATTTTAAAAATCGGAGCCTCTCATAGACCTTCTGCTTTCTATTTCTAATATTCAGCATTCCATTATAACTGTCGGAAACTCTTTCAAAATTTCTCCTGTTTTCCTCCATCTTCACTTTCAGAAGTTGAAGCTTGTAGGAACTCTCCTTCTGTTTCCAGCTGTTTTCTTCCCTCTCCAGTTCTTCCAGCGCAGCACAGTTTTTATCTATTCTATTTTTATTTTCAGTCTGCTCTTCTCTGGCAAAATTATATACAGCCTTTACATTTTTCTTCATTTTACCAAATTTTAAATTTACATTATGGTAGTCCCTGTAAACTTCTACATATCTGTCTATTTCGGCTTCAATGGATCTGCTTTCCTCTACCCTGGCTTTCAGCTGCTTATATTTTTTAAAATGCTGTATCTGCTTTTCAAAAGTCTCGGCAAAATCCCTTGTTCCATCACCGGCTATAGCTTCTTCAACAGTTGGTATCAAAAGGTTGTCCACCAGCTGTCCCGTACTTCTGCAGTTATTGAAAAATTCCTCTACTCCTCCTTCTGCACTATTTATCAGTGCAATTTTCCTCCATTCCCAGGGAACTATTTTAAAATTTTTCTCTATATATTCCTGATATTCTTTTATGGTTGAAAATTCATGGGCATTTATCTTATTCCGGCTCATATTCAAATAGTATTCACCCATTTCCTCTTTTTCGGCAGGTCTCTTGTTTCCACTGCCGCTCTGTATCACAAAGGGCAGTTTTTCTATGGAATTTTCATCATTTTCTTCATATTCATAGACATATTTCAGAGAGCTCACCAATCCCCTGTTCATAAACAGAGTTACAGCTGTAAGTCCATATCTCCTGGGCTTTTCACTCAGTATCCACTCAATTGCTACATGTGCAGAAGTGTTTTCAAGCACCAGAGTATCTCTTATCTTCCTGTTTGCAACTTCCACATGGGGCAGCACAGCCTGAATGGCTGTCTGCACAAACACGGTTTTCCCTCCCCCGTTTGGAATCAGAAGGGCTCCATTGTGTCCATCAAACTGAAATATGTCGTCATTAAACCTTTTGGCACCATTTTCATAGATAACATTTGTAAATCTTATTCTGGAAATAGACGGCATTATTTTTCTTCCTTTCTATTATCAATATTGTACATAAAATCAAGTATACCCCTGTTGTAGTCATATTCCATATAATACTTCTGAATTATGGTCCTGGCCTTTTCCGTAAGAGCCAGTTCCTCATTCCCAATGTCTTCTATAAGATCCTGGGATTCCAGAAAATGCTTTACTATATTCAAAAAGCCCTTTCTGCTTGCAGTCCTGGCATCCTGAACTTTTGCAGTTTCCCTTATTTCATCTATATCCGTCCACTTTTTTACAACAGAGGACCAGTTATAATCGTATTTACTGTCAAGCTCTTTCAGCTTTTTATCCCCCTGTTCCTTCAGCGACGAAATCCTCTCATTCAAACTGGAAAGCCAGTCATTTAGAGATATGAAATCCCTGGTGGGTTCTATTGTCTGATAGCTGTCATAAAATTCTCCAAACAGAACTATTATTGATACGTACATCATGTATAAATCCACATTTACTGCCTTTGCAGGAAGATAGGTTTTTTTGATATAATCATTTGAAACGTGGAACACTGAATCTTTTAAAACAGGTATAAGATATATGTAATCCCCGGATAAAAATATGCTGCAGTCCACCTGCTTTGCGAACTGATCCACCAGCGATCTTATACTGTCATCGGACATGTAGAGATGAAGCTGTTCTTTTTCTCCATATCCCTGCACAGCCAGCACTGAATATATGCCAAATGCCTGCATCACCTGTTCATTACTGTAAAAAGCCATGTTTTCACTCCAATCTCAAATTCATATCTTTTATGGTAAATCTTTCTGTAACCTCTAATACTCCTTCTATTTCCTTTACACAAATACAGTCTGACTTCTGTGCAAATAAATCAAAAGATTTTCCAAACAGACTCTTTTCACTGCTTTCATAATTTTTCAAATTCACAGGAGATTTTTGATGAAGCAGGATCCAGTAGTCGTAAAAGCAGCGTCTGTCAAGTATATTTTCATATCCACTTCTTTTCATATATTCTGCCACTTCCCTTAGGTCTATATCCTTCCCATCTCCCAAAGCATCAAGTAATATAGAAGTTATCTCCTTGAAATTATTTCCCTGGATTTCAATATCCTCCTCTGTCTCTTCCCTATCGGATACAGACAAAAAATCCTGGGATTTTTTAAGCCTGCTCCTGTTTTCTATCCTCTGTCTGGAAAAAACTGCGAGAGGTGACCATTCTTTATGCATTTCCAAAAACATGAAGGGCTCTATGAGCATTCTTGAAGCATGCAGGGGCAGTGGCGATGAAAACAATCTGCCGGCTATCTCCTGATCAAAATTGAAAGAATCTATTCCCGAATAATACAGTGCCTCCTGGGCTGCCTCAAGTGCCCTGGTCTTTAAAACTATACTTTCCTTCAAAAGCAGTCTATGTTCATAATTCACCTGTCCCAATTCCCTGTCCACTTTAATTATGAGTTCATAGGCTTTTTTGTCTTTTTCATGGACTATCTCATTTCCCATTTTCTCCCCGGTGTCTTTCACAAAAGACTGCAGTTCGCTGAATTCCTCATCTTCCCGCTGCAGTCTTATATTGATGTCTTCAATTGTATTTTTATATCTTTCATAGATCTGATTTGAAATTATATTTCTGCTGACCTCATGCTTGATTCTCATTATTCTGTCACGAAGATTTCTCACATCGAGGCTCATTTCGTCAATCTGCCTGAGTGCTCCTACAAATTCTCCCTTTTCCAGCTGCTTTCTTAAAACCAGCTGATTTATGGAGAGCTGAAATTCATTGAAATACTCCTTTGTAGCAAATACAAGTTCCAGTCCCTGCTCATCAAGAGTATAGTACTGGGTGTTTTTTTCAAAATCCGCCCTCTCAGCCTTTATTATGGAATACTGAACGGTTTCCTCCCTTCCCGTTTCCCAATTGTAAAATTTTCTGGAATTTCTCTTTCCATTGGGCGGTCTGAAAATTTCTATTATATCTCTGGCAATCTTCTCAAAATCCTCACAGCCAAGATCCAGCCTTCCCAGGTTAACCCTCTGAAAAAATTCGGCCAATTCTCTTATTCCAGTTTTTCTATTTCTCATGAGCATATTTTCAAAAAAGAACAATAGAGCCAGAAACCCCAAATTAAAGTAGTCAATGGGTTTATTGCTCCTGTCCCTTGAATTTTTATTAGACAGCTTGTAGAGGGGATCAAACAGTGCAAGCCTTTGAATTCTCTCTCTATAGTTTTCCGTAATGCTTTTTATATCTATGTCCAACAATCTTCCCTCCATATATTTTCAAGTTCCTCTTTTTTCAAAGCCTCCTGGGGCAAATACTTTCCTGAATGCAGTATATCCAAAATTCTTCGGCTTTCATCTGTGCTGAAAAATTCCAAGAAGTTGTCGACAGCACTGTGATTTTCAACCTGATTTTCCTTTCCCCTGCTGCAGGGCTTTCTGATGAGTTCACTGTAAAATTTCACTGCAACAGAGGCTTTCCTCCTTCCATTCAGGGAATTCCATATGGATATGCCTTCATTATCCAGGTCTCCAAAATAATACAGTTTGTGTTTTCCAGTTACACCAAGCTGTCTTTCCAAAAGTCCTATATTGGAAACTATTTTCCATCCAGAGCCAAATATGAGAGCAGTAAAATCAGTATCACAGAGCATATCCACAAGTGCCATGAAAGTGGCTTTATTTTCCACAATCAAATGGCGGTATTCAGATTGGGATCGTGAAAGTTTCTTTGGATTCACTGCCATCATAAGAGGATCGCAATTGTTCATTATCTTCAATTTATTCCAAAGCCCAATCTTGTCAAGAAGTTTTCTGCCGGATTTTTCATCAATCCACTTTTCATCCCCTACAAGATAAAAAGATCTTTCCTGTGAAGTTGCATATTCCTTTGGCAGCCCGTTTTTGCATATATATTGACTAATTTTATCGATATAGGGTTTATCCCTTTTTAATTCTTCAAAACTGCCGGCAAAATATTTTTGCAGGTCGATTTCACTGCTTATGCTCAAACTGTAATTCTGCAGAAAATCAATGTAGTCTTTTTTCAATTCATATTTATTGATGCCGAATTTATAGGGAAGTGGAATATCCTTTCCGTTATTTATTTCCGGCTTTTTTTCCACAAGTACATTATCTTTCACCAGCTCCATTATACAGCCGGCAAATTCGTCATATTTCATATTCCCCGGCACCAAGCTCTCCAATTCCCCCAGAGTTATAGTGACTCTCTTATAGGATTTGAGATAGGAAATTATATCATCTTTCATCTTATCACCTTTATGTACAATTATTACCTGTTGCTCCCCGATTTGTTTGCAATAACCAATACAGTTATTATAGCATTATCTAATAAAAGTTCAGAGACAAAAACATTTCTTATGGGCAATTTCCATTTATGCTATAATTAATTCCATAAATATTCTAAATTTGGAGGGACAAAGAAAAATGGCAAAAAAGATATTAACACTGAAATTGTTAAAGGGAAAATATGGTGTCTGCAGATTGAATAAAACTCAATCAATACCTGAGTGGTCAAAAAAAGGTGAGTTTTTTTCCATAACAAAAACATCAGATGAACTATCAATCGTATGTTCTGAAAACAATATACCCAATGACGTAAAATGTGAAAAAGGCTGGAGAATTTTAAAAATCCAAGGTCCCCTTGACTTTTCCTTAATTGGAATCCTTGCTTCAATCAGTTTATTACTATCGCAAAATAAAATCAGTATATTTGCTATTTCTACTTATGATACAGATTATATCCTCGTCAAAAACAAAGACATAGATAACGCTGTAAAATCACTTGTTAAAGGGGGCTACGAAGTTGTGGATCAATAAATGATCACTATATGAATTTTTGCCATGTCTTTCTTGCTTTTAGTTTTCAGTAATTAGAGTATATGTTATAATTTAAAATGTAATAAGAAAATTTATGTGGTTACCTCTTCTTTATTCATGGGTGGATTATGGTTAATAATGTCTGCGTATGAAGATGAGGTGATGCATTTATGGCAGAAAGATATTTAATATTGTTCTTCAGTTTATTTTCAATAACTGCTATTTGTATAGTGGCATTGTCTGATAAAAAGTCAGATATTAAAATAGAAAATAAAATAACTTTGAGACCTGATGAAATATCATCTGATACCAAAGTAAACATCAAGTGATTCTTAGGCTCAGGTGGAGTTTGCTAATAAGGAATACTTTTCTCCACCTGAACCTTAGCAGAACTTATCCAGGCGCGTAGCAGTGCTTATCTCTCACTTTGAGAAGCTGGGAGTATTAGCAATGGTAGCGTTCGGATAAATAATTCTAAAAAAATAATAGATAGATCTTAGCCGGCCTATCTATTATTTAAACCATGTAATTTAATCAAGCAGACTAAATTCATAATCCACCCTTCTTATTACTGATATTATACCATAGAATATAAAAATTATACAGATAAATTTGTGAGTCATTTAAATATGCATTATTTAAGTTTTTATTAAATTCAAAAATCTTGTTAGCATTTTTCCTATCTGTACAAAATGAAATGTAATTCATTATAGAATTTTCAAAACTAACAGCTTTATGATACACTAATCAGGAGGTGTTGTTCATGAAAAAATTATTAAAAGTTGTTGGAGCAATTATAGAAAATAAAGACAAAGAAATCCTATGTGCTCTCCGTTCTCCCAAAATGTCACTTCCAAACAGATGGGAATTTCCAGGTGGCAAAATAGAACAAGGGGAGACTTTTAAACAAGCCATTGAAAGGGAGATCAGGGAAGAGTTGTCATGTACAGTTAAATTCATAGATGTTTTTAATGAAAGTACTTATGAATATGAAAAATTTATAGTGAACCTGATTACAGTTAAATGTAAATTGATATCTGGAACTCCGACAAAAAGTGAACATTCAAAATTAATATGGATGCCCAGGGAAAATTTACCTTCTTTAAACTGGGCACCTGCGGATATTCCAACCATGAAAAAACTACTGGAACAAAAAGTATAGCAAAATTAAATCTGCTATACTTTTTTGACAAATTCATTATACAATCCAAATGGCACTTGATTTTCCAGCTTTATCTTTACCGTTATAGGCTTTTCTCCCTGATACTCTATTACATTTCCCTTTCCTATATAGATATAGGGCTGAGTCAATCCATCTATCTGTCTGTATTTTCTTATAAAAATATGTAAATTTACACTTCTCCCTTTATTGTGTATTATATTTTGCCCTCTCTCAGAATTTTGAGATGTACTATTTGGGCTCTGCCACTGAAAAAGGCCTTCATTTATAAATTTATCCTTGTAATTAATACTTTCCTTAATTCCTTCTTCCTTATGCAAATCTACAAAAATAAAATATTCACTGCCATTACTTATAAGACCGCTTCCCCTAAAAGAGCTGTGAGCTTTTTCATAATTTGACAACAATGCAGTATCCGTCATTTTATACTGCATATACAGCTTAAAAAATGGCACTCCATAATACTTATTGGAAAATTCCTTCTCATATCTTATGAGTCCATAATTTATAATATCCTCTATATATTTTCTATATTCCCTGTTATGTGTTAACTTTTTAAAATCCCAGGCAGAATATAATTCTCTATCCTTTAATTCAAAACATCTAATAGTACCATTTATTTCAGCTTTGTCACAATAATTCTGATTCAAACATTTAAAAGCATGATGAATGCTTTTATCATCCACATATTCAATATGTTTTAAAATTTCATTTTTAGCCTGCTCAAGATTTATATTTTGATGATTTAAAAGATATTTTATTATGCTGAATTCATATACTCTTTTTATGGGCAGCTTTCCTGTGAATTTTTTCAGGACTTTAAAAAAGTCATCATTTTGCAGCAATTCTTTCAATCCTTCATCTTTTTCCATTTTAGCTACAAATGCAGTATAAATCTTTTCCTTATAAACAAACTTGAGTGGATCAGGTGCTCCGTCATATTTCATATAATCCATTAAAAAATATGGGACTCTTCCTCCATTCATCTTCTTAAACTCCATATACTCTTCCTTTAAATATTTCATGGAATTAAAATTTTCTTCATCCAGCTGCTTTAATATTCTCTCCTGGACAATCCTGTCCATTTGAATATTAGTACAACCGTGTAAATCCTCAAATTCGGTCGCCACTGCCACCTTCAAACTGTCCTTATCATAATATCTTGAACCATTAAGTGCTATGGCAATTAAAAATGCTCTTTTATAATTGCCTATAAAATCCAGCACCGTTAAAAAGCTCTTTTCCATGCACTTTCTAAGTCCTCGTCCAAGCTGCTGTATAAATACTACAGGAGATGTGGTAGGCCTGAGCATTAAAATCAAATTAACAGATGGTATATCTACACCTTCATTAAAGATATCCACAGTAAATATAATTTCCAGTTCATCATTATCATCTTCAAGTTTCTCTATGTACTCTTTCCTTTCATCAGCAGAATTTTTTCCCGTCAGGTACACACTTTTTATACCCCGCTTATTGAATTCAGAAGTCATATATTGGGCATGGTCAATATTTGCACAAAAGCCTATGCACTTTCTCCTTTTTCCATCATATCCATAGAAATTCATCTTTTCTATAATAAAATCCACCCGTTCATTTACTTTGAGCCGCTTGACTATTTCGTCCACATCTTTCATGTTAACATCACTTAAATCAATAGAATCAATATCTGTTATACCAAAATAGTGAAAAGGAATAACTAAATTCAATTCCAGTGCTTCCCTAAGTCTAACTTCCAGTGCCACATTATTATCAAAAATATCAAATATACTCTCTCTGTCACATCTTTCAGGTGTAGCAGTCATTCCAAGTAAAAAATCCGGCCTGAAATACTCCAAAATTCTTTTATAAGATAAGCTTGATGCATGGTGAGCTTCATCTAGAATAATATAATCAAATTCATTTCTGCTAAAATGTTCTAAATAATTATTCATGGATTTTATTGTTGAAAATAAATAATCACAATTCAAGTCTTTGCTTGAACCTGTTAAAAGTCCTAATGTTCTATGTTTATTTTTCACCAGTTTTGAAAAAGTATTTTCAGCACTTCTTAAAATTTCTTCTCTATGAACCAAAAAGAGCATCTTTTTAGGATTGTAATTCATAATATCAAAAGCTGATAAATAAGTTTTGCCTGTACCGGTAGCTGCAATAATCAGTGCTTTTTTCTCACCTGAAGCCCTGAGTCTTTCTAAATTTTTCATAGCTTCGATCTGCATATCATTTGGCTTTACTATTTCATAATTACTAAAATATAGTGTTTCATCATGTCTTCTTTTTTTGATTTCTCTCAAAAAATTTCCATAGCTGTTTAAAAATCTATCATCTACAACAGAAGTTATTTTCCACAAATTTAAATATTCCTCAAGAACCTGGCAGCAAAAGCTGTCATCCTTTTTTAAAATTGTCCTCACATTCCACTCTACATTACTTTTTAAAGCCCTTTGAGTCATGTTGGATGATCCTATAATAATCTTGTAACTTTCACTATTTTCAAAAATATAAGCTTTAGTGTGAAAACCCTTATCTCCGGAAGCAATAAAAACTTTTAAATCAATATTACCAAACTTCCTTATTCTTTCGAGCGCCTTTGGTTCAGTAAAATTGAGATATGTAGAAGTTATAATTCTCCCTTTGACTCTCTTTTCTTCAAGTTCTTTAAAACTATCCAATAAAAGCTGTAACCCGCTGAAATTAATAAAAGCCACACTGAAATAAAATTTTTCACATTGACTCAGACACCTTTTGAGTTCATTTAACAGATTCCCTCTATGCGAATTTACTATTAATTTATTATTTACGAGATAAGTACTATCCTCTATTTCTTTATTTTTAATATCAAAGTATGTATTTTCCTGCTTTTCATTATTTATTTTATCAGGTATCGATTCCATAATTTTCATCTGCCCTTAAAATAATTTTTCAAATCTATCTGATAATTTACCCAAAAATCAAGTTTAATTTTCAAAAAATATGTTATAATATATTTAAAAGAAGCCATTGCGGTTTTAAATGTTTATACTTTTTTAGTTTAGTTTATTAAAATGCACTTGTGCCAGAGTGCATTTTAATTTTTTGAGTTTCTATCTTTATTATCATCAACGGTAATTGAAATTTCATTGCCACTGACACTGGAGTTATTCTTATATTTAAGAACAGCTCTTTCTTTCAAGTATGCGAGTATAGAAAAAATACCCACTACACCGACTATAGTAACACATACCATATCCGTAATAACAATATATCCACTCATGCCGCCACCTCCTCTGCTGTCAATTACCGCAACAGCTCCTTTTGTGAGAGATAAAACCCGGGAGGCGGCTGTCTAAA
Organism: Clostridium sp. MT-14; assembly: GCF_042436595.1. NCBI lineage: Bacteria > Bacillati > Bacillota > Clostridia > Eubacteriales > Clostridiaceae > Clostridium > Clostridium sp. MT-14. The sequence continues at coordinate 251,059 of NZ_JBHMIY010000001.1, forward strand.
AAATATTTATACTCTCCTAAATATTATAAATCACTGTATGAATTTTTACTATGTCTTTCTTGCTTTTAGTTTTCAGCAATTAGAGTATATGATATGATCTAAAATATAATAAGAAAAATTTACATGGTTACCTCTTCTTTATTCATGGGTTGTCTGCGTATGAAGAAGAGATGATGTATTTATGTCAGAAGGATATTTAATATTGTTCTTCAGTTTATTTTCAATTACTGCTGTTTGTATAGTGGCACTGTCTGGTAAAAAGTCAGATATTAAAATAGAAAATAAATAATAGATAGTACCTGACAAGACCTATCTATTATTCAAACCTATAATTTAATCAAGCAGACTAAGTTCATAATCCATCCTTCTTATTACAGATATTATACCATAGAATATAAGAATTATAAGTCTCACTTCGTCCAAGTAACTTTTCCACTTAATTTACCTGATAAAATATGCCTTTATTAAGCTCCCTTAATCAGATCCCTGAGTTTATTTAAAAATTTCAAATTGTCCTTGTGATAATCAACATCCGGTTCTTTTTTCGACAATAGCTCTATTTTTTTATCCAATCCTCCAAAACTTATTATATTAGATGGCTTAACCAAATCAGTATCCAATTCTAAGTTTTCAAGCAACTCAATTAAATTTCCTGGCTTCTTGCCAAAATTTTCAATTATAAGTCTTTTCAATCCGAGGATTTTACTAAACAAGGGTATTCTGGTACAGAGTTAATTAATAATTTTAAAGAAATAACTGGAGAAGTAAGACCTGCAGTTGAATCCTTAATTGCTGAAGCAGATAGGGCAGCAACATAACAAAAAGGTACAGGTGATGAAGAATTAGAAGAAACTTTTTTAAAAATAATTCTACAAAAAATGTGTTCATGATGAACACATTTTTTGTATTTTGCTATATGAATAATTTTTATAATTTAAATCCTAAAAAATATTATTTTTCATAATGTGTCTTACATTGAGCTATTTCAATTTGATCATTTTCAATACGATATACTAAACGGTTGACTTCATCAATTCTTCTGCTCCAGAATCCTTGTAGTTCATATTTTAAAGGCTCTGGTTCCCCAATACCATCATACCCATTTCGATCAATATCTTTAATAAGTTTATTTATTCTTTTTAACGCTTTTTTATCCCGCGATTGCCAATAAATATAATCTTTCCAAGCTTCATCAGACCATAGTTTCTTCATTCTTCACCTCAACAATATCGTGTATTTTACCTTTACCCTCGTTAAGCTGATCTATAGATTTTTTCAAATGTTTCATATTAGATTCACTGTAAAATGGTTCACTGGCAGCAATATCAAAAGGTATCTTTCTTTCTCTCACAACTCCCCTCAAAAAAACATTAATTGCAGAAGTTGTATTAATGCCAAAATCATCAAATAGACATACAGCTTTTACTAATAATTATTCATCAACACGGATATTAATTGTCCTAAGAGCCATATAAATATCACCTCTTTTTTATTATATTATATAACAAAAAACTAATTTTGTGAATATATTATATATACATCATGTACATATTGTATTATTTTTATACACATAAATAGATAAAAGTCTCTAAAATTTTTCATTATAATTCTGCTAAACGATAAACATCATCTATGTCATCTTGAGAAATACCAAGGTATAACTTAGTTATAGATTGATTACTGTGGTTATACAACTCCATCAAAATAAGAAAAGGATTGCTTGAAATATACGGTGAAATAACCATAAATTCATTTTTTGCTTTATCTATATATGACGCATAGAATATTATGCACTGGAAATAATTAAGTTTTATAATTTTAGTCTAATAATGATATTATGTAAATACAAATCATTATTGGAGGTATAGCCATGCATAATGAAAATATTAATGAAAAAGAAGAAATTAAGGTGCTAAAGAAACTATTGAGAATCACTGATAATAAACGTATGCATGTCAGATATCAAGTTATATTATTGCATCTAAAAGGCTATACAAATGCTCATATAGCTAAAATAATGGACTTGAATCCCCATACTATAGGTATTTATATTAACTCATACAAGCGAAATAGAGCAGATGGCTTAAGAATTGGCAAAAGTAATGGCAGCCCTGGTTTTCTCAGCAAAGACCAGGAAAAAAAGTTATATGAAATAATAACTATAAAAACTCCGGACCAATTAGGGCTCGGAAACCGCAAAAACTGGAATGCCAACATAGCCCGTAAATGGGTTAGTGACAATTTCCATATCGAATACAGTAATAGAGGAATGCTTCAAGTGTTCCACAGATTAAATCTCAGTTATATACGGCCAACGTATACCCCTGGCAAAAGCAGATGAAAAAAAGCAGGAAGCCTTTAAACAAGAATTTGAGGTTTTAAAAAAACCTGATTGACGGAAATATCAACCATATTCTTTTTGAAACGGAAATATCAACCATATTCTTTTTGAAGATGAATCAATGATCCGGGATTATCAAGCTATTTCCAGGACATGGTTTTCAAAGGGTCGGCAGAGAATTATAGCGACCTATGGGTCATTTACACTTGACCTTTCTACTTAATTTACCTGACAAAATATGCCTTATATATTCATTCGATACTGAAACCACCAACGACACCTTTATTGAAATAGCAATTAAATACATAAATATAATTATCTATCAAAATATAATATTAAAAGTACTGTCCTTTAAATTTTCTATAAAAGCTTCATTGCTTAAAATTTCATCATGTTCTTCAACTGAAGTATCAAGTGCATTTTTTGTATACTTAACCCTCTTTTCATCTCTAAATCTTATAATAGAACAAATATCCTGTCTATAATTTATATAGTTATTTAAATAACTTTCTTTAATTATGAAATCATTAGATTTAAACGTTATAGAACTTTCTTTTAATTCTATAAACATACTATCTTTTGATAATTTTAACTTCGCAAACTCAATAAAATCATACGTATCCCTATCATTGGACAATATAGTTACAGTATGATTTGCCTTAAAATAGATATATGACATAGTCAAGGCCAAAACACTTATGGAAATCTCACCTGCATTTTTCTTTTTCATTCTTCCATTTTTAAGCATTTTACCTTCAAATCCATTATGATATAATAAGTTCAGCCAAACTTGATAATCTTCTAATTCTTCCAATGCTTGGCCTTTTTCAATATATCTCTTTATAAAACTTTTTAACTCACCAATTTTATATGAGGAATAGAGAAAAAATTTATACAGCCATACTGTTTTATAATTTATTAACTTTTCATAATCTCTCTCATCTACCACAAAAATTTTTATGCCTTTGTTGAAAATTTTCTCTATATAACCTACTCTTCCTTTTGAATCTCTTACTTCTTCATAAACCCAATTAGGTATTAGTAGCAGATCATAATTTGTCAATATTTTTTCTATACAAATATATTCACTTACATTTATTAAAAAACTAATTGTATTATTATCAAGGATCCCAATTTTTTTAGGAGTACTGGAACTTAATATTTCAATGAATTTCTTTACCTGAATTATTTCCATTATTTAGCTCTCCCTTCATTAGATCCTTGAGTTTATTTAAAAATTTCAAATTGTCTCTGTGATAATCAACATCCGGTTCTTTTTTTGACAATAATTCTATCTTTTTATCCAATCCCCCAAAACTTATTATATTAGATGGTTTAACCAAATCAGTATCCAATTCCAAGTTTTCAAACAACTCAACTAGATTTTCTGGCTTCTTATCGAAATTTTCAATTATAAGTCTTTTCAATCCAATGTCATTGAACACATCTACGGCATCCTCGTATAACTGGATTAATACAGCCTTATAGGGTGCTTTGAATACATCCACGCACCTGGCAATTTTATTTATGAACTCATCACTTTCCAGTGAATAATAATATTTATAGACATCTCCCAATAACATTCTGGCAGCAAAGTAATCTGCTTTTCTCTCATTCAGTTCCATTTTTTCCGCTTTTATATTGTGCTGTCCCTCAGCTATGGAATTATCATAAAGTAAATGAAATATTTCATGCCATGCAATAAAAAATTGATAAACTCTAGGCTGTGCTGAATTAATGACAGGTATTTTGAAATTATTTCTAATAAATATGGCTCCCCCCCAATATTCGTCATCTATTGGCAGCTGTATTAAATTATAATTTTTCTTTAGAACTTCAAAAGCTAACTTATCAAAACCAGTTATTCCAATTTTGTTATAATTAATAAAGAAATCACTTTTAAAGTTTTCAATTTCATTCCTTATTTTTTTATTTGCTTGTATAACTTCATTTAAATTCTGAGATGTTATATATTGAGACATATTTATCAACCTACCTATCCTCATTATAAACTTCATAAAGATCTATTATATCATCTAAAAATCCCAACATTCTCTTAGCACTGTCACTTAATTTATATTCCTCCGGTGCATTATCAGATGCTACAATTCTACATTTACTTTCTGACTCCAGATGTTTATAATCCATCAATTCTTCAAGATTTATATTAAAGGTTGCAATAATCTTATCCACATGCTTTTTTAGTGTTGTATTGTTGTCTATTTCACCCTTAACCAATTTATCAATAGTCGGTCTGGAAATACCAGCTAATTTTGAAAAAGATGACTTAGTGTACCCATTATCTCTAATAAATTGAAGAATGTTAGAGCCTATTTTATATCTATTGTCGTATATATAAGATTTTAACTGCATTTCACCATACTTTTCTGCTATATCCATACTATTACCTCCTTACTTATATTATAGACCAATATTGTAAAAAAAGATACATATGTAAAAAATATTTTTACATATGTATCTTTTTGAGCTTTTTACTTATAGATTTATATTATTATTAAAAATATTATTTATTTTTATTCATTTTCTACTTTTTCAAATTCACTTATATATTCCTTTAATATTGCTGCATTTTTAAGTAAACTTCCCAATCCACCAATAAATAATTTCCATGCATCTATAATATCTTCAAATTTTATTTGTTTCTCTAGTGGAGCAGCTGGAGTAATTATGTAATTAAATTTCTTTGCATTTTTTATTCCCAGTCTTTCATCCATTTGCAAAAGCATTTTTCATGTTAACAGATTCGGTTTTTTATATTCAAAACTTTTTAGTGAAATACAGTCTATTCCTGGATTGCTTCTATGTGTAAAAGGATTTCTGATTTCTTTAAAAATCTTCACATGTTCATCAGTATTAAATTGTTCCATAATATTTTTTATTAATCTAAATTCATCATTATTAATCCAAGAAATATTATTATTATAAATATCAATAATTTTCAGCTCTTTATTAATTTTCTAGCTTATAAAGTATTTCTCGTTCAACTAAATTATAATCTATATTAGCTATAATGTTTTCTTTAAGTATTATGCCTTCAATTGTATCATATAATTTATTTTAAACACTTAAAAATTCCTTTTTAGAAAATGAATATTTCATTTTATTTACCACCTGGTCTATTATTTCATAAATTTAATTACTCAATCATTGTGTATATCAGTATTATCGTAAATTACCAATGGAAATTCCTATGCAATTTTAATAGTAATCGTCTACTAATAACCCTATTTAATATACTTTACTTTCAAAAATTATAAATTATATATCATACTAAATTATCAAATCTTTTATCCGTATTTTTCATTAGATCAACTTGTGTTTTTGCCCAAGCTCCTCTACCAATATCTCGTATAGGTCTTGACTTATGTAAATATTTAATTGGTAAATTTTGAATAATACTATTAGGAGCCATAATATTTAAATCTTCAATCTTAGCTACTGGTTCAGTAGTCAAGAATTTTGGTAAACATTTATATGCATCTATTGCATCTAAACTTTTAACCAACTTTTTTCCACTACATATTTTATTCTTTCAAATTGTGCTTTATCTACTCCTGTTTTCTTATTCTTTCTTGTTTCAAATCCATTAAAAACCCATCCTGCAAATTTGGGTTGCCCCTTTGTAAGTATCAATTTATCATATTTATTTAAATTTATATATCTCGATTTACCCTGCTGCCAATCATTAATAAACATTGGTAATACTTCACCAATTAATCCAACACAATATGCAGAAAAAGAATCTGGGATACATGGAACTAAAAAATAATCTGAGCAATATAAAGCTGATCTCACTAATGCATTAAATACCGATGGTAAATCTACTAAAATGAAATCATATTTCTTATCATAATATTTTTCAATTTCATTTACCAAATGACGTTCTTTATACATTCACAAGCCCACGGGTTTTTTGCATTAGATTTTAGTTGAATAGTATATAAGACCTTCTTGAAAATAATATATTCTCTAATTTGGTTTGTACCGTATGCTTTATCTGCCAAGATATTACTATCTTTTATATCAATGTTGGAAAAAACATCTACAGCCTGTGTACTATCATGTAAATTACCAGATGATAATTGAAAATAGATTAGATTACCAAGCACGTCAACAACTGCATGAATTTTTATGATATATCCACCACAGCTTAGTCCAATATGCTGTTTTGTTTCACTGTTTATAAGCCCCTTTTTAGCACCAGTACTATGCTGGTGAGCTTTTATACATGTTGAGTCAATGCTTAATTTTTCATAATCTGCCTCTGAAGTTAATTCTCTAAAAATTGTTACTAAAGTACCATCATTACGCCACTTACAAAAACGGCTGCATACAGTTTTCCATGGACCAAAATGTTCTGGTAAATCATCACGCTATACTACACCACTTCTTGCAGTCCATAGTATGGCATTAAATATAAGTCAGTTATCTTTTGGAGATCTTCCTGTTTTTGCTATTGGAATTAAATTTTTTATTTGATCCCATTGTTCATCCAATATTTCATAACGTTTTCATGCCATATTTGCAACCTCCGAGTTTTTTATTTTACCTAAAACTCGATTTTTGCGCAATATTTAGTTTTCAGACACGATCTAATCTAATTTATAAATTAGATTTATTATAAATATATTTCTCTACTATTTTCCACACATTTGCAATAGACACCTTAAACAATCTATCAGGTATTAAAATTGTCTCTTTATCTCTATCTATTTTATTCATATTGCACATTGCAGGATATATTTTTATTTTTTTCTTTAGTGTTCCTATATTTATCCAATAATTATTTTCTCCTTTTATAATGTGACCTGGTTCTTCCTGCAATTGTGCTATTTCTTCAAGTGTTTTCATATAATCAATTTCTTTTTTTTGATCAACTTCAGCTAATTCACCCTTTCTCACCCAGTTTAACAACTGTAATCCTGCCTTGCGATCCAAATTTGCCCTGATAGATTGATTCCAAAAATTTTGCAAACAATTTGGGCATGCTGTTTCACAATTACATTTTTTTAATCTATTTTCAGCTTCGTCCATCACTTCCTCTATTAGATCTGCAACTCTATTTGCATATCCAGCTCCACTTGATAAACTATCATATAAATATATATCTACATAAATACTTTCCTTACCATATCTTAACCGATATCCTGATCTTAAATCACTAAATTCAATATCCAAGACCTTACTAGCTGCTAGTGCTAATGCTTCAGATAATGATGTCGCTGCGGGTATTACCCATATGTTTAAACTATCTTTAGCAATATTAATATATTCATTTTCCAATTTTAATTCTAAAACGAGCATATCAGTATGTATATCACAGCCCAAAAATACTTTTTGTCTCGTATGAGAACATTCTTGCATATCTTTCTTCCATTTATAAGAAACTTTATACGGTCTCTTTCGTTCTTTTTTATCTTTACCCGAGCTTACACATGGATCAATGGCACCACATTTAGTACATAAATCAAAACCTTCATCATCAGGTCCTTTATTGACGAGAATCAATTGCTGATCTTTTCTATTTTCCATACAAATCAGCCCTGTTTTTGATATTGAATCCATTTTACTTGTATCACCATAAACTGAAGCATAGGAAGGTTTACTTACAATGGAGTATTCTTGATTATCTCTCACTTCTGGAATTTTCATTCCATCTCTTGCTGTAAATCCCCAAGGTTTAATCAAAATTTCTTCCCTTAAACTACCTCCACACAATGGACAAACTCCTGTTTTGTTTTCTAATCCAAACCATCCACAGTCATGATTCTCACAACAATAAATGCGTTTATTATATTCATTCATCTTTAACCATGGTTCCGCAGCTTTATATGCATATTCCTTATTATACTTAGTATAATAATCATATAAACCGCCTGAAATATAGGACTTTTTATCAATAACAAGCATACGGCCCGGAGCATATTCACTAAGGGCAATATCAATACTTCTTTCAGGACTTTGTTCTACTTTACCATATTTATCTTCAACCCAAAAATGTACAATATCTCTTGGGAAAGAGTATGTTGGCAATAGGCCTTCCGTAAAGAGCTCATTCATCAATGAAATATATTTCTCTTTTTCGTCTTCTTCACATTTTTTACTTGCCCTGTAAATAATTGGATTTTTATTAACTTTTACTTTTATTTCTTGAAGCTGCTTTGTTATATCTTTTTCATATTTATCCCAACTAATTGAAATTTCATCAGGTATGAGTCTTCTTACTCTTTCTTGTGACAATGGTAATCTATCTTTTAGCCATTCAATGAAATTTAGATAATTGGGCTTTACTTCCTCTGAAAAGAAATTTATAACATCTATGTCAGCCATACTCATTTCATAGGACATAAAAAATTCTTGTAATAAAATCAAATTCAGATGTCTTCCGATTAGTTTTTCATTAGTATAGTCAATCCAGGGTATTCTGGGATTACCTGAAATAATCTCTCCTGGATGATTAAAATACCATGCATCATGCGGTCCATTTTCTGTATATGTTACAATGGTAGAAACAGCTGCACCTTTCCTTCCTGCACGTCCGGAACGTTGTTGATAGTTTTCCCTCATAGGCGGTATATTTCTCAAGCCAACTGCTGTTAATGACCCAATATCAATTCCTACCTCCATAGTAGTCGTACAACTTAAAATGTCAATTGGCTCACTATTCTTTTTTATTAAAATATTTCTAAAAAGCATTTCATTTTTTTCCGTAGTTGCCCAAACATCATTTTCTTGGCTTTTATGAGATAATTGTGCTGTATGCTCGTCAGTCACAAAGTTCTTAATTTTTCTTCCTTGTATCGCTTCTATTACAGGCTTTCTCCAAAAATCATATCTTTCTAAGTCTTTTTGTGACATCTCTGATAAATAATCCTTACTGCCACAATAAATACAACTATCAAATAAAGTAAATGTAGATGTGCCTGAACACCTATTGCATCTATACCATTTACCATTTTCATTTGTTTTTAACATCAAATTGCTCGACAGCAAATATCTATTATTATGAGATACATGGCTGTCTTTGTTTACATCAGTAAGCAGTAAAACAAAATTTCTTCTCATCTCTTCTATCTGATTTTTATTTATTCCATTTGACTTTAGTATTTCAATCAAATATTTAGGAAACTTATCTTCTTCTCTAATACCTAAGTTCCCTTTATCGAAAGGTAATATACTGTTCCTCACTTCATCAGATACTGATGGAAATATAGCTATATCTTTAACTAAAATATTTTGAATCCATGTATTATATATATTTCTAATAATATTTACATCTAATCCAGTATTTCTTTTTACTCCTTTTAATACTAATTCCTCCAATTCCTCTGCATCTTCACCTTTTTCTAAAAGAACAATTTGTCCTAAGCAAAGGTTATTAAAAGAACGATAACTATCACTGATGTTTTTTAAAAGAAGCTGATAAAACATTTTAGGTGGAGTTCCTAACCTTCTCGCCATTCTTTCATAATCTAACCCTTTTTTATTTTTACTACCATACATATCTCTATAACGTTCTAATTGTTCATTAAATTCTTTTTTTTCATCTCCATAAAAAAATGAAATATTATTTTCCTCAACAACCTTAAGAAATGCATAATACAATATATCAAGCGATTTCTGCTCTTCACCATATCTTTTATTTAACTCTTTTTGCGCCATAAAAATGGCTTGTCTTCCTGCATCTCCATCAGTCGCTATTGTCAAATCACGTGCTAGTGTAGCTGCACGCTGCCTACTGTCAGAAAACAGGAGCACTTTTTTTCCCTCATTCTTCAATTTTGCATTTTTAACTGGCTGATCTATCAACTGCTCTGTAACTAAATTGGCAAAAGGTTCATTTCCCCTTACCCTAAATGGTGTTGGATTATTTTTTTCTCTCCCGCAATTGGGACACATCTTAAAAGTATACATTTTTTTATCTTTATCATAAGTTCTCGGTATTAATACTCTAATAAATCCTTTTTTATTAGAAAATTCTTCTCCTTCATATAAAATTCCTGTCTGACTGTTAATATATCCAAATATAGATTCTTTTCTTGATTTACTATTTTTTACTCCCTCTTTAAATATATCATCTTTAGTTCTATACTTTGGTGCCAACCACAAATGTATTTCTCTAGGATTATCGATAAATTTACTGCTATCCTGCCATAAAAACGTGTGATATCCCATATCTTCACTTTCTTTAAATGCTCGAATAAATAATGTGCCACATCGTCTATCTCCGACAAGCTCAAAAACCCTTCCTCCACATTTAGGACATGTAAAATTAGGCTGATTGCTAATATGTCCTATTTTTATTCCCATTATTTCATGATTATCTTTACACTCCGGGTTTATACAAGCATATATACCATTTATTCCCCTGAATAATAAATGCACTTTAGCTGAAAGTAATACCTTACCATCTCTAGATCGTGATAATGCTCCTAATGCTAATAAAATCTCCGTTGCCTTTTCTGCATCTTCTTGAGAAACTCCTTTAAAAACACATTTGGCAATTTTCTTAAATGGAACAGCACTACCACTGCATAATCTAATCAGTTCCAACATAGGTGGATATTTAGATAATTTTTCATAGAGCCAATCATTATAATTATCTGTAATTTTCCCCCACTTGAATGATTGCGAGAGTATAATAAGCTGATCCTTTAAATTCTTTTCATCACCCTGTAATTTATCATAGTCAAGCTGTAAAAGGCAATTCACATCTTCTTTATTACCTTTTTCATGACCTAGTAGCAGCGTTTTCTCTCCTTCAATAATAGAAAATTTATCTTTTTTCAAACTTTGCCCTGTTAAACCACAAGCAAATTCTCGTAATTCCTTTTCACTGTTAGGCGGTACACTAGCACTAGTTAATATACATTTAACTTGTTCTCTGCTAATATCTAACTTATCCAATAGTCTTCTAATAAGTAAAGAAACTTCTCCCCCTGCAGCACCTCTATACATATGAGCTTCATCTATGACTAATAAAAGTTTATTATTTATTGAACGTTTTAACCATTTTCTTGTCTTTTCCCAAAAGCACTGCTCAATAGGTCTCATAAGCATAAATTCAAGCATACTGTAATTAGTAATAAGGATATCAGGGCATATTTTCTGCATTTCAGTACGCGTCAGAAGTTCAGCATCATTCTCCCCGGTTACTTGAATTCCCTTATCCAGGGCACAAATAAAAGCATTTAAATCTTTAGCTGGAATTTTTCCTGCTTTTTTCAATTCTTCATATAACATTTTCTTATATTCACCTTTTTGATAATATGTACTTTTCAATAATTTAGAAAGCTTCTTATTTTTATTTTTATCTTCTTTTCCTGAATAAGGTGTACGTCCCGTATACATACCAAACCTTAATCTTCTGACATCATTATTACTTTCCTGTTTCATAAGGTTCATATAAGCATCATCTGCTCTTCCTACAATATTGCGTATTCTTCCCAGTTGATCTGATACTAGAGCATTCATTGGATATAAAATAAGTGCTCTTATACCTTCTTGTTCCCAATTATTTATATCAGCAGCTGCTTGTCCTATCATCTCAGTTAATATAGGCCAAAGAAAACATTCTGTTTTACCTGAACCAGTCCCAGTCGTAACTAACATATCTTTATCATGATAAAAAGCTTCGAGTGCTTTAACTTGATGTGAAAAAGGTGTATCAAAAACACCTAAATTATTTTTTACTAAATAATCTAAGTATCTCTTTATATTTTCATCCAAATCTGCATTTTTAAATCCTTCTATCTCAACCTTATAATTTTGTGTTACTTCAATAAAAGGCTCCCGGAACAATACACCTTCTTCATTTAACATTGATTTTGTAGCTTCTAGTAACAAATCATTTTCTGCAAAATATTGAGCCTTAATATAATTTGCAAGTTTTTCCTTTAGCTTTTCATGTATCTTTCTGATTCCTAATTGACTCACTATTTTTCTCCTTTCTATAGTTATTTAAATACTACTTGAATCCCTAATCCATCCAGCATATCTTCTATATCTTCCCACATAAATACAGGAATTTCTCTTAAATAAATATCGTCATACGTTCTTTTAGGCCAGGATGACATTAAAAGTATTCTGGTCTCTGCATCAGGTAATCTACTATGGCAATGCAATTCTATTATTTTTCCATTTGTTTTTGCTTTAAATATTGCAGGCTTACCACGATAATAATCCAAAGCATACATAATTCTGTTTATCTCTTTCTCCCTATAATACCATTCATCCAGTTTGGCCGTAAAAAATTTTCCTTTTTCATGATACAGTAAAACATAATTGCATTTCTGATCACTTCTTCTAAGTAATGAAATACCATTAGGAATACATGATCTATTAAGTTTTCTCCAGGCTTTGCTGTGCCACAAGCCATTTTCTCCACTAAAATATTCATAGTCATCTTCTAATTCATCTAGCTGCCAGGAAGCATTTTCTTCTAAAGATCTATAATATTCCTCTAAGTTGCATTCAGGTATATTAAACACTTTCCTATAATTAGGTTCACATTGTTGCTTTTTATTTCTCCATTCTCCCAAGCCAACAGCACAAGCCCCTTTAAGACTACTGTTCCAATCTACACCACCCAAAATCAATTCATTGTTTTTAAAATATACTATTCGCTCAGGTGATGATGTCAGCCACTGTGTTTTACATGTTTTATTTATTTGATAACAAAAAATCAATTTTTCAATTATATAATTACTCAACTCTTTTTTTACTGACCGGGTGTCATTTACTTCTGTCCACTTTTTTAAATGAGGAATTGCATTAACTAACCCATTAGCAACATGTCTTAGTCTTTCATTTACATAGCGTTGACTTACGCATGGATATTCTCTTTCAGTTTCATTCATTATTTCAACATAGGAATTTCCTAGGATTTGAACTTTTGCCCATGCTGCCAATGCACAATATATCACTCTATTGCCATATTCCTCAGCCGTCTCGCCATCAAAAGGATACATTCTTAAATCTCTCGAAATTTGTAGTATCAATTCATCCATATCAATCACCTACTATAGATTCCTTTAACTCCTGTGCAAAATAATCAGGATAGTTATCTATATTACTCCCGATTTTTTCTCTTACATCATCTTTAAACATTGATTTTAAATCACATATACTTAAACATTTAAGAGCACTTCCCACATCTTCCATATTACACAAATAAGCTAGTATCAAACTTCTAGTAATTATATAGGAATCTTCAGCTTCAATATATTCAAGCAGTCTTTTTAGCTTTTTATAACTATCCTCTATATTCAATTTACTCTTTCTAATTGATTGCAATATTTTCATATTATCGGCATAATTATAATCAAATTGCACTACCGGTCTAATATTTGATATTTTAATAAGTGCCAAATATTCAAATAAATATGATGGTATTAAATTAGCCATATTAATATCTTCACACGATAACAATATAATTTTATTATCTTCTTTCGATTCAACATATTCTTTAAAGAGTGGAAGCAACAAGGATTCATTCATCTGACCTATTGCATTTTCTATTAAAATAACTTTAGCTTCAGAATTATGATAAAGATCTATCAATTCATTTACTTTATTATATCCTGGCGATAGAGTGATAATATAAGGTGTTTCTCCTGCATATGAACAACTTATGGCTTTGGCAATTTCTCTAGTCCTGTACCCAACAATAAGGGGTATCATTCTAGCTGCTAATACACTTATTATGTAATCTGACCATTCATATCTATCTTCCACTACACCTATATTTTTAAGATTATCTAATATTGTATTGCTCCATTCTTCTTCATCTATACCATTAAAAAGCTCCATTTTATTACACTTAATTTGATATTTAATATACAATTGCATGTTATTTTCTTTTTCTTGTAATTCTTTTATATTTAAAACCGAAGATTCTAGGGCTGATCTAATAAGTTCTTTATCAATATTATTAATAAAACCACTTACTACACCATTATATTCTTTTAATCTTTTCCGAGATTTTTCTTTTTCCTCATTTAAGTTTATAATTTCTTTTTTTAATTTTCTAACATTTTCCTTTAAACTATTCTTTTCATATATTTTTTTATCTATTACCAACTGATTCTCTTTTTCCCACCTTGCTTTGTATTCACTGCTATAATTTTCATATCGTCGATTTAATTCATTTTCTAGATACTCAATCTTTTTATTTTGATCTTCATTTATATTTTCTAACTTTTGATTTTTCTGCTTTTCCTTAATTATATTTTGCTGCCATTTTTCTTTGTTATCATTTAATTCTTTCTTGATTTCACCAATCTTAGATTCTAAAGACTCTGATTTCTCTTTTAAATAATCATAGTTCTTCTGTTGTTCATCTATATATTCATTTTTTTCATTAAGCATTTGATTTATATTTTCAATAGCCCTTTCTTTTTCCAAAATTTGTGAGCTTAAAATCTGATTTTCATTTTTGAATTTATTTTCTATAGCTTTAAGTTCTTTCTCATATTTTATTTCTAATTTTTCTTCTTCTTTTAGCACCCGCTTTTCTATTTTCCTGAGTTCAACAACCTTTTCAATACTGTTTTCAATCATTTCTCGTTGCTGTTCATTAATATAAATCCCATTTAAATTCAAAAATAACGAAACCCATTCCATACTTTTTCCTATATATTTTGACTCCATTTTTTCTAATAAAATATCTAATAACTTTATATAATTTTCTTCTCTATTACTTTGTATTGTCTTTTCTATATTTTGCATTGAGCCAAATTTTGATTTTATATATTGATTAATTTCATCTAACCTTCCACCTACATTTTTTTCAACAAAATTAATCACCACACTATTTTTTCGTTTAATCTCATTTGAAAAAACATTTGGTATTTTCCTTTGCAATACCAGTGAATTCATTTTTAAATCTGCTCCATCAAGTTCATTTCCAAACAGTTTTCTTTTTTTCTTTAAAAATTCTATCAGCCCAGGTGTTATAGGTAGAAAAAATTCTATTATTAATCTTATTTTACTTTTATCCAACTTTTCAAATTCAATCATTATATTATAAATTCTCCCCCATTTTATGTAAAAGTCCCTGCAGATTTACAGGTACTTTTTCTGTCCAAATCCACTTATATAAGATTTTATATATATCTTTGTTTTCTTTAGTAAGATTTTTTCTAAGCTTGTACATTAATATTTTATTTTCATAAGTTGCAGAACCTGTAACTCCTCCTCTATACATATAAAATTTTTCACGTATACCTTTCCAATTTATTTTTCTATACCTGCAAACTCTATTATATCTGTAATATATATTTCCAAATCCCCTGCAATCAATATTTATTGTTCTTCCATAATCTATTTTCTCTAAGCCATATTTACCCGAATATATACAATAATTACCTTTCATCACTCTTGCTATAATCGGAACATTAGAATCCATAGACAAAATACCTTTTTCAGGGACAGAATTATTATCCTTGTTATAATCGATGATATTTCCTCTAATATCTTTCATTATTATTTTAACTTCTAATAAATTTTTATAGTTTAATCTTTTTTTATAATTTAAAATATACTTAATCTCTGCTGAAACATTTGTATCGTCTGTATTGTCTAATATTTTTTGATCTTTAATTATTTTATTTGTAATTACAACGACTTTCTCACTAAATGCAGATATATCAGAGATTTTAAAGACTCTATTACCCGATAAAAAATACATTTTCCCATCTTGTATTTCGTAAAGGTATTCACTACTATTGTTAGGTAAATGATAAAACCATGCTGTATCACCATTAAAAGTAAGTTCTTTTCCATCACACACAGCAGGCGGCCACAAAGGTATAATTTCACTTATTTTATCAGCAAGATGATACCTTTTTCCTTCTATAAACTGTCTTACCTCTTCTGTAAATTTTATAATTTTCATCTCATATATATTAAATACTTTCTGTTTGCAGTTTTCTTTCAATTTAATTTGACCTACATTTTTAAATACAATACCATTAACCCAAGGTGCTTTTTCCAAAAACATCATTCTATATTTTTTACCAACATAAATATTAGCTTTTATAGCTACACGATATCCTCCATTTTCACTTGAGTAATATATGTCATTTTTTATATCAATGCCTTTTATTCCATACAGCCATTTCCTTTTTACTTCTTTAAATTCTGTACCTAATTTAGGTTTAATACTGATATCTATCCATTTGGTAATATCATATACTCTATAATAACTTAAATTTTCTATACAGCACCACTTCTTTTTGTTAATAAGAACTTCTGCCCGATTTTGTATCAATTTATTTCTGCAATTTTCACTTATAGTAGGAAAATAGGCACGGAGTTCAAACCTATTCCCATCATTACACAAATACAATGGAATTCCACCGTTCATCACATATGCAACATCAGTTGCATTATCAATTTTACTATACCCTAAACTTTCATGATACTCAGGACACATACGCTGCAAAGGTGTTCTCTCTTTTATCACATTATGTGCAAAACAAGGCTTTTTACCATTCCTCAGAACTAGTTTTTCTATACAATAAGGGCAAAAATATTGTTTCCATTGTAAAGCATTTTTATAATGTACTTTTCTGCCTTCTTTATCAATACCAAATTTCATTCTGTACCTCCACACAAATTACATAAGATTGCCAATATTCAATGTAGAATATCAGACTTTATAATACCCTTCATCTTCCGCAACTTTCCCATAACCTGAATATGCATGGCTTTCCACATTACCACACATTAATTCAGCCTGCTTCATTACAGTTTTCAAAGCACTTTTAGCCTGCTTGGGAGGATAATCATATTTTTTCAAAAGTCTCTTTATAATTCTCCTCATACCTGCCTGGGCACTTTTTCTTATACTCCAGTCAATAGTTATATTTTTTCTGATTACTGCAGTCAGCTCATGAGCTATTTTCTTCAAAACATCATCTTTCATAAATTGTTTTACAGCATCATCTGCTGTCAGGGCGTAGTAAAAAGCAGCCTCATCTCTATTCATTCCCAAATCTTTTTCATTCTCCACATCTTTCTTCATTTCATTGGCCATTTTTATAAGTTCTTCTACAACCTCTGCATTGGTAATAGCCTGATTTCTATACTTATTCAGAGCCCTCTTGAGTTTTTCGGAGAATTTTTCCGACTTTACAAGATTGCCTTTCTCCATGGTCTTTATATTACCTTCAAGCAATTTTTTCAGCATTTCCACAGCAAGATTTTTATATTGTATATTTTTGATCTCTTCAAGGAACTCCTCTGATAAAATTGATATATCAGGCTTTTCAATACCCATAACATCAAATACATCTATTACTTCCTCCGATATTATGGAACGCTGAAGCATTTGGTTTACTCTTTCTTCAATCTCTTTTTTGGATTTTTTCCGGAGCTTTTTCTCCTGAAGCTTTGCAAGGCTTGCCTTTACACATTTAAAATAACTTATCTCAAGTGCGGATTCTTTCCCTTCAGGTGTAGCTGCACAGAGCGAATGGGATTTTGCAAGTTCTACTGCTATCTGTTTGAATTCCTTCTGCTCTTTTTGAGATTTTCCCAATACAAAGTTCATTCCGCCGGTAATTGCCCTGATTCTTCCCGCCTGTGACTTACCCATATAATCGGAATAATCAAAGCGGTGCATCATATCCTGTAAGATTTCCAGTTTTTCCAGCATGACAGCCACTGCTGCAGAAGTATCTATTCCAGTATTCTTCCTATCATTGTCCGTATATTCATTCAAAGCCTTTTTTAAACTTTCAAGAATACCCAGATAATCAACTATGACCCCACCAGCCTTATCCTTAAAAACTCTATTGACTCTTGATATTGCCTGAATTAAATTATGGCCCTTCATAGGCTTGTCAATATACATTGTATGCAAAGATGGAACATCAAAACCTGTAAGCCACATATCACGGACAATGACTATTTTAAGTTCATCCTCATTATCCTTCATCCTTTTGGCAAGAGTATCACGTCTCTGTTTTCCTCCAATATGTTTTTGCATCCTGGGCTCGTCCGCAGCGCTTCCAGTCATTACAATTTTAATCTTACCCTTGTATAAATCATCACTGTGCCAATCCGGCCTCAATTTTACAATTGCATCATACAAATCCACACAAATCTTTCTGCTCATACATACAATCATGGCTTTTCCATCGACGGTTTTGGCCTTTTCCTCATAATGACTAACAATATCCTGGGCAAGTTTTTTAATTCTGTTAGGCGATCCAACTACTGCCTCAAGTCTTGACCATTTGGATTTATTCTTCTCCTTCTCCCTTTCTTCCTGACCTTCTGTAATTTCTTCAAATTCATCATCTATCTTCTTGAGTTCTTCATCATTGGTCTCAAGCTTTATTACCCTGTTTTCATAGTATATTTTAACTGTGGCTTCATCCTCAACAGCCCTTGTCATATCATAAACGTCTATATAATGGCCGAATACCGCCGGTGTGGATTTGTCTTCATTTTCAATGGGTGTACCTGTAAATCCTATAAAAGAGGCATTGGGCAATGCATCCCTCAAATGCTTTGCATATCCATATTTTACCTTACCTGTTTTAGTATCTGTTTTTGCTTCCAGACCATACTGGCTTCTGTGAGCTTCATCAGCAATAATTATCACATTTCTCCTGTCTGTTAAAACCGGCATTTCATCACTCTCCGGCCTGAATTTTTGAATAGTGGTAAATATAATTCCACCGGATTCCCTGTCATTTAACAGATCATAAAGTCCATTGATTTCTCTTACATTTTCTTTAACCTGCTGATTTTTCTGTTCATCGGTCAATTTTCTGACATCAGCCTGCCTGGGAGTCTGCCTGAGCAGATCTTCCGATTTGGAAAAGGTCCTGTACAACTGGTCATCCAAATCATTCCTATCAGTTATAACCACTATGGTAGGATTATTGAATTTTTCAGCAAGAAGCGCTGCATAAAATACCATGGTAAAGCTTTTCCCCGAACCTGTAGTATGCCAGACAACACCTATTTTCCTGTCTCCATGGGCACTTATTGCAATTTTAGTTTTCTCCAGTGCCTTTTTAACGGCAAAATATTGATGATACCCTGCAAGTATCTTTATTATGGTCTTTTTATCCCCAATTTTGTTTCCATATGAATCCTTTTCTTCTTCTTTGGATTCCTGAAATAAAATAAAATTCTTAATTATATCAACAAATCTTTCTTTCTCAAACATTCCCTTAAACAGCACTTCGTACTGCGGAACAGACAGAGGCTCAATATTTTCTCCATCTATGGTTCTCCAATTCATGAATCTTTCTTCATTAGAGGTTATGGTTCCAGCTTTTGCATTAATTCCATCAGATATTACACAAAAGGCATTGTAGTTAAAAAGAGAAGGTATATCCCTTTTATAGGTTTGAATTTGATTGTAGGCATTTTCAATCCCTACATTTTCATCAGAAGCAGATTTAAGCTCAATGACCACCAGTGGAATACCATTTACAAATACTACAAGATCAGATCTTCTCTCTTCATTTTCAACAATGGTAAATTGATTTGCCACCAAAAACTCATTATTGCTATTGTTTTCAAAATCCACAATATAAGCTCTTTTTGTCCTTGCCAGTCCGCCTTCCATATAGGAAACTTCCGCACCCTCCGTTAAAAGTCTATGAAAATGCCTGTTGTTCTCCTCAAGCACAGGACTGTTAAAAGTTATTATCTGCCTGTAGGCATCTTCAAGGGCTTCCTCCGGCAAATCCCTGTTTATTCTAAACAGTGCATCCTTAACTCTATCCTTTAAAATGACATCCCTATAATCTTTCCTTTCAGGATAATCTCCGTCACAGGATATATCAGGAGCAAAGACATAATCATATCCAAGTTTCTTAAATATTTCTACAGCTGCCTGCTCCAGCTGATCTTCCGTAAAATTTTCAAGTGCACTCATGGCATAACCCCCTCCTTATACTTATTTTATCATCTTATATGACATTTTATACAAAAAACAACTATTTGCTTCTATGGAAAATTTTTATATTGCCTTAACAATCTTTTTCATGTATAATTTAAATATAATAACATATGTTAATAATATATTGCTTAAACGAGGCGGGTGATTTATTCCCTGCTATTCGTCAATTGGCAGTATTTAGTAGGTTATCAAGAATCTTAGTTGTTTGGTGGGTGATTTATTCCCTACTAAGTTGACTAGGATTCTTTAGTTCTATAATATTTTAACCAATCATAT
Organism: Clostridium sp. MT-14; assembly: GCF_042436595.1. Lineage (NCBI taxonomy): Bacteria > Bacillati > Bacillota > Clostridia > Eubacteriales > Clostridiaceae > Clostridium > Clostridium sp. MT-14. The sequence goes on from NZ_JBHMIY010000001.1 coordinate 271,626, forward strand.
ATCTTAATCAATCGTCTAAAATTAGTTTTATCAGCACTTCTACCATTACTAAAAATATCAGGATTATTTTTATAATAATCTCTTAAAAAATTGCCAAGTGATTCAATATCAATATTTTCCTCTTGTAAAAAGGAAATTAGCCATAAGCTCTTATTAGGATCATTATTTGATACAATATGATTTACAGTTTTATCAATGCAATCTTGTCTTTTTTTATTATTACGTATTGATCTGCTTAATAAATCCTCATATTTTGTCCTAATTGCATGCTGCACATATGCAGGTATTTCAACTGTCGCTTTTGATATATATTTGTATATTGGAACACTTCCCGTATTACGTTTAAGCAGTACAGGCAAACTTTCAGTAACTACAAGATTAGAGTCATAATTTCCATTATCAAATAGAACATCTTTAAATATTTCTTCAACCTTTAACCCACAATATCCTTTTTTACCAAATTCAGATAAAACTCCTACACCAATTACAACTTCTATATTATCCAGATTTTCATCATCTTCTATTCCAACAACTTTCATTTTTGTAGTAGGTTCATTATTAATAACCAAGTCATAAATTTCTTCCTTAAGTCTTCTTAATACAGCAGTATTATATTTAAATTTATTTTTTAGTAATGCTTTATATAACCTAGAATAATCCTTAATATATATCCTCGTCATATTTAAAGTTTTTTCATCTTCAAAAGATATACTATGAGTTGATATTTGATCCTCCTCACTTGAATTATTCCATTCTACAAAAATAAGCCTTTTTTTAAATTTCTCTAATTTTTCCTTTGAAAGACATTTCACTATGGCCTTTAAAATACTCTTAATATCTTTATCTTCAATAGAATACCCAAGAAAAATAATTGGATGTTCCAAGAAAATGGTCAATATCTTGGCTGCAAGATATGCATTATTTTCCTCAAAATTCAAGTAATCTTTCTCATTAATTACTATGGAATCCGGTTCAGTGCAACAGCCATGAATTTTATATATTTCACCTACTCCCTGTATATTTGAAAATATAAGCTCTTCTTGTCCTATAAATCTCCTATAATTATATAAACTGTCTTCTATAAAATTATCATAATTTGTTGTAATAACTGCTGCTATACTCTTTTTACCTAGTTTCTTGAACAATTTAATTTCATCAACATACTCTTCCTTAACACTTAGAGAATTATTTTTAATATATTTAGCAATTTCTATTTTCAATGGCGAGGCTCCTGCTAAGGCAAGTTCTTTATATTCTCTCCTACTCTCCTCAAACTTAGGATCTTCAAACCAAATATCCGATAAATCACATTCTATCAATTCTGCTATTTTCTGAAACTCACCAATTTTAAATCCCTCATTTTTAGCTTTTCTACTGTATATTTCAAATGCGAACTCATTATCTTTAGTCAATTTTGCCATTTCACGCAAAAGAGTTTCCCAATTTGCCAACCCCAAATATCTTCTAGAGATACCAGCACCAATAAATAGAACCGGTGCTGTATCAAAATTTCTAAATACATCTTCAAGTTTTTGTATTCTAATCACCCTCTTTAATAAATTAAATTTATTCAGTTGGTTCTCAATTGTTCAAAGGCACTCTTATTTCACCCGACATAAGTTTTGGAAGTAATGTATCTCTCAACTGAGTTAGCTCATTATTAATATTACAATTTAAAAATATTCTTTTCAACAAAGATAATATTATAATATCAAACTTATTAATTATACTTTTATCCGGAATTAATATTTTCAATGATTTAACTTGAACCTGATTTATACCTGGTTGTGCTGAATTCGCATTGAGATTTATAATATCTTTTGTCATACAATCTTGATCTAACCAAAAATAAAGGTAGCTTTGAGATATAAGTTCATTAGTTCTCAATATAAAAACATGGGAGTTTACACAACATTTTTCATGAGGATATCCATTCATAAATATTGTTTTTCTTCCTAATTTAGCACCATCTTTGTAAAGTAAAACGTCCCCAGATTTTATTATTCCTTTGTTCATATTTTTAAAATAATCATATGATACATACTTTTCTTTACTATAATTATATTTGCCTAATCCAATTATATTTTCAGCTCCTATACTTGGTATTCCCTTGTTTAAGTTACCCGCTCCACCTTTAGGTCTATTACCTGCTTCAATTGTATTTAGTACCTTGCCTAAAGCTTTTAGTTTCCACCCCTCAGGAATCATCCCCAGCTCACTTTGAACCATCTTTCCACCACTTGATTTATAAGGCTTCCCTTCTTCATTGGAAAACTCAAAATCCACAAACCAGTGTTTGAATATTAATTGAGCCATTTTTTCAAGAGTCTTGTTCATTTGATTGTTGACTTCTATTTTTTCATCCAGGGTTGAGAGGATATGGGCTATTGCTTTTTGTTCTTTTAAAGGTGGAATATATAAATTTATAACTTCTCCTAATCTAGTTTTAGACAATTCAGTCTGGCCAGTAGAACCTTCTGCTAATCTCTCAATATTTGAATGTTGCATAAAAAGATTATATCCTAAATATTCAGGATACACTTTTTCGTTAGCCCTAACTATAGTTACATGAGAATCACACGTAATAAGTTCTTTAACATTTTTAAGCTGAGCTACCCTTCCAAGTGTTCCTACACCTGTAGAATTTATAAGTATGTCATATGGTTTCAAATATTTTTGTTTTGAAATTCTTTTCTTATTAGGATTTGTAAGTCTTGATGCTTTAAAATTTACAGTATTATTTCTAATACATTTTTGATTAATTACAATAACCCCACCCTTGTTAGTGTATGATGGTGTTATCCCTCTAGAAATAAATTCACACACATCTATCAATTTTGCTTGCATCCATTTATCAGATATCATATCCAATCCCCCTAAGGTTTTTCCTTATCTCTTCTTCTAAGCAGTGGGATTTATCAAACAACTCTCCCAGCTCATCTGTCAGTGTTTTTATCTTTTCATCAAAGGGAATCCCATCATCTTCTGCTTCTTCTATTCCCACATATCTCCCTGGAGTCAATATATATTCGTTTTGTCTTACTTCATCAAGTTTTGCTGCTTTGCAAAAGCCCTTGATATCTTCATAGTTTCCATCTATATTTCTGTATCCGTGGTAGGTATCTGCAATTTTTTTTATGTCTTCTTCACTCAGCTCCCTGTGCCTTCTGTCAATCATTTCTCCCAAATTTCTGGCATCTATAAAAAGTATTTCATCTTCCCTACACCTAAATTCAGGATTATTCTTTCTATTTCTGTTTAATATCCACAGTGAGGCTGGTATGCCTGTTGAATAAAACAGCTTATCCGGTAATGCTACTATTGCATCTACCAAAGGTGCTTCAATTAAATTTTTTCTTATTTCTCCCTCATTTGAAGTATTCGAGCTTAGTGACCCATTTGCCAGTACTATGCCTGCACAGCCATTGGGAGCCAGATGATACACCATGTGCTGAAGCCACGCATAGTTTGCATTTCCCTCCGGTGGAATACCATATTTCCATCTGACATCTTCCGTCAATTTATCCCCACCCCAATCACTTATATTGAAAGGTGGATTGGCTAAAATAAAATCAGCTTTTAATGTTTTATGCAGATCATTATGGAAAGTATCATCATTATGTGGTCCTATATTTGCATCCAGACCTCTTATGGCAAGATTCATTCTGCAGAGCTTCCATGTAGTAGAGTTTAACTCTTGACCATAAATAGATAGGTCATTGATTCTTCCCTGATGTTCTTTAATAAATTTTTCACTTTGAACAAACATACCACCGCTGCCACAGCAAGGATCATATATTCTTCCCTGATATGGCTCTATCATTTCAACTAATGTTTTAACAACTGAAGTTGGAGTATAGAATTCTCCACCGCCTTTTCCCTCTGCATCGGCAAATTTTCCTAAAAAATACTCATATACTCTCCCAAGCAAATCCTTCTCACCATTTTTATGAAGTTTTATAATAGAAATTAAATCTATAAGCTCTCCAAGCCTTCTCTTATCAAGCTCTGGTCTTGCATATCTTTTATCTAAAACACCTTTGAGTGTAGCATTTTCTTTTTCTATTAAAATCATGGCATCGTCAATTAATTGCCCTATTTTTGGACTTTTAGCATTATCTTTTATATAATTCCATCTAGCTTCTTTGGGAACCCAGAATATATTCTCTGCTTCATATTCATCTCTATCCTCTTCAAAACCTTCTCCCTCTTCCACAAGTTCGTTGTATTTGGTTTCAAATTTATCAGAAATATATTTTAAAAATATAAGTCCCAATACCACATGTTTATACTCTGATGAATCCATGCTGCTTCTCAGTTTATCCGCAGACTTCCACAGTGTTTCCTCAAATCCAATATTTCCTGTTGACATTGTTTTTATTCCTCCCTGTTTATTCTTCTGTATTAAGCAATTGATCTAAAAATTATAATCATCAAATATTTCAAATATTTCACTTTCAAACTCATCCTGGCTTTCATCACTGTTTATTTTATCCGGAAGAACCTCCATGTAGTGTGCCAGTGCTTCGATGGTTCTATGTAGAACAACTTCCTGCTGAGCTTTGCTCAGCAATTCAGTAATAAGCCTATAGGTATCCATATATGGATTGTCATCTACTACATCCAAAGCTTGTTTAAATTTAGAAACAAGTTTTGCTTTTTCAATCTTTCTCTCAATTCTGTTCATCTCTTCTTTATCGTAGATAGGCACTTTATAGATACCCTTGGTGTCTTTTACCATGAACTGCTTATCATATTTTTCAATTACGGGATTTAATTCCTTTTTCAATTTTTCTTTTTGAATTTCAAGTTTTTCTATTTCATTTAACTCTTTAGGAAAATACTCTTTGCTAATTCCAAACATTTTTTCAAGTCTTGGTAAATATTTTTTGGGTATGCCCTGTTTGCCCTTTATCCACAAGTTAATATTTTGTTTTTTCAATCCAAGTTCTTTGGCAAGTTCTATATGCTGCATATTGTAAAGTCCTAAGATATATTCTAATCCTATCAATCCACCACCACCTAACTTAGGCCTCATTGTCTTAGTCAATACAATTATATTACCTCTTTTTATTGTCCCAGTCAATATTTTTTAATAAGAATTATATCATTTTGTTAAGTATGATTTAAATCTCATCTTTTCCATCAGTGTAAGCAAGCATAAAAAATGCCAAAAAAATAGGGCAAAATGCCCAATCTTATATAAAAATAGAAATAATTATTTTTATATATCTCATATTTAGTTTCTCCTATAATTCATCTAATCATTATCAATACTTATTACAAAATTGATCCATCCAGTCATCTAATTCATCATCTTCTTCTGCTTTCCAATTATCCAATAATTTTTTCACATCTTCTTTCATTTCACAATATTTCTTCTCAGCTTCACCATTACTGGAAGCAAAAGCTGTATGGACCATTAGGCCATAGATGCCTATGGTTATAGCAAATGGTGTATTACCACAATCCCGTTCAAGTATTATTCGGGCTTCATCGCCATAAGTTTCATCAATTATCACTATTCCATTTTCAGAGCCAACTTTACCAATAGTTATACCTTTTTTATACTTTTTCCACATTACTAAATGCTCCTTAATTATTCATTGTCCTATTTATTGGACAAAAATTGCAAATAGAACATGTCTCATTTTTCGAAAAAACTTTTATCCCCAAAACTGCTGAAAAGGCTAATTTCACTTTAGTCACCATAATTATTTCATGGCACAATTTCCCTGTAATTTTCTTATCAAGCAGTGGACAATAATGATCATACACCGTTAACTTTTTATACAATATTTCTCTATTAAAATATTTCTTGGCCTCATTAAGACTCATTGAATTAGCTCCACCACTATAGTCCGGTTGTTCTTTTTGCAGAGGATCATCCTCTCAGTCACACAGTCCACAAATATCCCAGCCATTTTCTTCATCTAACGACAATTCTCCACAGCAGGGACACCTATACCTTTTCCACTACAATCTCCCCAAATATTTTAATCTCATTTCAGTTCATTTATGCCACCGTCAAAAAACCCGTAATTTTTCTCAATGAAATCTATAAACTTATCCCAGAATTCATCTTCTGAACAGTTTTCTGGTACTGATACGTGGCTATCTATTTCAATTTCCTTGGTGTTAATAAACCCTCCATCTTCATTCTGGTCAAGAGCATAGAATATCCTATATTCGACTTTACGGTATTTTTTCACCCTCTCGTAATCTACATTTGAAGAATTTTTTATCCTTGACAAGTCCGTGTTATTTCATAAATTACCATTTTCATTATTATTCCAGTCAACTATCATGTTTGAATCCCTCATTCTGGTTTTTTTACCATTGTAGGCAATTAGGCAAGCTTTGGCAAATGATTCCCAATTTTCTTTTTTAAATTTCAGGACTTCATCAAAACTCAAACAGAGAATATAACATTCAATATTTTTAAATATCCATTCTTCTGAAATATTTGTTAATCGTTCTTCAGGAATTATATATTTCAAATCATATATATTTATTTTAGGATAAATTATTTGAACTATTGGCTTATTTTTAAATGGAAAAAGAAAAATCCTGTAGTTCATTATATTCATAGCTACATCTACTTCTCTTTTATTTTTTCTATATCTAAATTTACAAGAGCTTCTTACACTTATAGGTATATTATTTTTAATCAAATTATAAATTTCAAAAACCTTCTGTTCAAAATTTTTCATATTACATTCGTTAATTATTAAATTTAAAGCTTTATACTCTGAAATATTATGAACAATTCTATCATTTATTTTATTTAAATGATTTTTATCCTCCTTTTGTCCGTAGTTTTTACCACTCATAGTCCGATTCTTTTCCTTATATTGATGACTTTTCTTCTGTTTTACAACTTTTTTATCAACCTTTATAACTTGGTTCCTTATACCGTCTATCTGATTCTTATTTTTCTTGAAAACATCAAGTTTATTTTGTATTAAAGCTATTTTTTTATCATTTATTACACCGGCTTTATTCCATAAATTATTTATATCTTCCAGCATATTATCCAAATTATTTTCAATTAAAACACCATATTCTAAATTATTGTACATACCATTTTGAGTGAAATTAGCTGAAGTTACTATAGCTTTCTGCCTATCGATAATATAAATTTTGGCATGAAGATTAGAATAATACCTTACCTCTGAGTTTGGATTTTTAACTAACCTATCAATTATATTTATATCTGACGAATCATTTAAAAAATCTTCCAGAGAAAATCGTGTTAGCACTCTTAACTTTATTCCATTTAAGTCATAAATCATATCTATTAAAGGGTTGTTTGAAATATAAGGTGACATAATTATAACTTCATTTTTTGTCTTACTTATTAGATATTTCAACCTTTCTCCAATTGAATTAGATATGCCATGATGATTATACAAAAATTTTACATTCATCATAAAATGAACTTCTCCTTATTTTATTTTTCATCACTATATTCCATACTGTAATCATTGAAACTATTAATACAATACAACTCCGAATAAAACATTTACCGCAAATTGATGTCCTTTATCGTTATTTATCTATAATAATTTTTAAAAAATGAGTCGCTGCATAATTAATTATGCAGCAGCCCCATATAATTTAAAAATATAAAATAGACCTTGTATTATTGGTTATTATTAAGTAAACTATTTATAACTATCTGTTCTTCTTCCTCATATTCTTTCCTGACTTGTTTTGGAATTGTAAATAAATCAACTAAAAGCATTATAGCCAGTACTATAATACATATTAGGCCAATGATGGATGCTCCACCTCCACTAGCGCCTTCACTTGAAATAGCTGAAATGCCACCAGTTAAAATGGCTATCCATCCAAAAATCCCCAATACCAAATAAATGATACCCATTTTTTTATTGCCTAAATAAAACTTATGAACACCTAAAGAACCAAAGAAAATAAATAACACATACGAAAGTCCAACACTTTTTTTTCGCTTGTCCATTTCACTGTTAAGTATGGACATTTGTTTTTCTGTAAGCTGTTCCTTTTCCTTTATAGACATTCAATCTTCACCCCATTTATATATAATTTTTATATTGTATAATAATTTATAAATAAATTATTATAACATTTACAATGTTGTATTCTACACAATACCACTTAGAAATTTATTTAAGAGCAATATTCCATTCCGGCTGATTTTCTTTAATAAGCTTCCTTTCCAATGAACATATTTCTTCATCATCTTCTAAAGGCATGACATAAAATGTAACTTTACTCCCTATATTGTTGATTATGGAATTTATATGACAGTTGGTCGCCTGACCATCAATATAACAATTTCTCGGAGAAATACTAGCATACCCAGAATTTATCCTCTTATAGAAATTAAAATTACCTTTCACTCTCCCTATATACTTTATCTCTTCATTACATACATACATATAAATTCCCTTACATTTTTCCAGAGGGTTTTGTTCCATTTTAAATTTACAGAAAAGTTCATCACCATAAGGATTAAGAAATTTTTTGTAAAATAAATCATTATCTTGTTTAAGCCTGACAAGGAATAGACCCAATTTCATATTCATATATTCTTTGTATATTCGATAACATTCATCTTTCAATTTCATATATTTATCTTCAGTAAGAATTTCTCCTAATGTATGCGTACCAAATCTTGAAAATGTATCTTTGATATCGGTATCTTCAAACTTTAGCTTTATTTCTATAAAATTCTTACCACACTGATTAAAACTTTTATTCAATTTTGTGGGATTTAGCGTTTCTTTGTCAGATCTTATTTTTTTTAATGGATTTACATCTGCACAGTTTTTATGAGACATAATGACCTCCTATTAATAATGTATATATTTTCTCCTTTCCATATTCTCAAGAATCACTTGATTTCATTTATGCCGCCGAAAAAAGACCAGTAATTTCTCTCAATAAAATCTATAAACTTATCCCAGAATTCATCTTCTGAACAGTTTTCCGGCACCGATACACAGCCATCTATTTCAATTTCCCTGGTACATATAAATTCTCCATCCTCATTCTGATCAAGTGCATCAGATATTCTATCTGCAGCTTTACGGTATTTTTTCACCCTCTCGCGATCTGCATCTGAAGGATTTTTTATCCTCGACAAGTCCATATTATCGAATAGATCACACATTTTTACATGACCGGCTGTTTTATTTTTTACAATCCTGCCTATGTATTCATCATAGGTTTCGCCATATCGCCTGGTGAGAGCATCCAGTGCAGACAGTACTTCCTCGGAAAATCCCTGATCTCTCAGGTAGTCCAGCGATATATCAGTGTCTTCTACTACATCGTGAAGCACTGCACATATTCTCTCAGCTTCACTTCTTCTTGAAAACATCACCCGCAGAGGATGCAGTATATATGGCTGTCCACCTTTGTCAACCTGACCCTCATGGGCCTTTGCAGCTATTAGAATTGCCTTGTCCAGCATTATGTGTACCTCCTTAATCATCATATTTATCATTTTATCTCCCATACAAATAAAACTGTATCACTGACTTTTATATCATCTGGTTCGATACCCGGAGCATAAGATGACTGAACAGCCATACAATTTTCCTCTACCCCAGATCTTGTTTGAGAATAAAGGTGCAGTTCACTCCAATTGTAATCAATACTAACCAGATCCCCAAGAATGACTCCTGATGCTTTTGCTAAAATTTCCGCCTTGTGTTTCGCATTTTTGGCAGCACTTACCAAAAGCCTTTCACTGATAACAGATTTATCCTTAACAGAAAACTGTATATCCAGCTGTGGACTTATTTGCGTTTTTGCAATAGCAGCAAATACCTTTGACATTACTTCTGTGTCAAAATCAAACTCAATTTTTAAACTTTGCCTGCAAATGTATCCATCAAATTTGCTTCTATAATTGTCGTTATTATCACGATAACTTTCATAGTGTGTTTTTATATTAAAACTTGTTGTTTTTAGATCTTTTTTGTCAAAACCTGCTGATTCAATTGCATTTTGTAAAATCTCTACTGAATCAGCCGCAAGTTCCATTGTCTTGTCATAATTATAATGCTGCGATTCAAGGTTCATGGTAATAACAATTAAATTCGGCTTAACATTGATACTGCCTGTGCCTTTCACCCTAATTAAATGTTCCATTCAAACAACCTCCTTCAGTTTTATTTCATATGCTCAAGAATCATTCGATTTCAATTTTCTTATATAAAAAGCTCATCTGTACATCTCTCTCATTCTGTCTATAATCTCTATCATTTCTTCTCTGAATCTATCTGAGCTCAAGACCTCCACAGAATCTCCCTGACTCAAAAGCCACATCTTTATTCCCTTTCCGAATACCCTGGCTTCCACCATATACTCACCCTTTTTTTCTTCTACTATTCTGGCATTAGGCAGTTTGTCTAAAACTGCTTCTATAGATCTGCCTGTATACCTGAATCTCACTCTTTCCAGCTCCCCTGCCTGCATGAACTGGATTAACTTTCTGAACTCCCCGTCTTTAAATCTTTTGCTGTAATCCACCTTGTATTTCCTGTCTGTAACAATTAGTTTTTCAATTCTATCCACCCTGTAGATGGCAGGATATTCATAACTTTTACCTTCTATTAAAGCTATAAGATAAAAATAGTATTCAGAAAACAACAGACCCTGAGGATACAAGGTCCTTTTTGAAGTCTCCTCCTCTACCTTTCCTCCTGTGCCGATTTTGAAATACCCAATTTCCAGTATATTTTTATCTTTTATTGCAGCACTTATTTTCCAAAGCTTATCCAAAAGCTTTTTCCCATGTTTTGGAGGAACATAATTCATGAGCTCGTTGCCTATAATGTATTTGATATTCTCCCTGTCCTTAGATATGCAATTATCAAGAAGTTTGTAAATTATATCTTTTATTTCCGCTTTTATAAAACCTCTGCTCTCTAAAAGCACCTTGGAAACTGCCAGTATTTCTTTTTCGCTTAGATTTTTCTCCTGCCCGCCTTTTAAGATATATCCGCCTTTTTCTCTGTCTGATACAATTTCTTCTCCCATTAGCTCGCCATCAGATTGGTCTTCTACAAATTTCTTTATGTCTTTTATATATCTGTAAAAAGTTCTTTCATTGATATTGAATTTATCTATTACATCATTCTTTAAAATCACTTTTCCTTCTTTTAATTGATTGTATATAGACAGTACTACATCTGCTTTAAATCTCTCCATATATATGTGCCCTTCCTTATATTTTGTTAACATTTTATTAACTAATTATACATATATATTTATAATTCCTTCTTTTTTTGCAATTTTTTCTTATACATTTCAAAATCCGCATTTTTTATTAAATCCTCCACAGACATTCCACACTGCATTCCTTTCCTGCACTCACAAAATCCACAGCTCAAGCTAAAATTATAATTTTCATTATTCTCATTGTATTCCTTTAATTTTTCCTCAATTCTATGCCAAATTTTATGAACTTCCTCCATTGCAACGCCTGGAAATATCACTAGAAATTCATCCCCGCCCATTCTAATTACAAAATCAGTTTTTCTAATACTGTCTTTCAGTATTTTAGCTGTATTTATCAAAAGCTTATCGCCTTCCTGATGTCCAAAGTTATCGTTTACTATTTTTAATCCATCTACATCAACAAAGCAGACAACAAGATTTTTATTGCCTATCCTTGACAAATTAAGTTCTTTATTCAGCATCTCCAGACCTGATCTTCTGTTCAACACTCCAGTCATAGCATCTGTACTTGCATAGTAATTCAATTTTTCCCTTTCCATATACAATTTTTCGAGCACAGTGTCCTTTTCCCGTAAAATCCTGATAAGCGTTTCCCTGTACATATCCTCATAATCCACACAATACCCCGCCTTTAATGTTTGTATTCTATATTTTTATTATATACAACTATAATGACATGGACTGTCAGTACCAATAAAAGTTTTTGACAAAAAATAAAAAAACAATTAAAGCAGATAAAATCACTTTAACTGACCCTTATTTTGGTTTTATTTTAGAAAAGTCTGCTTCAATTTTCAAAAGCTCTTCTATCTCCAAAAGTTCTTAAAAACTGATTTTCATCTTTATCAAGAGCATCAGCATTTGATCTTTCCCATTTCGTCAAGAAATGCCGGCCGCTTCCTGTAGATATTACCCAGCACATCTATAATTTCTTTCGTCTTTTCCCTACCGGCTATCTTTTTATATCTCTTTATAATTTTACAGACTCTTTTGTACTGCACCCTGTTTGATGCCTCTCTTGCACTTTCCCTGATATTTTTTTCATATAATTTTATAACCTCTTCTCTGTGTTTATCAATCAGCAAGTAGGCATATTTTTCTATACTGGACGGATTTTCTCCAACATACTTCATCAATTCATCAATATCTTTTTCTTGAACTATAAGTTCAAGAAAAACATTTTTTGCCTGCCAGTTTTTACAGTTTTTTATTTCTCTTTTGATATTATTGTAAAAGTTTTTGTAATTTCCGCTATTTAGTTTTTTAAGCTCCTCATAGTATTCAAACTTACCATCAAATAATAGCTCTTTTGCCAGTTTCTCCTGTTTTTCCTTCAATGAAAGTTCTTTATAAGCCCTGTATCTTATCTCTTTCCATTTCAATACTAATCCAGCATAATTTTTGTCCTATTTCTCACCTTCAAGTGCCAGTTCTATAACTCTTGAATAGTTTCCTGCTTTCATGAACCTGTCTATGAGTATCTTTCTGAAAGATGAAAATCCAATATTTTTCTCTATAAACTTTTCAGATTCTTCTTTGGTACCATATTTATCTATAATATTAAACAGTATCAACAGCATTCTTTCAACTCCATATTCATGGCAGCTATTATGGGGCATGCTGTTGAGCAAATCCTCTATTTTGATTTTAAGCTGATTCCTAAATTCCTCATTATCTGCAGACTCGGAGCAGATTTGAATTAAATCAATCCTGTAGTCAATCCAGCCATCAAAAATACTGTTTTCAGCTTCTTTCAGTAATTTTTTAAATGTTTTTCTTCTTGTATCTATATCTTTAGAAAAACGTGCAATTTTACCTATAGTCTCTATTGTTTCCGACACAAGCATTCCTATATCTCCATCTGAATCATCTGCATATTGAAAAGCTTTCACGGATTCACGCAGAATCATAAGGGCAATATCTAATGAAATCAGAGGATCATTGCCAATTTCACATATTTCTTTTATTCTTTTCAGTATAACCTCCATTTCGCTGGCAAAATCACAGGCTTCCATGTAGGAAATAAAGCCCTCTCTTCCCTTGTATTTTCGTACTATTGAATTCATAAGTTTTTTACATCTGCTGATTTCCTGTTTTTTATCAACCGGTGAATATTTAAAAACTATTTTGTTCTTTAAATTATCATCATCTTCAACTATATCTTCTATAATATCCATCAACTTTTCTTTTGAAAAGTTTTCCAACATTTTTTTTACTGCAGGTTTGCGTTCTATTTCATATTTCTTGAATTTATCAGTTGATTTTCCATTTAAGATCTCATTCAGCTTGAAATAAGCTGCAGCTTGATGTTTGCATACAGGGCCAAAATCATAAGGGCAGTCGCAATTTGAATACAGTATATCTCCGCCTTCATCTATTTTTATATCTACCCGGTATTTTTCGCTTCCTTCTACAAGAAAAACATATTCACTATTCCCGTTTTTATGGAATTCGACTATGTTTCCATTGTTATAATAATCATATCCCCTGCCTAAAATTGTTTTACCTATGTGCTTCTCAAAATCATTTATGTTCACATTCTATTCCCCATTCTTTAAAAATTCTATTTGTCTTATAAGTTTATTATTTTAAAGTATATACACTTAAAATTCTACCTTGACAATATCAGCTCCATGGATTTATATAAGAGACATGTAAACTTATTACCTGACCATGCTTTCTGGAAGAAAGCTTTATTTTGTACCATATACTCCCGTAAATTTTCAGCTATTTTTTTCTTTGTTTCTTTTTAGAGGCCTTTGCCTGTTTTCTTTTATTTTTTCTTTTCTTGTTATTTTTATTTATATTGCTGCCTTTTTTTGCTTTTTGGGGATAAGTATCCCTTTCTTGAAAACATGCCCACCATTCCAACTCTTTAATTGTATCCTCAATAAAACTATACTGTGTACCTTTTAATATGACTTTTTCATCTTTGCTACCACGGGGGATACTAAATTTTACATCTTCCCGACTTATAAAAGAGGGTTCTATCAATTCTTCGTCAAAAACTTCTTTAATATCTTCCAGTAACTCAAAAGCTTTTATATCACAACAAGCACTTATGAGCCCTCCCCAAACCTGGGAAAATTTTCTCTCGAGCCCGCCATTAAATAATGTTTTATAATATTCTATAACTTCACTTCTTGAAACAATTTTCTGAGAAAAAAGTACAAGGAAAACTCTAATTGCTGATATTCTTACATATTCATTAATATTACTGTTTTCAATTAACCTCTTAATAGGCTCAACATCACTATCACAAACAGATGCAATTATTCTATCTAAATCTTCTGTAATGGTATCTCCCAAAACTCCAAAAGGTATATCCCCGGGTAAACTAATTAAATCCATGATTAATGGGAAACTTTTTTTCTCTCTAAACTGGGCCAGCAAATAAATCGCATATATATGGCCAAAATAATTTTCTTTTCCTATAACTTCCTCATAATTTTCTTTTGTATACATTAATATTTCCAGTAAATCAGGTATAAACTCTTCTTTTTTATTTATTATTTCCCTTAATTGCTCTTTAGGAAATCTATTGTTATAGTATTGTATTTGTTCAAGTAATTTGTTCAATGTTAAAGTACCTCCCTGTAAATTTAATTTTCTCTATAATAACAGCATTGTATTCAGAAATCAATTTTAAGTCTTACCATTGACACTATATCCCTGTAATCCTCCACGCCGTATCTCCATAATACAAGCTTTGATTCATATCGAAGCTTCAATTTATCCGCCATGATTATTCCCTCTCGATCCAGATCTCCTGAATAATATATCCGTACACCATTTTCCACTAATTTATCCATTAAGACAAGGGATGCCAGATGCGACAAGAAGTCGCATAATATATTGCCGTAAGGCTACCCCATCCATTCGGGGTAACTCTACTGTGACTAGCGTGGATGGTAACGTCTGGGTTAGAAAGCTCACAAGACAATGTGGAAGTCCGAGTAGCCTAAAACTGGGATGACTGCTAGAGTAAGAAAGCTAAGGAGAACATAAAGTGAATCACTGTAAGAATCGTTACGCTGGAGAAAGCGAAATAGGCTGAAACGCTTCGACCAAAAGGTAAGGAGTCAAGCAAAGGCGCTCTGGCAAACCAATGCGAATGGATAAAGAACTCCCGGTTTAAAGGTGACTCCTAAGGCTTTCACAATTATATATTATGCGGAACTTGGTAAACTCTATATGTTCCTCATGTGAATGAGGTATCCAACCGTAAGGAAAAGAAATGGCATAGAGGGCAGAAGAAATGGATAAAAAGCAAAAGCTACTTTCGTAATGAAAGAAGATAAGGGTTTAAACTTTACCCTGACCAGAAATGGTGCTGACTTATCCAGTGGTATTTCTTAGTGGGAAAGGACTGTAAACTTATGAATTTTAGTAATTCAACGACGGATAAAACCGAGAAACTAAAAGGCAATAAATCGCTAGAAAGTCAATGGGAATCCATTGACTGGATTCAGGTTCAAAAATATATTAATAGGCTACAGACCAGAATCGCTAAGGCAACAGTAAAAGGCAATAGAAATAAAACTAAAAGACTGCAGTATTTATTGAATCATTCTTTCTATGCAAAATGCCATGCTGTAAAGAAAGTAACCTCGAATAAAGGTAAAAGGACTTCGGGCGTTGACAGGAAGTTATGGTCAACATCAGCATCAAAAATGAAAGCAGTATTATCGCTAACAGATATGTTTCATGTAGAAGTAATTTCTTTCATTGCAGTCACCTGTTTTCCAGGCAATCACTATTACAGGTATCGAGCTTTTATTGTCTACATTTATATATCAGCAACATTATCAATGCAACTGTATATAAAATAAAGTTTCGGGCGACAGCATTTTGTTAATTTTAATTTATTGTCAATAATAAGCATGCCAATTGCCTGCATAAATGAGTAGACGATCACCGGACCGACAAAACGGTCTGAGCCGGGACACCTCCATCAAACTCCCAATTGTTTATAATCGGAACAGAATCAACGTAGCTCCATAAAAAGTATCCTCCAGTCATTTTTGATATACTGCCATTATATCATTTTTAGCCTGACAGCAGCTTGTCATAATAAAAAGACAGATACGCCGAGCAATCCCAATATTAACTGAAATTCATAATTTTTATCATAAACTTAACATAAACATGCAATCAAAAAATGCCTATGAGAGATACTATTATATTGTAAATTTCTCTTACATGAGGCAGTTCAAAATTAATTGATAATAGCAGTTTGCCACAGAGGAATATACCTTATTTTAATGTGAAAAGAAATGCATTAGGCAAAGGAGGTCATTTTAAGAGATACATTTTATTTAGATATGAACAAATTTAGAAATCTAAAAAATTATAATCTAACAAGGGATATAGGAGGGATAATGTGAAGGTAGCTATTTTTACAGATACTTTTTTACCTCAGATAAACGGAGTTACCAATACCTTAAATAAGCTTATAGAATATTATGAAGCAAATAACATTGAATACTTAATATTCGCACCTGATAATGATACAGAGAAAAACGAAAGTTACAATATCCAAAGGTTTTTTAGTATAAAATTTTTTCTCTATCCTGAATGCAGAATAGCTTTCCCCAACACTTTCAAAGTAAGTGCTTCATTATCTAGTTTTAAGCCGGACATAATACAACTCATGACCGAATTCAACATGGGAATGACTGGATTAATGTATGGGAAAAAGCACGGCATACCTACTGTATCTAATTATACAACTAATTTTTGTCAGTATCTGAATTATTATAATTTGGATTTTTTAAATAATTCCGTATGGGCTTATATGAGATGGTTTCACAATCAAAATAATTTGACCTTATGTCCGTCGGAAGAAATAAAATTTTATCTTAAAAAGAAAGGAATAGCAAATACAGATATTTTTTCAAGAGGCATAGATTCCAAAAAGTTTAACCCTGAATTGAGGAGTGAGGATCTAAGAATGCAGCTTGGCATCAATAATAAATTGGTGTTTTTATACGTAGGCAGGGTTTCACCCGAGAAAGACTTAGATATTTTAATTGATGCTTACGGACAAATCTACAATAAATATAGGGACAAAATAGCTCTTATTATAACAGGAGAAGGTCCATATCTGGATAAATGTAAAAATGATTTTCCAAAAAATACTATATTTACGGGATTTAAGAAGGGAAGAGAATTAGCACAAATTTATGCCTCCAGTGACATATTTGTGTTTCCTTCCTCAACAGAAACTTTTGGAAATGTAGTACTTGAGGCTATGGCTTCTGGCATCCCTGTTATAGGTGCTGACGCAGGGGGAGTTAAAAATATCATCGACCACAGAATTAATGGCCTTAAGTTCAAGGCAAGGGATATGAACGAGCTAATTGGTTTAATGGTAAAGTTAATTGAAGATGAAAATTTGAGAAACACATTAAGGACAAATGCCAGAAATACTGGGCTGAAAAGATCCTGGAATAAGGTTTTTAGCGGACTTATGGACACTTATAATAATATTTTACTTAATAAAAAGAATGGTGTTATCAGTGCTTAACTATGTTATAAAATCAGGCGGGACTAAAATTACAGCAAAAACCTATTGACGGTAAACAGTAAATTTTCAATGTTATATTTTCAAAAAAACGGATGGTTGTAAAAACTATTCGTTTTTTACTCCGCCGCAATACCAATCATAAAATTTTTCAATGCCCTGTCTTATATTAACTCTGGGATTATACCCAATGAATTTCTTTGCCCTGCTTATATCCGCATAAGTAATGGGCACGTCACCTTTTTGCATATCCATTCTATTGATAATAGCCTTTTTGCCTACAACATCCTCTATGATCTTTATTAAATCATAAAGAGAGATGATTTTACTGCTTCCAAAATTAAATATTTCAAACTCAAAATTTTTGTCTATCAAAGAAGCTATTCCATCCACTATATCGTCTATATATGTGTAATCCCTTTTACTTGAACCATCACCAAACATATTTATCGGTTTACCTTCATCTATATTCTTTGTGAACACGTGTATTGCCATTTCCGGTCTCTGCCTTGGCCCGTAAACAGTAAAGAATCTCAAGCAGGCCGTACTCATTCCATATAATCTTGTATAGGTTGAACAAAACAATTCTGCAGCTCTTTTTGCAGCAGCATAAGGTGAAATTTGAAGATCTACACTGTCGTTTTCTGAAAATGGAAGTTTTGAATTAACCCCGTATACAGATGAAGAAGAGGCTTCAATAAATTTTTTTACTCCTCTTTCAGCGCATACCTGAAGTAAATTTACAGTGCCTTTAATATCTATATCAACATATTCAAGGGGATCTTTCAGGGAGTTCCGTACACCCGCCATGGCAGCTAGGTGTATGACCAGTTCTATATCATTTTCAGCAAATATTCTATTTACCAAATCCCTATCAAGTATGTCACCTCTATATAGTGTATAGTTATCATTTTTCAATGCCATCTCAATGTTTTTTTCCTTTATTTCAGAAGCATAGTAATCATTAAAATTATCTATATTTATCAATTTGTATCCTAAATTCAACAACCTATCACACAAATTAGAACCTATAAATCCCGAACCACCTGTAACCAATATGCTGTTCATTTTCTGCCAACTCCTTCGTAATCAAAGCCAATCTTTTTCATTTCCTGTGGTTCATATACATTCCTAAAATCTAGAAACAGAGCACCTTTCATATTACTTTTAATTTCATTTAAATTCATGCTTCTAAATTGATTCCATTCGGTGGCTAAAACAACTGCTTCCGCATTCTTACAGGCTTCATACTCATTCTTGCAGTAATTAAATTGAATTTCAGAATAAAATTTCTGACAGTTATCCATAGCTATTGGATCATATACATTAACTTCCGCCCCCTCTTCAATCAACCTTTTGCCTATGTAAAGAGCCGGTGATTCTCTTAAATCATCCGTTTCAGGCTTGAATGACAATCCCCAAAGCGCAATTTTTCTACCATGTAAATCATTGTTGAATCTATTCTTTATCTTGCTGATCATTCTTTCTTTTTGTGCATCATTTACTTTTATAACAGTTTCTATAATTTCAGACCTCACACCAGCTTCTTTTGCTATATGTACTAATGCTTTAGTGTCTTTTGGAAAACAGCTTCCCCCATATCCTGGACCAGGATGTAAAAACTTGGAGCCAATTCTCCCATCTTGTCCCATAGCTTTGGCCAGTTTGTGAACATCAGCTCCAATTTCCTCGCATATATTTGCCATTTCGTTTATAAAAGAAATTTTAGTCGCAAGAAAAGCATTGGAAGCATACTTTATCAACTCTGCAGTTTCCAGATTAGTTATAACAAATGGCACACTTATAATATACAGTACTTTATAAATTTGCTTCATTATTTCCTCGGCTTTTTTGCTTTCAACCCCCACAACAACCCTATCCGGATGTGTAAAGTCTTTTACGGCAGCTCCTTCTCTTAAAAATTCTGGATTGGATACTATATCAAAGTCATAATTTACATTTCTCGCATTAAACACATCCCTTACCTTTGCTTTTACCTTTTGTCCCGTTCCTACAGGAACCGTGCTCTTATCCACAATGATTTTATATCCATTCATATATTTCGCCACTTCGCAAGCTGCATCAAGTACATACTGCAGATCTGCCGAGCCGTCTTCCAGTGGAGGGGTACCAACTGCAATAAATATAACTGTCGAATTTTCAACGGCATATTTCAAATCATTTGTGAAATTCAATCTGCCTTGATTCATATTTTTCTTTACTATATCATAAAGCCCAGGTTCATATATAGGCATTTCTCCATTTTTCAACTTTTCTATCTTATCCAAATCATTATCCATGCATATGACATTCATGCCAAATTCTGAAAGACATGCACCGCTGACCAAACCTACATACCCTGTCCCAATAACTGAAATATTGTTGTTAAACTGAACCATCAATTTACCCTCCCAAATACTAAAAATAATTAACGCTGTTAATTTTCTTCACAAGCCCTATGAATACATTTCTTAGCCTTTTTAAAATCTTTAGTATCTTTTTATTGTAATTTGCAAATCTCCAGTTCCCCAACAGTCAATATTAACTAAATTTCAAATAATCTTATATTTAATTACTCTTAACCACATTTTCACAACTATTATAGCATATGAGAAAGATAAAACACAGCATAAAAATAGGTGATCCCAAACTTCACTTATTTTATACAATAAGCCAGCCATCTAAAAAGCCTTCCTACATTTTCAAAAGAAACTAGTCTGCACAATAATTCAGTCAGCTTTCCAAACTTCCTATAAAATAAATTAAATGCTAAAAATGGAATCCATTGATTTTTAGATTTTGGCAGTCTCTTCATTATATTTTTAAACGTGTATACTTCTCTATATATCCATAGATAGCCATTATATAATTCTTCTGCTGTCATATTTTTGGGTTTATATACAACATGTGCAGTATTATAATTTGACAAATTATAATCTACAATTCTATCTTCTTCTATCAATGCTGAGTATAACTTTGTGCCGGGATACGGGGTGAGGATATGCGAAGTCACCGTTTCTATCTTATTTTTAATTATCCATTTCAATGTATCTTTAAATACGGAGATATCATCTTCATCTAGTCCGAAAACAAAACTTGCATTTATCATTATTCCTCTTTTGTGAATTTCATCTACAAGTTTCTCATATCTGTTTACACTGTTTTGTACCTTGTGGACACTGTCTATTGACCTGCTGTTTATACTTTCAAAACCTATAAACAGACTTTGGCAGCCAGACGCCTTCATTTCATCCAACAGTTCAGGCATGTCCACTATATTGGAAGTAACCGCTGCATTCCACTTCAGCTTAAGAGGTTTTATTTCCTTTAATAATTTTTTTGTCCATTTGGGATTCCCAATAAAATTATCATCAATAAACATTATATGTCTCGTTTTTAATACATTTATATCTTCAATCACATCATCTATGGGCCTATTGATATAAGTCCTAAGTACATTTTTGCAACTATTATAGCAGAAATCGCATTCAAAAGGACATCCTCTGCTTGTACTAATTATATTAGTATATAAATACTTTTTATCATCAATAATATGATAGTTTGGCGACACTATTTCTTTTCCGGCAATATTTTCCATGTCACAGTATATCTTCTTAAGTAAATTATTTTCTTTGTCCCTGAGAATTTTTATCCATACTCTCTCAGCCATTCCCACGCATATTGCATCAAAACTATCAGCAGCTCTCTCTGGATCTGCTGTAATATGTATACCTCCTGCAATTACTGTTACTCCACGATTTTGAAACTCCTTCGATATTTCCACCGCCCTGTTCATAACATCTACAGTAACAGTTATTGCTGCCAAATCCACAGGCTCGTCAAAATCTATCTTTTCAACATTTTCATTCTCAATAATAACTTCATGCTCCTTCGGCGTAAGATTTGCTATTGTGAGTAATGCCAATGAAGGGCTCATTCTTGTTTTCAACTTCGTATCCATAGGTCTTGGCAGCATTGCAGGTTGAATCAATTTAATTTTCATACATTGCCTCCTCAAACAAATTCAGCCAAATTATCGCGAATCATTTCTGTATTCCAAAATATCTCCAGGCTGACATTCCAAAGCCCTGCAGATTGCATCTAAAGTTAATAGTCGAATTGCTTTTGCCTTTCCATTTTTTAATATAGAGATGTTTGCCATGGTTATTCCAACTTTTTTCGAAAGTTCTGTGACACTCATTTTCCTTTTGGCCAACATAACATCAATGTTGATTATAATTGCCATGTTATTCACCTCAAATCGTTAGATCATTGTCTGATTTTATATCTACCGCATCTTTTAAAAGCTTTTGGAGAACAGCAGCAAAGACTGCGATCACAAATGAAGCAAAAGCAATGACCAATCCCAGTGCTACAATACCCGGGGCATCGTCCGCATTCGCTATAAGAACTAAAAATGGTATTAGTACTGCATATATAATGCTGATTGTAATAGCACAGTGTTTTATATTCTTCAAAGCTGTTACAGATAATTCCGAGAAGGCTTTGTTTCTGTCAATATAGCCTAAAAGTCTCAAGGCTTGGTACAATGCAGCAAAAAACGGTATTGCTGAAAGATAGGCACCTATTAAAACAGGCCAATAATGCAACTTTGGATAATGTTCTGCTGCTCCGTTAGCTATTGCAGGCAGGCAAAAAATGCATAATGCAAGTACTATAATTCCAACAAGAAAAACCACTATCTTTAAAAAAATTGTTGATCCTGGTTTCATAAAAAGCACCTCACTTATTTATTGTTTATTTGATTTTAACATATATTTTATTGTTTTACAATATATTATTATCGAATTAGATTGCATATTTATTGTTATTTTATTGTAACCCGATTTACAACCCTCAATAGCAATACGAGAAGCTACTTTGTAAAACTAAATGCAATGTTTGTAATCAACAACTTAATATTTGTAAAGGAAAATTTATCGAAAGATAAAAAGCATCCAAGTTTTAACCTAGATGCATTTTTATACTTAATAATTATCTATTATAAACCATGTGATCAGTCCTGCGACTAAATATCTTCACAGGTCAATCCTCTTATAATATCCTCAACTTTAATATTGGGATTGTGATATCTTCTGCGCCCGATTGTTTTCCTTCCATATTCTATTGCTTCATGTGGGCACCACTGAATACAGGCAAGACACCGCTCACAGCGATGCTGCCAAATCGGATTCCGGTCTTCTATTTTTATATTATTTACAGGGCATACTCTGGCACACAGACCGCAGCCGCTGCACTTTCCGCTCACCTCAAATTTTTTGTCCCATTCGGAGATCCCTTTGTATAAATAACTGCAACTGGCTATCTTACTAAGAAGCCTGGCCTTTCTTTTAATCGGCCAAACCTTTCCGCCCGCAACTGCCTCTGCAGCTTCATCTGCCTTTTTCATTGCATTTTCTATAAGCTTTTGTACAACATCTTTGGCAAAGGCTTGATACTTCACGATATAATTTCCAGGCATTTTTACTCCAGCTGCATAGGACAGACAAACACCCTTTTCTTTCAAAATATCGTCCAGCATTCCCAAAGTGTCCGCTCCATTCCCACCGAAATTTATAAATGCAAAGCAGTAAGTTCCTCTAATGATATTGAGGTTTTGTGCAAAGCGTTTTACAAGTCTCGGTAATCCTATATAAAAAACGGGAAAGACGAAACCAATCGGATTATCAGGACCGCCAACAGGTTCATCCGTCGCCCCTACAGCCATGGACTTAATTGTACAGTTCTCAAGTCCCTTTGCGATTTGTCGGGCTATTGACAACGAATTGCCCGTAGCGGAAAAATAATAAATTGTCGGATTCATTACATGTGCTTCCTCTTTTATTGTTCTCCTGACTATTTCCCCAGCATTCATTTATTTCACACCCTTAATAATTATTTATCATAATTATACCTTATAATCAGAAAAATTAAATTATCTGATCCAATCATTTAATTTTTATTCACATTTGACGGTCATAAGCCTGTCTATAACCCCAGTTCAATGGTTTCAATTAGTATATAAAGTAGGAGTACCGTTTATTATAACAAATTTCCCATAACTTGCACTACTCTGGTTACCCCTCCAAGACTTAGTAGATGTTCTCCTGCTTTTTTAGAATTATTTATATAAATAGATGTTCTGTTAAAATCATCAATTGTACTCTTAATTGTTTCTGAGGGACCCCATACATCAAGCCTGTCATAATGCTATTCTGACTTCCACGATTTATATAGGCTACAGTTTCCGGTATGAGTTTACTAAAATCAAATCTTTTATCAATATAGATATTATTTTTCTCACATGGATTTATTTGTTCCGCTGCAATATATATCTGAAAATCAGTTCCTTCAAATGCTTTAATCAAATTATCTACAACTGTCCTCGGCTTAATTGTTCCATAATCCAACTTGTAATCTTCTTTTTTTCTTGAACTCTAAATAATTGTGCCAGCTTGACTAATCTTTTTCCCATAAACATAGGAGCTCCAAATGGTGATGAAATTGGTGCATAATAGTTTTTTACATTCTCTATGTTTCTATAATTAACATCTTCCCCGTTACAGGATTTCTACATAGCCTTCTGTTCCATTAACCCGGATTCTCTGTCCGTCATTTATCAGTCTGGTGACATTTTCTACTCCCACAACTGCCGGCAAACCATATTCACGTGCGATAACTGCTCCATGGGTCATAAGTCCGCCAACTTCGGTGACCAGGCCTTTTATGGATACAAACAATGGTGTCCAGCTGGGGTCAGTAAAGTAGGTTACCAGTATATCCCCCTCTTCCAGATCAGCATCTTCCATATTTAAAATGACACGTGCCCGTCCCTCTACAACTCCGGAAGAAACAGGCAGACCTGCAATAGCTCCTTCCGGGAGATTCTCTTGCTTGTATTCACCTGCAATAATTTCGCCATCAGAGGTGATAACCCGCGGCGGAGTTAGTTTTTCATATGATTTGTACTCCTCTTTTCGCCTTTCTATGATCTGGTAATCCAGTTTATTTGTGCATACCACTTCCCGAAGTTCTTCGAAGGTGAGATAGTATATATCTTCTTTTTCATTAATAACGTCCGCTTGGACGAGCTTAACGGCTTCTTTCAGCAAAGCCTGCTTATAAATGAAGTAGCGATTAACCATGCCGTACTTTGGATATTCCCTAAACCCGCTGAAATTCCGGATCAGATCTATCATTCCTTTTGTTTCTCTGGCTTTTTGTTCACCATCCGCTAATTGCCTCAATTTATCCAATAACTCCTGTTCTTTTTTCAAAGCTTCCTGCCGTCCCTCCTCAAATTTCCGCCTACCAGCTTCAGGCTGGAAATTTTTGATGTTACTGAGAATCATGGGAACAAGTGCAGAGGGTTTTTCGCTCCAGCGAGGTTTGGTAATATCGATTTCTCCGGCACACCGCATTCCGTATTTATTGAGATAAGCACAGACAGCCTCCCGGGTTTCCTGTCCGCCATTAAACTTAACCAGGTCATCCAAAAAATTATCATCTTTTACATGTTGTAAATAATCAATTATCTGCGGATAAGGACGGATAACATCTGCTACATCCAGCAGCGCCAGCCCCATTTCCGAGGTAATATTGTTTGGCACAGACTGAGAAAGGATGTCTGCTGTGTTTTTTTCACCTAACCACTTCTCCATTTTTTCATTGATCCATAATGAAGCATCCATAGCAGCCATAAACACACGGGAACTTTGCGTGTCAAATAAAACCCTCCTTAACTCCTGAATATCTTCCAGAATAAAATCAAACAAATCCGATCCTGATGACCTCCGCATATTTTGTTTCAGCTCTTCTATGGATGTTTCACTACTTTTAATCAAATTAGAAACAACTAACGGATCGCTTTTGATCTGTACCCGGAAACCTGCAGATGACACAATTTTATTGCCTTTATCTGAACTCTGTTCTTTTTTATCATCTGGTACGAATTTTATAAAATCTCCTCGTTCTATTACAGTCATGAGCGCATCTTTCATAAGCGGATCGTGCTGTCCCATGGTATCCAACAAGATTTTCCTGCTGTCAGAGGAAGCAAGCATCTGTGTAACATCAACAAACAGCCTTCCGCCAGCTTTATGCATGGGTGCTCTGGTGGTCATCAGGAAAAAAGACAATCCCAACGGTTTCATGGGATCGGTCATCATTTGCTGGTGACCCACGGATACATAAACATGATTTTTCTGATCATCTGCTTCAGGTATGGGGTACAAAGTAGTGATTGGCCGGCTCTGCACAATGTAAAACGTATCATCTGCCAGACACCATTCCATATCCTGGGGACAGCCGAAATGTTCTTCGATCTTCCTTCCCAGATGCTCAAGCTGCAAAATCTGCTTCTCCGACAGCACTTGCTTCTTCTGCTTTTCAGGCTCAATCTTCTTCTCTTTCGTACCGCCGTCTTTTAAGGCATAAACAGCCAGTTTCTTGATGGATATCTTCTTATAAATAATTCTACCCTCACGCACCTTATAGTTATCTGCATTTACCAGGCCGGAAACAAGTGCCTCACCAAGTCCGAAGCCGGCATCAATGGACAATACCTTCCTATTGGAAGCGACGGGATCGGCAGTAAACAAAATCCCTGCCGCCTGAGGGAAGATCATCTTCTGAACAACTACAGACAGGTAGACTTTACGCTGGTCAAAACCATTTCGAAGGCGGTAAGCTACTGCCCTCTCGGTAAACAGCGATGCCCAGCACTTGCTTATATGCTTTAGAACGGCCTCCTTTCCGACAATGTTCAGATACGTGTCCTGCTGACCTGCAAAGGAGGCCGTTGGTAAATCCTCTGCAGTTGCACTGGATCGTACTGCATAGGCATTTTCTTCTCCGAGCCTTGCGAGAAAGCGGGTGATCTCTTCACTAATATCTTCAGGGATGGCTGTGTCTTCGATGATCTTTTGGATTTCACCACTGAGTTTACTGATTTTATCTCGGTCTCCCGCTTTCAGAAGTGATAACTCATCCAGTAATTCATCAATGGACGGCGTTTCCTCGATAATTCTTTTAAAGGCTTCAGTAAAAACACAGAAGCCATCTGGTATGTGTATTCCTTCAATCCTGGAAAGTTCCCCCAGATTTGCGCCTTTACCTCCCACAGCCATGAGCTTTGTTTTGTCAATGTCCTTAAAGCCAAGCACATAAGAACTCATATGTTTACCTCCCTTGGGTTCCACAATAATCCCTCCAACAAATCACATTAACGTGCTATTGCATTATAACACTGGCAGTTGGGAACAAACAGTCTGCATTTACAATTATTTATATGTTATAATTAAGATGGGAATTGTTAAATATTCAAAGAAGGAACTTTATTTTCACTTGTAACATCCACTGTTTATCCAGAAAGCATCCATTTTCAATTCACTATGTCACATGCTCATAATTTATCTCTTATCTTTCCCTGTCATATACCTGGCAGTCATCTTACTCATGATTTTTCCCATTTTTAAAGGAAACAGATAGCAGATCAATATCTGTATCTTTTGCCCCAAGCTATGGCAGATAATAAAAGATTTATTTTGTATGTGCTTTGCAAGACCGGTACCGACCTTTTCCGGATCGACCATAAATTCTTTGGGAACAGGCAGAGGTTCTGCTGATTTTGTCCTGGTAAGAGGCGGGTGAAAAATATGAAAACTGATGCCGTAATTTTGGTACTCAATATTAAGACACTTGGCAAGTGCTTCAATCGCATCTTTACTTGAAGAATAGGGACTGATATTGACAAATCCCATCACACTAACGCAGGAACTTGTAAATATGACTTTGCTGTTCCTTTGACTCTTCATATAAGGCAAAAGCCTTGGATAGATGAAGCGCTCCGTAATAGTTCACTTCCATTACATGATGATACGTTTCCTCACTGGTCTGCTCCATACTTTCAAATGTACACAGTCAGGCATTATGTACAGCACAATCAATGCTCCCGTATTTTTTGACGCTTTTACTTACGCAAATCTCCATTTGCTTCAAGTCGCGAACATCACAGGTCAGCGAAAAAAGAGAATCATATTCTTCACACAAACTGCTGAGATTGTCGGTTTTTAAATCCAGAACAGTTACATTATAACCTTCTGATAAAAGCTGCCTGGCCAGATAATAACCGATGCCATTTGCTGCCCCCGTAATTAAAATGTTTTTCATAGAAGACCATTCCTTTCAAATGATTTAAAGATTATTATCTTTCCACGAACCTAATCCTGCTACTATTTCATCTTCTATATATTCATTCCAAGGTATATTTTTACTTTTAACAATTGTCTTCTTAACGCTCCTTGTTGATATTTATATTTATGATGTTGATCCTCGGTCTTTTATGTCATAACGCTTCTTACAAAGCGGCTGCCAGTTGCTTTCATACCAGAACAAAGTTCTGCCACTTCTGCTTTGAACCCTCTAAAAAATCATCTCACCCGGTTTATAGCCCTCAGGCAATTCTTCTTCACTTAAAAACTTGAAATTGTCATCACCCAGTATGGGTAAAAATGCTTCATATGGAATCCTGGAAAACTCACAGGCATAATTGCTGGCTCCGAACCATTTGCCCTCCTTGCTGCTCAGGTTCAAGTCTCTGGCAAATTTTGTATAGTTCGAGCAATCATGAACCACTAAATCCCACTTTTCTTCATCGGCTGTTTTCATGAATTTCAAAGTCAGTTCCCTGCTCCAGATTGGAGATATGTAACCCTGCCTGGAAATATACATGTCTTCTCCATAATAATTGTTTATGTTATTCTCATTCAAGTGTAATTCTGCACAATTGATAAAATCAAGTTTTGTCTCCAAGATGTCCTGCTTTTTCATGAAAAAAATTTGGAAAAACTCAGGAGTCATTGGAGTTTCAATACCTACACTTTTAATATATTTTTTTGCTGTTCCGATATTTTCAATCACCTTGTCCGAACACTCAGAAGCACCCAGGTTGAAACGTATCTCGTCAAGGCCGGCTTCACCTAATGCTTTCAATGTTTCCTCTGTAGCTAAAATGCCATTTGTATACAGATGTTGATGAACTTGAGCATCACTAAATTTCCTTATTACCGGATAGTACTTTTCTATTTCCATAAACGGCTCTAAATAGACATAGCAAATGCCAGTGGGTTTCTTCTGAATGGAAAGAAGCAAATCAATATCCCTGTCATAAAATCTTGTGCCTCCAATTTCCCACATACCTTCGCCCACTGGAGGAATATTTTCCAGCTCTCCATAATCATAACAGAACTTGCACTCAATGTTGCACTTGTTGGTTTTCCTGATTGCATTCAGACCAGTACCCAGCAGGCAGGAACGGCATCCCCGGGGAAATTTACTTTCATTTCCCACAAAAAAAGTTCTGTTCTTCAAGCTTTTCAAACCCTTAATTTCCGACATTAACATATCATTTCTATAATCGATGGCTGCCTCAATTTGCGCAAAGGCAGAGTAAACAATCTCCTGCTGCTTTGTCATAATTTCCTCTTCCTCAGGCAGTGTTGAAAAAAATTCAAACCATTTCAGCGCATCTTTCTTTGAAATTTTCATAATATCCTCCTATAAGTTCGCCTTTTACAGTTCTAATTCTAACTCTTTCTTTTGCTGTATGGCAATTATCAACTCCAATATAACTCATAACTACATAAAAAGTCTCCTTGCCCCGTCCTTATTATACCATCATCATATAAAAACTAGCTCAATATCAACATACCAAGCTAGTTTCACTTTAGAATTTTTTCAATCCATCAACAGCATCTTCTTCAGAAGATACAAAGAAAATATCTCTTCCCCTATTACTTTCATATATAAAATCTTTCAGCGGCTTGCTTGTGTAGACGGAAAAATCGCCGACAATGGCTACTTCACTGCCATTGTCAGTAATTTTTTTATATTCATAACGGGATTTTCCTCCTCATAAATTTCGATTTTTATCTCTAATGTTGACTTATATATAAGATTCATGTGTATAATTATTTCATCAGAATTTTGCAGAGCCAAAAGTACATCGCGGAATTTTTTATTGCGGTGACACAGGTTACCTTACTCAAAAAATTCTTTACAATAAGCCACAGTTCCCTTAATGTTATCAAGACTTCCCTTCTCAAGTTCCAATGCCATAAACGATTCATCCGGTACATCAAATGGTGCCTTAATCCCCCATGTGTTTGCAGGTTTAAATCCAAATCGAGGATAATACCTGTCATGTCCAAGAACAATTACAGATTTGAAGCCCATTTCTTCTGCAAGCTTCAGACTTTCCTCAATCAAGCCTGTTCCAATACCTTTGTTCTGATATTCAGGCAAAACCGAAACAGGAGCCAGTGCCAACGATTCGTATTCCTTTTCACCATCTTTAATAATTAGCTTTGTCATCAGGCTATGACCTACAATTTTTTTGTTAATTTCGGCAATAAGAGAAAGCTCCGGTATAAATACATCGCTTTTTCTCAATTTAGCTACCAAAAACTGCTCTCTATGATCACTGTGCTCTTCATTTTCAAATGCTTTTTCCACCACTTTTTCGGAAAGTCTGCAGTCTTTTTCAGTTTCCTGTCTTATAATTATATCCATTCGTAAATATCCTCCTTTCCAATATCTCAATTGTGAAGTTTGACTCTCCATGTTCCTTCCAATCTTTTTGAAGTTCTTTGTTAGGATGATTTCCTAATAAACAGATTTATATATGGATGTTTTTCCAGCGCCATTAACACCGGCAAATAATACTTTTATGATATTGCAGAATATTTTTATCCAATGGGAATGCTTTATTTATACTTTTGCTCTTGACTATCAACACCTGCATACAACCTGGTAATCATAGTGTAAAACAAATGGATTTCTTCATCAGAATACTCATGAAACAAGCTATTGAGTTTTTCATTGTGAAAATAAAAAACTTCCTCAAAATAGCTATCACCTTTTTCCGTTAGCTGAATTGAGGTGTTTCGCTTATTAACAGGATTTTTCCGAATGGTTATAAAACCTTTTTTCTCCAGTGATGCAGCCAATTTCTTTATATTTTGTCTGGAGGAACCTGACAATTTCCCCAAGTGAGTAAAGGTGGTTTTACCAGTTGTATGTTTTATCATCACAAGCAGCATAAATTGTTTCAATGTAAGAAATGGATCGGCTTTATCAAAAATTGTCTGCAGACGATTTTGCAAAATAAATATACTCGCAAAGATACCACGTGTTTCTTTTTCCCGCTCACCGCTATAATTTTTAATCATATCATCAATCTGCATAACGTTTTCCCTTTCATTAACAAAAACTTATCCATTATATCCATTTACATTATAGTAACTAGTTGCTATAATGTAAATGGTAACTAGTTACTATATTGATGTCATACATCAAGGAGGGCTGTAATGAAGATGAATAAAACAAGCAACTTATTGGTGATTTTCATTATCATCTTAGCATCAATTGCTTCTGCATATGGTTTTTTTTCAAATAATGCTATCAATGAAAATCAAACAATTCAGACTATTCATAATGAAACCGTCAGGCTTTATGGGAAAGGATTATATCATAATGAATCAGTATCTATGGCAGCACAAGTAAGAGCTCAAGACGTTGTTACACTAGTCTTTGCCATTCCCCTACTGCTGGTTTCGTTGATTCTGAACAAGAGGTCCCTCAAAGGAAAATTGTTGTTGGTAGGAACATTAGGTTATTTTCTATACACCTATATGAGCTATTCGTTTTTAGCAATATACAACAATTTCTTTCTGATTTATGTGTTACTGATGTCACTGTCGTTTTTTTGCATTTATAATCAATATTACTTCACAGCAACTGCAGAATTTGGAGAAATGCTTTTCAGCCGCCATGCCCAGTAAGCCTGTTGGAATTTTCATCATCGTTATCGGCATTATTATAAGTTTGATGTGGTTAGGCAGAATCGTTCCCACCATTGGTAATAATACTGTGAATGGTTTGGAGCATTATACTACTTTCGTTATTCAAGCAATGGACTTAGGAATTGTCCTTCCAGTGACTGTAGTAAGTGGTGTTTTGCTATTGCGAAAGAAAAGTTTAGGTTACTTGCTTGCCCCAATCATTATCATTAAGGGCATAACATTACTGTTAGCTATTGATGTGATGGCTATTTCCATGGCAATTAGCGGTGTTTCAGTTTCGCCGATTGAATTAATTTTATTTCCATTATTTACCGTAATATTTGCTGTGATTTTGTGGATAATATTAAAAAATTTTAAATCAATAGATAATACTTGCACATATAAAGAAACGATTTAGTTAAATCAAAGCATTTTCATAGCCTTTTAGCACAAACTCTCTCAATGCCGCATTCAAAATTACGCTCCGTCTCTGCAGTTCTAAATCCAGCAATTTTATAAGCATGCAATGTCCCCCTTTTTTTATCTGTCAGGTAAATAAATTATATCATTATTTACCTGACAGATTAAAACTCCCTTGGTTATAAAGAACTCCAGGACTTTTCTGAGAGTTAACATATATTTCTATATTATTATTCTAACACATACTAACCGGACAAAATGAATTATTAAAATCAATACTTTCAAAACTTAGGCACTTAAATTTCATCCAGGGATTTTTGTTTTGTTTCAACT
Source organism: Clostridium sp. MT-14 (assembly GCF_042436595.1). Lineage (NCBI taxonomy): Bacteria > Bacillati > Bacillota > Clostridia > Eubacteriales > Clostridiaceae > Clostridium > Clostridium sp. MT-14. Next base: position 303,984 of record NZ_JBHMIY010000001.1, read on the forward strand.
CCTAACACAGCAATAATAAATGCCACTACTACAAGTATGCATCCAAGTACTATAAAAACAGTCCTGGTATCATAGTTTTTAAGTATCCATGCTACTCCATAAGGACTGAATATAGTTGCCAGCCTTCCTACTGCATTACAAAATCCTGAGCCTCTAAGTCTTATGTCTGTGGGAAACAATTCCGGAACATAAATGGCAAGGCCAAGTGTAAGAAGTATATATATAATTACAGTGAGGAAAAAACCCATAGTCAATATTACAGTCATAGTATTTTGTGAAGCATATGCATATCCAAGTGCTCCTGCTGCAAGCATAAATATAGTAAGGCACCATTTACGCCCTAATTTATCTACAATAAAACTCCCAATTAACGCTCCAAGAGGTGCACCTATCATCATTATAGTTGTATATCCCAATGATTTAGAAACATTTATGCCTTTTCTCAAGAAAAATGTAGGTGCCCAGCTTACAAAAGTATATATCAAAGTATTTATTGCAATCAGCACTACACAACCTACAATAGTTCTCGAGATCATATTTTTACTGAATAAATCACTAAACTTCCCCGATTCTTTATCATGTTCCTTCCTTATGACATTAGGTTGTGCTATGGAATTATCAGCCTCCTTCTCTGCTTCATGGTAAAATATATTTACAACATGCTGTGCATCTTCTTCCATTCCTTTGGATTCATACCATCTTGGGGATTCAGGCATACTTTTTCTCATATACCATACAATTACGGAAAATACACCTACAAATACAAACATCCATCTCCAGCCAAACCGTGGTATTATAAGATATCCCAGAAATGCAGCCGCCGGTGTAGAAACGTTCGTTATAAGCGAAAGCATGGACATCCACTTTCCCCTCGTTTTTGAAGGCACAAATTCTGCAAGCAGTGCATATCCTGTAACAATTTCAGCACCGAGTCCAATTCCCATTATTCCCCTGCAGACTATTAAAAAAATCATATTTGGGGAAAATGCAGCTACAAGAGATGCTCCACCAAATATCAAAAGGTTCAGCTGATAAGAAAATTTACGTCCAAAACTGTCTCCTAAAAATCCAGTAATAAGTGACCCTATCAAAAGTCCTAAAAAAGTTACAGAAATAAAAGCAGCATTTAAGCTTATGCTTGACCATCCACTTTTTAACAGCACACCTAAAACTCCACCTGCCAGATATACATCAAATCCATCTAAAAATATTCCAAGACCGATGAGCCATAAAATTTTATAGTGTAATTTGGATATTGGAACATAATCCATTTTTTCAGAAATATAATTGACTTCTTCCATTAAAATACCTCCATTTAGTAAACAAAAATTTAATATATAATTTCACTGGCCAGTAAAAATTATTTTCTAAAAACAAGCATAAAAAATAGACCTTTCCATGGGGCGAAAGGTCTATCGCGGTACCACCCAAATTTATAACTTGAATATTTTAACGGCGTCACTGCCGGCAGAATCCTACTAATTTTCAGATTGCAGTTTAAGGGTGAGTTTCAATACAGTATAAATGTGCTTTTTCACCATGGGCACTCTCTTTAAAAGTATATCTGTATTTACTTATCCCTGGCATTACTTTTACAATATTAAGTTTTCATCAAAATAAAAAAGCGGTATTGTTTCTCTTGGAGCGAGAAACAATACCGCGGTACCATCCAAATTTTTTTCTTTATAAAATAACGGATTCACCCGATACAGTCTACTTGTATTTCAACCGATAACTCAAGGACGAGTTTTCAATACATGAGTATTGTGAATTTACAGCAAACATCACTCTCTTTAAATATCATATATTTACTTGATTCCTGTCATAGTTCTTAAATTTAATTTTTTCTAAATTATAGTACTAATCTTATATATTGTCAAGATTTAGATTTGATGAGGGTAGCTGTAATTTGTATATATTTACAGATTAATGCTACACCATATATATCTACTTCCAATCTGATATATTATATTTAGCCAATAATTCCCGTGATAATTTCATGCCTTCATCTGTAATTGCTACAGACTTAGAACGATGGCTCCCCTGCCGGATATAATCTTCCTTATCCAGTTCATTAATAATGTCGAAATCATATCCCTTCCAAGCCATATCCAAATCTGATCCAAAATAATCACGTTCCTTAAATCTTGTTAAATACATCAACAGCATGGTCAATTCTTTAACTGCTTTCTTCGGATTAGTCTTATCCATAATAAAATCTCTTCTCTCCGTGGTAAAATTACAATTTCATTGTTATACAATTTTTATGCCCATCATCATACTACAATATCCTTTTATTGGCAATCTTTTTTTCACTCCAGCCAAGTCTCTTTGACCAAGCACGAAGCTCATTACTTTCTACCTTGTCTTCACTTTCATAAACAGTCCCTAAAAAATTAGCAAATCCACTTAGTCCACCTACATCATCAATCAAAAAAACTCCATCTTTATAAATACAAACCGGCCTATGCTCATTCAGCACAGTATCATTTGCACAGACAATCTCTTCATGCGAAACAAGCCCGCCTTTAATCAGGTCTCTGTAATTGTCTTTCTTAGTTATGATAATAGTCCAATTATCCCCAAAATCATATTTATAAATGAGCTCCTTTGCTACCGGAAACAACCTTTTTTCACCAAGCAGTTCATGTTTACCTGCTAAAATCTTGCTAACTTCCAATCTCTCCAACAAGTTTTTTGTTCCACCCTCAATGATAATAGAAGAATTCATTTCTTCAAGAGTCAACTCAATCAAAGGAGCTTTACGCAAAATTTTAATCTCCTTGCCCTCAGCCTTTTTAGTCCGTTCTATGTAATCTTTAAATGACTCCCTAACATCAATCATCTTAAAATCATCCATGAGCCGCTGCACATCTCTTTTAGCAATTTCCGGATGCTCCAGTTTTCCGCCATAAAAATACGGTCCAATATATTTCTTCTTAATCCATGCACTTATACTGCCTTTTTTATAATCATCATCCCAGAAAATATCTCCCTCTGATTCGGACGGAGGCTGAAATAAAATTCCCACTAAATCCGACCAGCCTTTAACAGTGCCACTGGTCAGTTTTTGATATACTTCTTCCGGTAGATGAAAACTGCGTAAGTGTGAATTTCTCCAGCCATAAAGTTTTTGTATTGTATAGTGTAGATTATGAAGCGGCATATCAGATGGTATAAGAATATCTCTGCATATGGACTTCCCCGTAGAAGATTCTCCATATCTTTTAAGCATTATTTTCTGGTATTCCGTCAGGTATTCATCTTTCAATTCCAAATGAAGATGAACCGATGTGATTTCTTTTTTATCACCTCTTATTTTGTTTTTCATTTTGTCCTCCTTCCCAATTATCTTTATTTTTAACTTTGAACCACCATATGCCATTCTGCATTACATAATGCATCCATTCACTGCTTTTATCAAATATTCTACCCTTGTTATCAATACAACACACTCCACGTATCAGTAGACAAGCTATAGATATAATTATGCAGAAATATTAGCTTTTTTATTGCAGAATCTTTCTACTCCAATTGGGAATTGTATTTCTTTTCCATTTAACTGTTCCGTTGCATATATAGGCTGCGTATTTAAATTCATTTGTATTATCATATATATTTATTTCATTACATATACCCAGTATCTTTTTTAAATTATTCAATGATTAATAGTATCTTCTTTCTATATCTCTCTCATAATAAATAGATCTATATATGGATGTTTTTCCGGCACCATTTACTCCTGCGAATATAGTATAAATAGCCATTACTCTTTACCTATCACCTTTTTTTGCTCTCTTTGAAGCACTAAATCCGATAAAGCAGCATAAAAATCTTGTTCTTCTTTTGTCTTTGATTTTTTAAACAGTTCTTTTAAATCCTCATATGAATACCTAAGAAACTGCTTATACAAACTACTTTGCTGATTTATTTTTTCCATAACGATTCCCCTTCGATAAATATATCTTTATACTATATTGTACCCTAATATAGTGCTCCCATAAATAGCTGTACTTAACTGAATTTAAATTTTCAGGAATCTCACCTTTCTTTATTAAAGAGCAATAACTTCTTCAACCATTTTGGCACATGCTTAACTTTTTTATTTTTAGATACAGACTTTAATTAAATAGTAAATAAACTTAATCGTTTTTAAGTTTCTCTTTTAAAGAATTCAACATTTTCATTTTCTCACTGTCACCTTTTACATCTGGATGATATTTTTTTGCAAGTTTAGTAAATCCTGCTTTAAGCAGTTCCTTAAAAAGTTCACTTTCCTCCGCTGTCAGATGATAAGGATTAGAATTCCTCTGCTTGTTAATTTCTTTCCATCCTTGAGATTTGTAAAATCTTTTAGCCTCATTATATGTATTGAAATTTGTATTGTAGTTATAGTTGATTATATTTACATACCATTTTTTGAAATGCTCTTCATCATTGAAATTTTCATCATATTCTTCTTCATAATATATCATATACTTTATAATCTCATTTTCTTTTTCCTTACGCAAATGCAACCTATACTGGTTTTTAGTGAAATTATCTTTGAACTCATACTCATAAAAATCCTCAACTGACTCTATTACCATTCGCTCAAAAGACTTTTTCTGTACATTCAACTTATCTTGTACCTTATCAAATACCTTAAATTCTTCTAAAAGACTCATTATGTCATACCTATAAAACGATGAATCCCCAGTCTCCTCAGCATGGAATATTTCTTTCTCATCAAAATCAAACAGATGTATTTTGTTCCCATTGTCAGAGCAATAATCCACTGAGTACTTGTTTCGATACCCTTTTAAATATTTGCTGATTTTTACACACATAATCATTACCGCTCCCAAAACTACTATTGCCTTAAAACTAGCCAATAGTTTTGAATCTGCTATAACTAATTTCAGTATATCATGAAATTTAATAGAGTTAAATATTTAAAATTTTTGAATATAAATCATATAATTATTGATTCTCTATATTACATTATTCCTGCCCGGGCATAAAAGCGCATCATTTTATCAACTCAAATCATTTTAATTCTAGGTAATAAAAAATCAGCTTATATAACTACAACAAGCCGATTTTAGGAATGTTTTTAAGACAAGTTGTACTGCAACGCGGTATTCCATTTGAAATAAAACTGCCTGCAAATGCTCCGACTGTCTTTGGTTCACTTACCAAAAAACAATTTGATACTGAAATTAACAAATGTATGGACGATATAAAGAATAGAATATTAATTCTCAAAAGCATCTATCGAAAGATAGGTGCTTTTCTTATGCCAATTTTTAGGAAAGGACATGAATACTTATGGGAATACTACCCAGCCTTTCCTGATCACAGGATAATCCGGGAGTCAAACACCGACCCATTGCTCTTGGTATAAACTATTTCAACTCAATCAACTTGTCAAGAATTTGTTTTGTCAAATCCTTTTGTTGTGCCGCTGTTAAATTGGTTGAAGTTCTGATCACAACTGTTCCATGTACTTCGTGAGAACCAGAATTAAACATTTCTGCTCCATCAAACGCTGCTAGGTAAGCATTACGAGTTTCTGCATCTTTCTTAGTTGGATAGACTTCAATACATCCACCTGCATCAGTTCCTTTATCAACAATATCTCTGCCATCCACTTCTTCAGTCACATCTTTGTCAGTAAAATAAACTGCAGCGGTATATCCACCTTGTTTGTTAAGATTACCGTTCGGATCATTATTTTCTGTTACTGCTTGCGTTCCTGTGATTGAAGATACTTCCTTCAATCTTTGAATTACAAAATCGCTTGTTGGATTTGTAATTTGCTTAAGCTGCTTCACGCTGTTTTCAAATGCTTCACTAGCTGATTTCAATTCACTAATTTGTGTTGAATAGTCAATTGGCTTTTCTAATTCTTTGGTAGCTTTTTCGATTGCATCAGTCTTTTTAGGAACTTCGGGAACAGATACTAATGCTTTCTTGGCACTGTTATCAGCTGATTTTAGCTTACCTAATGCCGATGTATCATAAGCTTCTTTCTTAGAATTTATCAACTTTTCAGAATTATCAATCGATGTTTGCAGTTCCTTATTTTTTGCTTCAACTTTTTTCTTTGCAGTATCAAACTGAGTAACGGCTTTTTCATGTGGTGAATATACCTCAAAGTAATAACCACAACCGCCTGCAGCAATAACCAATAATGTGATAATCCCAATAATAGCTTTTTTCATTTTGTTCACTTCCGTTTTTTTGTCCATATCCTCATAATTCACGCCACACACCCCTGTCCTCAGCATTTATATATTATATTTTCTATTATATACATTCATACTGACATAGACTGTCAGCAACAATAAAATTACCTATATGTAAAAACAAAAAAGCCAATTAAGATGATTGTTCGCCTTAACCGACTCTTGAATTTCATTATTCAATTACAACCTCTTAAAAGCTTCTAAAATTAACTTGAAAGATATAGCAATTTTTAGAGTATATAATAAACCTACACTAATAAGAGCACAGCTACTAAAGTCTTCCTGCTGTGCTTTTTAATGAAATTATCATATCCACACGTATTTTGATAGAAAGTCAACACTTAAAAATTAGCCCTCTTTTTTAATTGAGAGGGCTTATTCTTAGAATAATATTTTCGAACCAACATCACAATTCATTTTCACAATACAATTGTCCGCAGGCAGCGCCAATTTCAGAACCAAATTGTGTCCTAACAGTTGCACTAACGCCTGCTTCCTTTAATGTACTGCAAAACTGGTTGATAGCACTCGATGGTTGAAATTTAAAAGTTGTTTTATTCGTAGAATTATAAGATATCAAATCAATATGATATAAATACTCCCATGAACCACGATTTTTCAACAAACCTATAACTGCCTTTGCATGTTCTTTAGAATCATTAATCCCTTCAAGCATAATATACGCAAGAAATACTCTTCGTCCCGTATGAATAATATGTTCATCTAATGTCTTCATTACCTCATGCAATGGAAATCTTTCATTTATAGGCATTAAATCGCTTCGTTGACTTTCAAATGGTGAATGAAGTGAGAAAATGAGATTTACTTGTGGAAATTCTTTGGTCAATTTTTGAATTCCTGGTATAACACCAATTGTTGAAATCGTAATTCTTCGTTGACTTAAACCAAATAAATTTTGATCAGTCAAAATTTTTAGTGCACCAAATAACTCTGGATTTGCAAAAGCCTCACCCATTCCCATAAATGAAACACTATTCAAACTATGTCTATAGAAATAAAAATAAAGTAATTGATCAGTTATCTCATCAGCAGTGAGATTTCGTTTAAATCCAGTACTTCCAGTTGCACAAAAACGGCATCCAAAACCGCAACCACATTGAGAAGAAATACAAAACGATTCCCACCCCTGTTTATACTGTAATCGAACAGCCTCTATTCTCTTTCCGTCTGTCAATTCAAATAACAATTTTTCAGCTTGCTTAGAATGTTGTGAAAAAACAGGTATTAAGCTAGATACATTATTCCCAAACTCATTTGTTAAAGCTATCCTTAATACTTTTGGCAACATAGCCATATCATCAAAATTATCTATCCTTTGACGAAAAATAGCTTTTGCAAGCTGTATATATCTATAATTTGGTAAATTTAAATCTGATACTATTTGTTTTATTTTTTCATATTTTGTTTTTGTCTGCTTCATGTAGGCTTCCTCCTCGCTATTAATAGTTAGGAAGCAAAGCCAGCATTGGCGACTTATACTACTCCATGCAAATGTCGCCTAAAACATCTGACTTTGCATGGAGCCTATTATGTGTTACTTGTATATTCATATTAAACATATTAATTCCATTCTATCCCTTCAATTTTATAGTTTTTGTTGCAACATTTTCACAAAATGCAATATCATGCTCAACAAATAAAATTGTGGGCTGATATTCAATTAACAATTTCTCAATCTGCATACGAGAAATTACATCGATAAAATTCAATGGTTCATCCCAAATATATAAATGTGCCTGTTCACACAAACTTCTTGCAATCAATACCTTTTTCTTCTGTCCCCCGCTAAAATCCTGGATATTCTTTTCAAACTGCTCTCTTGAAAAATCAAGCTTTCTAAGAATTGATTTAAATAAGCTTTCTTCAATACAATATTTATCTGCGTATTCAGACAAGTTACCATATAAATCTGATGTATCTTGTGAAACATAAGAAATAATCAACTGACTACTTTTCCTCACAATTCCATTATGCGGGATTTTTTCTCCATAAATTAATTTTAATATACTTGATTTCCCACTGCCGTTTTTCCCTTGAACAGCAATTCTTTCACCCTGCTCTATGGTGAAGCTTACTGCTTCACAGATAATTCTATTATCGTATTGAATTGAAACATCCGCAAGTTCCACAAGCTTTTTACCATGGAAAGTAAGCGGTACTATTTTTAAGCTTTCATTGGATTCAATATTTTTAAGAAGCCTTGATTTTTCCTCAATCATATTCTGTTGTCTAGCTTCTATATTTTTAGCACGCTTCATCACTTTTGCAGCTTTATGTCCAACATACCCCTTATCCAATTTGCTCCCGGAATTAGCAGCTCCATATTTACTGCTTTCAACACTATCTGACCATGCAGATGTACGTTTTGCTGAACTGGAAAGCCGGCTAATATTCTTTTTCAATTTTTCGTTTTCTGCTAGTTCAAAACCATCTTGTAAGTCTTTATTTCTCCACCATGAAGAAAAATTTCCTTTCTGTATCTCAATATTAGTTCTATTAATGGCCAAAATATGGTCAACGCAATTATCTAAAAAATACCTATCATGTGAAATCAGAATAAATCCTTTCTTCTTTTTTAAATAATTGCTTAGTTTTTTTCTAGCTTCAACATCCAAATGATTTGTAGGTTCATCAATAAGTAAGAAGGAGTTCTCCTTTAAAAACATAGCAGCTAGTAATGCTTTGGTCTGCTCTCCTTTAGATAGTGTATAAAATTGTCTATATAAAGCATCATAATCCATATCTAACAATGATAATTCTTTAATTATTTCCCAATCCATTGAATTTGGACTGATTTCCCTTATGATATCTATGGTGAAATTTCCTTGTTCCTGCACCTTATAAGGAAAATATTCAAAAGTCACATCAGCTGAAATATTTCCATTATATTCGTATTTCCCAAGTAGGAGATTTAAAAAAGTGGTTTTTCCCCTTCCATTTCTTCCGGTAAACCCCAATTTCCAATCTGTATCAATTTGAAAACTTATATTTTCAAAAATATTATCATAACTATCTTCATAAGCAAAGGTTAGGTTTGTAACATTTATTAAAGACATATTTTTGTCCTCCTCTGTAATTAATAGTATAAACAACAAAGTCGGAACAACAGGCGACTGTGTTTATTTACTTCATATAAATGTCGCCTTCAGTATCCGGCTTTATATGGAGATTATCATGTGTTAGCAAAGTGTCTTTGTTTTTCATAATATTAATTATCCTCCTTATTCTAATTATCTATAAAAAATAAGAGCCGCAAGAAATTATCATTCTTACAGCTCATAGATATACTAATTAAGCTAATCGTTATAGCATAACACAAGAGTATATATTAAGAGAAAAAAGAATAACTTTCTTGCATAAGTACGACAAAATAAACAAAATACATCCTTTTATCTTTTTGTCAATTGTACTTTAAAAATTAGCAAGAAAATTAAATCATCTTTTCACCTCAAACTTCAACTTTTTTACATTGTATCACTATATATTGAAAAAATCAACAAAAGCTTGAATCAACTACTTTGCTGATTTATTTTTTCCATAACACTTCCACTCCGATAGATATATCTTTTACTATATTGTACCCTAATATAGTACTCCCATAAATAGCTGTACTTAACTGAATTTAAATTTTCAGGAATCTCACTTTTTTTATTAGAGAGCAATAACTTCTTCAACCATTTTGTACATGATCAACTTTTTTATTTCCTGAAATATATTGATTATTTTATCTTATGAAATTCTATTTGATAGAAGTCAAGTTATACGTATAGATTCTTAAAAAAGATAAAATAATAAAAAAGATTCTGTAAATGTTTAAAAAGCTATCTCACAATACATATATTTATGAGATATTTTCCCTTCACTCTTCTATTTTTTTCCTCATCTCGTCCTTTAATGCAGGTCTTCTATTGTTTTCTCTTATAATTCCATCATAGTAATCCTTAAACTCATCTTCTTTATCAAGGAAACTAAATATTTCTTTAATTATACTACAATAATATGCTGCCTTAGCATATCGTGATCTTTTGGCAGCATCTATATGAAAACTAACCATTTCTTTAAGTATTTTCGTAGCTTCATCTATATAAAAATCTTTTTTATTTATATCTCCATTTAGTACTAACATGTCTTCAATGCCCTCCGCATCATATTCATCGGTTTTTAATATAAAGTCATTTAAATTTTCATAACTTAATTTTTTATCATAAAATAAACGGTATAATAAAGATCTGCATGTGTATTTTAAATAATAATATTTATCATATCCACTTGATTTCTCTACAACCTTTAACAGCTCATCTACTTTCCCTTCATAGGATAGAATCTTTATAAATATCCATGCAGATCCATAACTTTTCATAACTCTTAGTCGTTTTTTAGAATCCCCCATAAAACTTTCTAAGTTATTGATCTTTTCCGCAAAATAATGGGCTTTTTTATAGTTTTTATAAGTAGTATCTTCATAGAATAAATTTTTTGCAGCACAGAATGCTCCCTGAAAATCATTTAATTTTTCAAGGGAAGTTATAAGCATATTTTGTAATTCAACTCTTATTGATTGAATTTTAATCTTATTTAATGCCTCTTCAGTTAACTCTATACTTTCTTTCCATCTTTCTAATTCAAAATATGCTTTTACAATGTCGTAATAAAAATTAACGTTATATTTGAAAAAACTTTTAGCAAGCTCTATTCTGTTATATCCTTTTTCATACCTTTCATAAAAGTTTTTAAGGAGCTCAAAAATTAACTGTTGTTTATTCCATTCATCATATAACTCTATTTTTTCTCTTATAATTTCTTCTAAAATAGAGATATCATTTATATGTGAAAGCATAGCTTTTTCGCATTTTTCTCCAAAATTCAACCATTCTTCAAAACACTTATCTATACTTTCTTTCTTGTCTTTTATACAATTTATGATACAGGTATAGTATTCATCAAATACATCTTCCCAATTGATATCTATGTAATATTCAGGGTTTTCTGTTCCTAGAATTTCTTCATCAAAAGAAGCTTTGTAGATGCAATTTAAAAGTAGTTCAAAGACTTCAAAAGCAACATCATAATTTTTGCTTCTAGAATATAGTAAAACTGTATTAAAGTATTCAGTAAACTTTTGTACCCACTCACTATCTTCAAAATTCACATCATCATAATTATCTAAATAATCATCATAATAAACTTCTATATAATATTTCCCTTCAAGACAGCTTTTATAAAAGTCTTTAACTTCTTCTAGAAATTCCAGCTCACCTTTTTTATTAGCTGATTCTATAGCCAATTTAGCGTCTATATTTTTAGAAATAAATTGTATTTTTTCAGTTTCATCAAGTCTATTTAAAAGATCAACAACTAGCCCTGCTAATTTTTCTTTATCAAATTTTAATAGTATTTCTATTTTTTCATCCATAAGTTTTACCTTTCATTTTCTTGATTGCTCTGTAAACATCACATTTAATCTCAATGAAATTATCAAAAAAATTTATCTATTAATTTCCAATCCATTATCACTACACCAATCTAATGCAATTTTATTAAATTCATCATCCTTAAACTTGTACCATTCCTTTTCTACATTAAATCTTATGACTGCATCCTTGAATCTCCTAAAAGCTCCCTTTCCATTTAATGCATTCAATAGTTTATTGGATATTTTATCATTATCTAAGGAATAACAAAATTGAACCATAATATCATACTCATTAATATCAAATTTTGATGGCAATGAGATATAGTTATCCCAATTTTCTTCCACGTCAATAGCAACTTTAACATCATCCAGCTGCCATTCTAGCAGCCTCTCTACATCATCTTCATCATAATTCTCAGCCATTCTTCTTGTCTCATCATCTATATAAATAATTTTACCTGTAATCTTATTATAATAACAGTTTCCCCCATCATCAGCTAATTCTATTGCTTGTAATACATCTTCCATTTTAACTTTTCCCATTTTTTACATCTCCTTAATCATTCCATACTGTAAATCATAAAATATATGGTTAGCCTTTTATGACCTCTTTTAAATGTTCATATCCATTTTCTGTAAATAAATAGTCAATTACTCTATTTTGTTTCTTAACAATAGTCCTACAATGTCCAATTAGACAATTTGCTTCTTTCTTGCGCAAATACAATCTGCACTGCTTTTAGTTGATATCTTCCAAGCTTTTTTCAATATTCTCTAAAGCTTTCTTCAATATAGTTTTGGGGCATGCAAAGTTGATTCTTTGGAAATGTTCTCCTCCAGCGCCAAATATATAACCATCATCCATTACAACTTTAGCTTTCTTCCGCTTTAGCTTTCTTCCGCATCAATTGATGAAGCTCTATATCCGTCAAGTTAAAATCACTAAAATCAAGCCATGCCAAATAAGTTCCCTCCGGCCTAATCATCTTTACTCTTGGAATTCGTTCTTTTAGAAATTTATCAATAAAATCTAGATTATTTTGAAGATATATAATAAGTTGTTCAAGCCATTTCTCGCCTTTATTGTATGCTGCTATTTGAGCAACAGATGCAAAAGTTCCTGGAGCGATATTGATTGACGATAGTTTACGATTTAATTTTTTCCTTAACTTTTCATTTGGTACTATAATGTTAGAAACCTGTAACCCTGCAAGATTAAATGTCTTTGAAGACGATGTACATACAATTGAGTTCATCTCAAATTCCTTAGAAACCTTACCAAATGGAATGTGACGATTGGGAAGGTATATTAAATCCAAATGAATTTCATCTGAAACTACCAATATATCATTCTTTAAACAAATCTCCCCTAATTGCTTCAGCTCTTCACTTGTCCATACACGCCCAACTGGATTATGTGGACTGCATAAAAACATTAGCTTAGTTTTACTATACTGAGCAATTGTTTCCAATCCCGAAAAATTCATTTCGTATTTTCCATCATTGAGCACCAACGGATTATTGACAATATGACAGCCATTATTAGTGATAACATTGGCAAATGGATGATAGACAGGATTTTGAATTATCACTTTATCACCTGGACAGCAAAATGTTTTTACAATAAAATTGAGTGCCGGTATTATTCCCGGCGTAAAAAGCATCCATTCCTTTTCAATATTCCATCCATTCCTCTTTTTCTGCCAGTTAACTGCAGCCTCCATAAATTCAGCACTCTTATGACCATACCCAAAAATACCATGCCGCGCCCTATCTGTTATCATTTCGACAATTGGCTCAGCTACTTTAAAATCCATGTCTGCAATCCACATTGGAATAATTTTTTCATCTCCAAATTTTTCTTTAAGAAATTTTTCAGACCATTTTATAGAATCTGTTTTTCTTCTATCAATGATTTCATCAAAGTTATATTTTATCATAATATTTCCCTTTCCCATAATTGTAAATTAACTTTACTATACAATATTATCGCTTAATTTTATACATTGAAATAGTTTTTTACAAATAAAATTGCTTCACTGTCCACATATTGATACTATTAAAATCCGCTATTTAAAACAACTTAACATTAAGATACCTGTTAAGAATGCTGCTGAGGTAAAAATTCCAACTACTAAATTCTGACATATGGTTATAATAAGAAAATAGATGTGTTTTTTCCAATTACTGATTTGCGCATACACTAATTATTTCGGAAAGAATTAAGCAGGCAGCATTTCATTTAAATGATCAGCGTTAGGCAGTTTTCGATAAATCAAAAGGAGAGATTAATAATGTTAGAAAAAGTAAAAGGAACCGATTTATTTTACCAATATTATTCACAATGGATTTCAGTATACAAAGATGGTGCTATAAGAAAAGTGACTATGGATAAATATCTTATGACTAAAAAGTGGCTTGAAAAACTTATTCCAAACCTTATAATTTGCGATTTAAACCGTATAACCTATCAGCAATTACTTAATGACTATGCTGCATGGCATGAGCGTCAAACGACGATGGATTTTCATCATCAATTAAAAGCTGCAATTTTGGATGCAGTGGATGAAGGTCTAATTGACAGGGATCCTACGCGAAAAGCAATAATCAAAGGGAAAACTCCAAAAGATAAAAAAATAAAATACCTGAATCAGTTTGAGCTGCATACTCTATTAAGCAATCTCGATTTAAAGCCTGAAGTAAGCTGGGATTGGTTCATACTATTAGTTGCAAAAACCGGGATGCGCTTTTCAGAAGCATTAGCGCTTACACCTAAAGATTTTGATTTTTCACATCAGATTCTTTCAATCAGTAAAACATGGGATTATAAAGGAAATGGCGGCTTTCTTCCAACAAAAAATCAATCCTCCGTACGCAAAGTAGAAATAGACTGGCAAACAGTAATTCAGTTTTCTGAGTTAATAAAGGGATTGCCGGAAGGCAGCCCTATATTTACAGAAAACAAAGTATATAATTCTACTGTTAATAACATATTAACAAGACACTGTAGGGATGCAAAGATTCCAGTAATTTCAATTCACGGATTACGCCACACCCATGCCTCTCTTTTGTTATTTGCCGGTGTATCAATTGCAAGTGTTGCCAGAAGGTTAGGGCATGCTAGTATGACAACAACCCAAAAAACCTATTTACACATTATTCAGGAACTTGAAAATAAAGATGTAGATTTGGTTATGCGTTCATTGTCAGGATTAAGTTAACTGGAAATCATTATCAGAAATGACTTACGCTGATGAAGGGTGATAAGATCGTCAAGTCTATCTAAGAAATCAGAAATTGTGTTTTGTTCTTCTATAGTTTTAGGAAGTAAAATAACAATTTCACTCATTACATTATTCATTAACTTTGGATTTCCAACTTTTGAAACATACTTCCATGAAATATTATTTAGCACTTCTGAAACCATCTTATTTGCATATCCATCATCAGACAACAAAACCCCGCAAACATTGGTACAATAGAACTTTCCGGCACGATAGTTAACCGTTCCAGCATTAGCTCCATCAGTTGTCCAAGTGATAGCATTTTCATAAAGAAAGTTTTTGTAATACCCCAGTAAACCATTATCTTTTGTTTGAGATGAGTAAACTGGATAAGGTGTTTCATCAGTTTTCTTATCCGTCGTTTCAGTAGCTGCAAGGACATATCCACGGGTTACTTTGAATATATCTTTAACCTTACGCTGTTCCCAAGCAAGCGTGGGAAAGTAAATGCATTAGCTCCAGATTAAAATTCGAATTATTAATTCTTTCCTATAATCATAAAAACTCAATAGTATTTATATTTTTTAAATCAATTTTTAATCATATCAACAGGAGCTTCTGGTTTCTTATATTTTGCAATATCAATTAAAAGACAGATATCATAATTGGGTATAATCATACTTGTAAATTCATTAGCCGTTTAACTGTCTCCATAAGCGCTGTTAGATTCATGGTATCATCATTTTCTCAGGCATAATAAGCACCTACTATAAAAGTAAGTACCTATTTATGATTTTCTATCCATGATATTATATCTTTCTGATTTAACTTCCCGGATGCTATATCCACACCTAAATCCACTAATTCTTTTTGGGTAAATTCTAATTTAATATTGTTATATTCAAGAAGCATAAGCATAACATATATTCCAGTTCTTTTATTGCAATCCACAAATGCATGATTTTTTATTATATTAAAACAGGTATTTGCGCATTTAGATTCAGCAGTTGGATATAAATCTTCCCCACCAAATGTAGCCCTGGAATTTTCTATTGATGATTTCAAAAGTTCTATATCCCTAATTCCTTTTGATCCTCCTGTAATACCTATCATCTTATCATGCAATTTTATTATATATTCCAAAGATATATATTTCATCTATCAGCCAGTTCCTTAAAAGCTTCTATATTTTCTTCAAGAATTTTATCCGCAATCCTATCAAGGGTCTGTTCTTCAGATACAGCTTCTTTAGTAAATTCTTCAAAGTCCAAAACTACATATTTGGGCTTGTTATTTTTCATAATAACTACCGATTTGTCCTCATCAACCATCTTGGCTATTTTAGAAAAATTCTGGTTAGCCTCTGACATTGAAACTATCTTTTTAGTATTTACCAGCATTGAAACCCCTCCTAACACTATAATATGTTTATATTATACCATAAGTAGGATAAAAATATCCTACTTATATAAAATTTTAAATCGCATCTAACTCACACTGTTCCCAGCACCGGCAAATCTAAATTTTTACGCCTAAGATCTTCAATTGTTCATTAATCCTTGTTTCAAGTTAAACTCATTTTCCCTGATTTCCTCAATTGATGCCACATGGGCATTATTTAACGTCATATTGTTATATAGAGCAAACTGCCCTAAAAATCTTTTTATATAATAAGTTTTACTTATAACTTCATTTTTAGCCTTCTGCGAAGATTCTAATAACCCTATCTGTTACCTCTTTTATTTTTTCTTCATTCAAATGCCCAATCTTATACAAAACTATATCTCTGTCAGCTGTAAATATCTTATTAGGTCTGATATTACTATTTTTTATCAATGATCCCTCTTCAAAGTCACTATTCTTCAATTTTATTGAATATGAATCAAATACATTTTGACTTGTTATTTGGGAAAGAATTAAATCATATCCTTCTAGATCAGCTAATACTAAGGCCGGTCTCTTCTTCGATTGCGATAAATCTGAAAAGGGGAAAGGTACAACGACTACGTCACCCTTTACAAGTCTTCCCATGCTTTATCCTCCTCAGGTTTAAGCCAATCTTTTGCTAGATTCTCTTCACTTGCTAATGTTATATCATCTATCTTTAAATTGCTTTTTCTATTTTTTTTAAATTCTATATAATCTATATAATCAGCTACTTCCTGCAATAAGTAAGGTGGTAATGTTTCAATTTTTTTTACTAAGACATCCTTATTAATCATATAAATCACCTTCCTGTATATTCTTTATTTTACTATTATTATACCATATTAACTAAAATATCATTGTCTAAATTCGTTGGTTTCATATTACAATGCCGTACCTTTCTTCGGAATATAGAAAAAATTCTGATATTCCCTTTCTATCTTTAATAACTCTATTTTTCTGTCCATGCCGCCTGCATATCCCGTAGGGAACTTACCATCACTTACCAATGTTATTTTTCCAAGTGGTGAATTATATCTTTCGATATAATTTCACATTCTACATCTCGTCCATTTTCCCGTTTTTATTGCTCCGACGGCACAAAGTTTGAAATCCGTATTCTTTTAAGTTACTTTATCTGAAATTGCACCCGGCTTACTCTGCTTCCAGCACCGGCAAATTTAAATTTTTACACCTAAAATCTTCAATTGTTCATTGATCTTTGCTTCAAGTTCTGCAATTTCTTTATTGTCTTGCTCTAACTGCTTATTTACTTCTTCCAAATCAATTGGAGCTTCTTCTTCAAAAGTATCAACATAACGTGGAATATTCAAGTTAAACTCATTTTCTCTGATTTCCTCAATTGATGCCAAGTGAGCATATTTATCAACATCTTTGCGTTCTTTAAATGTACTTACGATTTTATCTATATTTTCATCATTCAAGTTATTTTGATTCTTTCCCTTTTCAAAATCACTGCTTGCATCAATAAATAGTATGTCTTTGGTTTTACGATTCTTCTTAAATACCAAAATGACTGTTGGTATACTTGTCCCATAGAATAAGTTAGACGGCAGACCAATAACCGTGTCAAGATAATTTTTTTCAATGAGAGTCTGACGGATTCTGCCTTCTGCTGCACCGCGAAACAGCACACCATGAGGCAGAATAATAGCCATTGTGCCAGTGTTGTTTAAATGATATATGCCGTGCAATACAAAAGCATAATCTGCTTTTGAGGCCGGTGCCAATTTCCCATAATCGCCAAAACGTGGATCTTTTAATTTGGTTTTATCATTATCCCATTTCGCAGAATATGGCGGATTTGCAACCACTGCATCAAAACTGCGCGGGTGGTCAATCCCTTTTCCATCTGGTCCATCCGGCCAATCGTTTTCCAGAGTATCAGCATTATTTAGTGTCATATTGTTATAAGACACATTGTGCATCATCAAGTTCATACGGGCCAAGTTATACGTTGTTGTATTCAACTCCTGACCAAAATACTTCATAGGAGTACCATCAGGCAATTCCTGTCCAACAGTAAGCAGCAAGGAACCTGAACCCATTGCCGGGTCATATATATTGAAAAATTCATCTGATTTTTCTACACCGCTGGTGACTATTTTAGCCAAAATCTTACTTACTTGATGAGGCGTATAGAATTCCCCGCCCTTTTTACCAGCACTTGCAGCAAATTTACCAATTAAATATTCATAGATTTCACCTAGAATGTCTTTTCCATCATCTCCCTTGTATTCAATTTCGTCCACTAACTTAACTACATTGTTAAGTGATTTTGCACGTTCATTTGTAGAACTTCCAAGACGTGAATCCCCCAGGTTAATATCGTTGAATATGCCACGAAAATCCTTCACCGCTTCTTTATTTAATTCAGCATTTTTATTAAAGTCATCAAAAATAGTCTGATAGTCGCTGGGAATAACTTGTGCATCATTAATTTTATTAATCAAAGACTCCCATGTATCATCTGGCGCAATTGCATACCCCAAACTTGATGAAATATCCTGTAAATAGTCATCCAAATCTGCACCTGCCGCTTGTTTTAGATAAGCATCATTGATAGATTCTCCCTCTGCAATGTCAATAACATTATTTTTCACTAAATACTGCTCTTGATGTTCCGAAAGGTATCTATAAAACATAAATGCCAAGATATAGTTTTTGTACTCCGACGCATCCATTGTGCCGCGCAGTTCATTTGCCATAGCCCAAAGTTTACTGGTAATTGTTTGTAGATTATTGCTCATTGTTTTAATTCCTTTCTTTTAAATTATTTCATATAAACATCTGTTGTAGTAATGCTTTCTTTTGTTCCTGCAAATGATTTAACTTACGTTGATGAAGGGTGATAAGGTGATCTAAGTTTTTAAAAAACTCGCCAATTTTAACTTGTTCATCCATTGCCGGTGTTAAAAATTCAAAGTTACGAATTTGACTTAGTCCTAAGAATTTTTGAGTTCCACCAGCGTTTTCTTTTCGCATATATCTATCAAAGACGGGAGATTTCAACAGCTGAATTAAAAACCTATTATCAACTTCTCCACCATTTTTCAACAGAGCGACATTCTTAATAGCAAAGTCATCACGTTCTAGAATTACAGGGTTTCCAATAGTTCCAATCATTCCGAAAATAATATCACCAACATCAACTTTTGAACGTTGATTAATCGCTTCAAAGTCTTCATCAGAAATCAATGAAACATCAGACATATCTAAGCCGTGGTCAGTAAGATTTTTTGACGTAACAAGCGGATGCCCTTCGTTGTGATACTTCGGAGAGTCGTGAGTTCCATCTCGAACATTCTTCATATCTGATAGCTTACGCTGTTCCCAAGAATCAGTGAATCCCGGAAAACGAAGTTCCGGAAATTTTTCGCCATTTTTCGGGAACATTTTCTGTAACAAACCTTTCTTCTCATCCTTCAGATGATTTAACTTACGCTGATGAAGGGTGATAAGGTCGTCAAGTTCAATAAAAAATGCACCTATTTTCTTCTGTTCTTCATATTGGGGAAATTTAAATGGCAATGTTGCAAAATCTTTATAGCTAATACTTCTTCCATCTCTAATTCCATATGTAATTAATTCCAATCTTTTTATAAAAGATTCTGAATTAAAAATGTATTTCCAAAAGTGATCATAATGATTACTTTTCTCAACAAAATCCATTACGGTATAAGCTGGAGAGGTTATTCCTTCTATATTTGAGTGAGCAAATCCTCCTTGAAAAGAACGTAAATGAATTACAAATTGTCCCGGCATTACTCTTTTATATCCAATTTCATTTTCTTTATTGTAAGAAATATTAATTCCTGAATTATCCCTCTTTATCATTCCGAATTCTTGGCTTGCAGAAAGTACAGGAAGTTCTGGATGATTTTTATCAACTACCGTAAAAAAAATATCACCAGCCTTACGCTGTTCCCAAGGGTCGGTAAATCCTGGAAATCTTATTTTAGGTACATTAGCTTTATTTTTATCCATTTTATCTCCTATCTTAACTGTCAATTGATAATTAGCAGTTCAATAATTAATTTTAAAGTTTTATTAGATATGAATTAGCTTTCAGCATGCTCATCAGCCAATTCATAAATGGCTTTACGCAAACCATTACGGTACTTGATTTTAGACAAAGATTGTATCTTTTCGTCATGTGCCAACATCTTATAGTCAACGCTTGCTTTGGCAATTATATCCCGGATTTGACCAGCATCATCTAAATCCTGCATGCCATAACGATGATGACTAAATAGTTCACGCATCTGAGCACTTGTGATAATGTCTGTAATTCCCCACTTCACCCGAAAATCCAGGAACATTCTATCAAGGCTGACATTGTTGGCCGCCTGAATAATTTGTTCACTATCTCTCAATTTTACTGGATATTTAAGATTATAACCTTCGATTGGAAAATGCCCTTTTATAATAGCAATTGCTGCATTCATAACCTTCGCAGCATAATTTCTGTCTTCCAAGCCAGTGGCAAATTGATCAATTTTCTCTTTCGTAGCTTGCGCCTCCTGGCTCTTGCCCTCATGCACCTGGTTTAATAATTGTTCAACCAGTTCAGTTAGATAATCATAATCTATTTTCACATCCTTCACATGGGTCATTTTCAACTCAATTTGATAAAAAGGAATTTTCTTCTTTTTTGACATATATTGTTTAAGCTCATTGGTTAAAACTGTGGTAAGCATGGTTTCTTGAGCACTTGTCATACCTAATTTTTCAACTAACTCATCAGGATTGTCGTAATTGAAACCTACTGTATTTCCATCAACTTCTTCAGGGGTATATTGTTTTAATTTAGCCATTCCAGCATTATAATCACGCAGTAAATCAAACATATATTCTTTTTGCTTTTCAGAAGGCGGTAATTGCTGGAACTTATTAGTTAAGGTGCCTAATTTCTGAGCAACCTCTTTAACTTCATTAAACTCATCTTCAAAAGGTTTAGCGATAATACCATCTCTTTGATTGGATTTACGCTGCTCATTTTCTGATAAAATTGCTGAATCTTTATTGGCATAAATTGCGAGAGCTTCATTCATCAGCTTCTCATTTTGAGCAGGCCAGCGATAGTTCACAATACGCCCCCAGGGTTTTTCCTGCATGTCAGCAATACGATTTGTCCTTGAATAGGCTTGAATAAGTCCGGCTCCTTTAAGTGTTCTATCTACATAAAGTGTATTAAGTTCCGGTGCATCAAATCCAGTCAAAAGCTGATCTACCACAATCACAATATCCAGGAAGTTCTTGTCCGTAGCAGTTTTATTCAAACGACTAGTAACATCCTGTGTATATCCAGCTGCATCATCCATGCCAAAGCTTGTACCAAATTCTTTGTTATAGGCCTTTATAGCATCATATAAACCTTGATTGGCAGCAAGCATACTGTCATTATTGGATGAGTTCTGGCTAAATGTAACTGCTACTTTTAATGTCTGACCACCATTTTTCCTATTCTCATCATTTACTTGCTGAAATTCACTAAAATACATCATTGCCATTGGAGTACTGGCTTTCCCGCCACCAACATGAGTGGTAAAGAGGGCATTATATTTACCTTCATTTGAACGATTTCTCCAGTTCTTGAAAATATCTTCAACTACTAACTTGATATGATCCGGATTTTCATCATAAAAGCTTGGTTCAACTGCGTCATCCATATCTTCCTGACTTAGATTATTGATCTTATCTTTAATTTTTTGTTCAGTCCACTTCGGATAGCGTTCCCGGTAGAAATTTGGCAGATATTTGGTTTTCATTTGCTCTTCATCAATGGTTGTTTCAAAATCCACTTTAAAACCTAAAACATTTCTGTCTGCAATTGCTTCACGAATAGTATAGGCATGTAGCAGTGGTCCAAAAATGTCTTCAGTTCGCAAACCGCTGGTAGTTTCATCAAACATGGGTGTTCCTGTATAACCAACCCAGGCGGATTTTCTAAAAGCCTTTTGTATCTTTGCAAAACTTTCGCCGCCAGTTGAACGGTGTGCCTCATCCACGATAAATACAATATTTTTATCAGGTGCTTTAAAAGATTTACGTTTCACTAAAGTATCAAGTTTTTGAACAGAAGTAACAATGATACTATTATCTTTGCTCTTTAATTTACGGCTTAAATCAGTAGTATTATTGGTATCTTGAACACTTCCAATCATATCTTCACCAGCATCCGGGTCATAGGCCCTGTAATTTTCATTTGTCTGTTTCGTTAAAGCAATTCTATCCACTACGAAGACAACTTTGTCAACTTTGGGCATGCGGCTTGCAAGCCATGCTGTTTTAAAACTGGTTATGGTTTTGCCGGAACCAGTGGTATGCCAAACATAACCTACTTTATTTGTACCCAGTTCAAAATCAACTTTCTTTAATTTTTCAATTACATTCTGAGTGGCGTATACCTGATACGGACGCATTACTTTTAACATTTGTTTGTTTTTTGTGCCATCCAAAATCATATAATTAGTAGCCATCTGATGTGCCATTGGAATACTTAGCATTGAATCCGCAAACTCTTTCCAATTACGAACAATGGTATTATCACTTTTACGCTGCCAGTTAAAAGCAAAGTCCTTATTGAACTTATCCGGCGTGGTATTAGCCATATACTTCACGTTATTTGGCGTAATTGCCACTAATATCTGCAAGGTGGAAAAAATATCACCATATTGGTTTTCTTCGGAATATTGATGCATTTGATTCAGCGCTTCATTGACATCATGCGTATCACGTTTTTCTTCAATTTGTATGATAGGCAAACCATTAATAAGAAGTGTAGTATCAAAACGACGATTTTGTTTCCCGGCGATAACTGCAGGGCGTTCAATTTGATTAACCACTTGATATACCGTATCCCCAGCACCGATTTGTTTTTGATCGAAAACCGTTAAAAACACGTGACGGCCGTCATCTAAATCAATTTCAATCTGCGATACACCATTAAGTCCATATAAAAATTGTCCGGCTTCATATGGTGTTTGAATATCAGATATAATCTTTTTAACTTGATTAAATTCAACAGTACTTAGTGGATGATCAAGTGTATTTTGATTGTGCCTCTCAAGAATTTCTTTGAAGTTATCCCAAAGCTGGTCTGTAGTTTTAATTTTTGGTTCATACTTCCACAGCTTTGTTTTCACACAGTAATCAGCAGATTTTTCACTAACCTTAAAGCCACCAATTACTTCCAAATGTTCAGGTTTAGTTATGGTTCCACTGGTAATATATTGTATTAATTCAGTTTCAAATTGCTCTTCATTCATTTTTCACCTGCCTCCTCTAATTTGGATAATATGATTTTTGTTTCAAGTTCTGCTGCTCTATTCTTAACAGCTTGCAGCCTTAACTGATTAAAATAGACTTGTCCTATAATTTTTTGCTTATCTATGGAAGGTATATTCGGTATTTTAAGCTCTTTAAGCTGCTTCAGGGTATATTTTAAAACTTGTGAACCCTGCAGTCCCAACACAAACTGTTTCTTGATTGTTTTGTTTTCATTAATAAGATAAACCAAAAACTTCGGATCAATGTTATTGCCAGGTAATAACTTAACGTAGTTTTGCGTATAAAGATATCCCTCGTGTTCTTTTCTTACCATGGCTGCAGTTCCCGTGATTAAACTAAACACCACATCACCATGGCACAAGGTATTTACTTTGTCATTGGTTCTAACTTGTTTATTGTCCGCACCGTTTGAAATAATACCCACCAGATCATCCGTTAAATCTGTTTGACTATAATAGGCAAAAAGCGGTGCTTTCTCATCAAACACTTCAGTAATTCTAAACTGGGGGGATCCACTTACTAATTCAACCAATTCACTCAACTTTTTCATAAAATATTGTGCCTTTCTAAAATTAACTTTATTTACTACGATGTAATCATATCATAAAAGAATTTTTATTGCAACTATAAAAATGTAATTTTTAAAAATTACATTTTTAGATTTTAATTATTTTTTCGATACTTACTTTCGCATTAAATTAATTCATCTCATAAGCTTTATCAATATATTCCTTAGCCTTCTCAAAATCCTTAGCATTTTTTATTGTAACTTCCAAATCTCCAGTTGCCCAATGTTCAACTTTACTCACATCTCTTGTAAAACCATTTTCAAGCACAATATCTTCCGGACTTAACCTTAAATATAACATTATGCTTTTCGTTCTAACCTCTACACATACAATATTTTTTATTTTCTTAAATGCACTATACAATTTCAATTTATTTTCTGTAACATCATCACCTAATGCCAAGATATAGTCTCTAATAGAATAATACAATTCTATTAATTTTGAACTCGTCGTTTCCAATTGTTCATCAAAGGTTTTATCTGTGCTCTGCTTAACTACTTTTTCTGTATTTGTGTCCTTAAATGCTGTAGCTACATTAGAATTTATGAGGTCAAACATCAAAAGTTCCTCTCCAAATTTTTTATATCGTATTAAGTCTATATTCCTATTTATTTGTTTTACAGCATATTCATCATATTTGGTAAAATCTCCTGCTATGCAAAGTCACAGTAAAAATTTATATGGCGCAGATTTTTCCTCAATATGAATACTCTTCCTTTTTTATTATGGGCGGAAACTGTCCCTTGTATTTTAAAAATGCATTTTTGATACTTATTACAATAATTTTAATGTGAAATTAAATGCCTGACAGGCTTTTTAGTATTTCTCTGGTTCTCGTAACTTTACCCTGTCCATATATTATGCTGCTTTTCATACTTTCATTATATTTCCCGGCTTTTTTCTGCCCTTTTATAAGCGCTTTCACTTCGGCATTTATGGTTTTCCTGGATTCTTTCAATTGTTCTTTGATAATTTCATTGATATCTATGAAGTCTATAACCCTCCCATTCCTCAATATAGTCCTTAACTTCCCTTTTAATTCGTCAGAATGTTTCAGACATAGAATTTTACTCATATGGTTTGCCCCGTCTATAGACCAGGCTGTCCCGTTGCCTTTCATTCTTGAAGCTACTACATTCCTTATAGTACTCTCCATAGTACCCAGACCTCTATATTCTATACCTTCAGGCGGCGGTATAGTGATATCATCTCTGTCCTGGTATCTTGCAAGTGCATTAAAATTGTTCTTATAGTAACTGTACAACTCTTTCAGTTCATCATTTGCTTTTTTATCTGTCTCTAAATTTATAAGTTCCTTAATTTTTTCCAATGCTTCATCATACTTTTTTTCTTTTAAGAGCTTTTTTACCGTCTTTCTGGATTCTTCGTCCTTAATCTTACGATTTGCCTTCTGGAATATATGAAATAGATCCAGCTGGTATATTTTCTGGGTGTCATTTTCTGTTTCAGCGCTAATCCATGGGGCTCCATCACCATTTAGAATAGTATACTGAATTTTATCCTGGTTGTATACTTCTGAAATATGGCTGTTTATCAGGTTATCAAAAGTTACTGCCTTTTTCATACCCTGAAAAATACCTGGTCCCAACAGTCCTGTATCCATCATTCTTTTTAATCCACCCTTCGTATATTTTACCCACCTTGAGTTCCTGTTTATTCTTTTTACCCTGTATTTTTAAGTAAACCCCATCCTTTTCTTCAAAGAGCACATTCACTTCTCTTTTACCTCTAAGTTCTCCTTTAAGGTATTTTGTAACCCTGTTATTTTCAATCTTTTCTATAGCACTGCCAAAGTAGTCTGCTTTATTTTTTATAGTCTGGTGGCTTACTTTTGTTAATGTGGATTTTTCTATTTTAGCTGCACTTTTCCTGTAAGAGCTGTCAACCGCGGTATCTATCATTTTCTCAATTAAATTTTCACTTGTTCTGCCCACCAAATTTAAATTCAGTGCATCATCCATGAGAAAGACTCCCCGGTTATTGTATTTATCTATATAGTATCTCCTGCTGAAGGTCAAATCGCCCATTATTGTCTGAATAGTTTTTTCTGTTTTGAACTTATACCTGTATCTTTTGGTATTCCTGCTTTCAAGTATCAAGTTGTCTACATTTTCCAGCATGAGCTTAATCCTTGATAGACCTGCTTCACATACAATACCATAAACTTCCTCTTCTATATTGTTGAAATTCAATTCTAATTCATCTAAAATTATATTGTTCATGCTAAAGCTCCTTTCTATTTTTTTATGGCAATTTAATTATAAAAAGTCTTTAGTATGAATAAAAGGCCTTTCAGCCAGGTAATTGCTGAAGGCCTTTTCTTATTTTCTGCCTAAAAATATTTTACTTACTCGTAACGATATATTAGGGTATGTTTTAATTTAATGCTGAAATTTGATATAATTATATTATATTTGATGGAAGGAGTTCATGACTATGGCAAATTCAAATACTATGATAGAAGAGATAAAAAAATTACCATTACATAAACAAGATCATATATATTCTTTTTTAGAAGAAGTACTTGTGTTAGGCTCACAAATAAAACAAATTACATAAGAAGTTAAAGAATTTAGATTTTGCAAAGATAAATTCTTCCCTCATTGTGGTGCTGAAACTGTTTCAAGGAATGGGAAAATGGCATATCAAGAAATAGAAAGGCTCTATAATGACTGTATAGGGGATAATTCTATACTTTGTACCGAATATACATTACCAATAAAAATGGCCATAGGAGGGAAAATATGAATAAAAAATTTTTTTCAACAATTATCATAGTATCTTTGCTTATGACGGCTTGTGGAAGAACCAATTCAACTAATCCTCCGCAACAAAATAACCAGTCGACACCTAATACCACTACTCAAAATAGCACAAATACAACAACTTCAAAGTCAGAGTCTGATACTAATAACATAAAAAATATAAAAGGTTTTGCCGCTATTGAAAATCAGTCTTTTACGGTTGATTTAAATTCATGGGGTAATGTCAAATTTGTATCCGGGAAAATTACAGGTGGCAATCATATACCGACAGTATTTTATTTAACCAATGAAAATGGAGATATTCTTTATAGCTTTGAAGATACACCTTTCCCGTATAATGTAGATGTTAAAGCAGTTTCATTTCAAGATGTAAATAAAGATGAATTAAAAGATATAATCATCATTGTTACTGACAACGCCAACTCTGGGAAACCAATATCCGCTGTTTGGTTACAAAATGCTGATAAAAAGTTTATTTGTGACACGAAACTATCTCAAGAGATGAATGAGTCTGGAAAAAACAAAGATATAAAAACTGTAACGGACTATCTTTTTAAAAAATTCTAAATGCCTTAAAGGCACATTTAGGGAAATCAGAATGACTTCCCTAAAAATTTTGTAAGTGAGTCAGAACGAAATCAGCAAGTAGAAAATAGCCTGGATAGAGTTCATAATTCAAATAAGAAAAGTTCGTCAGATTTAACTAATGAAACAAAACAAAATGATAATATTCAAAAAGATAATACGATAAATACAATAGCAAAAATAAAGGAAAGAAGAAAAGAGTTATTACGGAAAATCTTATGATATATATGATACCTTATATGAGAAAGAAAGAAGTGTAAATATGGGTATGGGAAGATGAATATAGATTAGTCTCATTTATGACATAAGATAAATATAATAAATAAGTGATAATAACAAATTTTATTATATTTTGGAGGGAAAATAAATGAGATTTATAATAGATAATAAAGTATATGATACTGAAAAATCTGAAAGGATTATAAAATATAAAAAGGAATATCCACTAGAGGGCCCTTTAGGTCTAATAATAGAACCTAAGTACGATACTATTTTGTATAGGACCAGAAGAGGTAATTGGTTCTCGGTGGCTATAAAAAGTTTTGACAAGAAGGTAGCATACAAAGAAACTAATGATACGGTGAAAAAATTGTTTAAAAGTTTGAATGAAGTTGAGCTTTATAATAAATATTTTGGTACTTTAGAAGAAGCATAAGGGGAGGTAGTTAATGTCTATAAAAGCCGTAGATAAGTCTTATAAATAACGTAGCCAGAGATCCGGGATGTGGTGGATTTGAAATTCAACAAGGATTTGGCACATGAAACGTATAAGTCAAGCCGAAATATGCTTAATGCCCTGAGTACAGAGGTTAGTTCTCTGAAGAGTATATTATAAGCTAGGCATTATAGAGAATTAAATATTTGCCTAGGCCTCCTTAAAAGGTGGTCTAAGAGGCATGTTTAAAAAATTGATTTGAATGGATAAATAAAGCAAGCCCTTGAATATAAAAATCCACGTTAATCAATTAGAGATATTCATTCTAGGCACAAACTAGGCACAAAGAGCGATTAGAGAAATTTTCAAGAAGGGCGTAAATTGATACCCCCTAAGGAAAACAAGAAAAGGTAGTAGAGTATAAAACAATTTTCATATTTTTTCCAGTCAAGTAAAAAAAGACAGCATATAAACTATCATTTTAGTTTATATGCTGTCTTAGTATACCATTTTTATTCAATGGTGAAAAAAAGCGTTTTTAGAAGAGTATGTGTTTATACCTTGGATAATTTGTCCTACATAATACTGTAGATTTGAAGCTGTATAAACACATATTTCGGGTGTTTTTTATTTTTCTCTTCTAAAAATGTTTTTATAGGATACATGTCCTAATAAAGTGCACCTTTTTATCTGTGTACAAATTATAGTAGCCCAGCAAATTAAAACCGCAAAAGTTGATATTGACATAATATATTCAAAAACTTTGTCAGGAACATAATAATTTAAGATTACAGCAATTGTTGTAAGTCCGCAGCTAATTAAGACTCCAACGTAAGGTGATCCAGATTTACTGATCTTACTAAATAGTTTTGGGGCATTGCTTTCTAAAGCCATACTATAAATGATTCTTCTACTAACATATAAGTCACTATTCATAGAAGAAAAGGCAGCTGTCAATACTGCAAAATTTATAACAGATGCAGCAGCCGGAATCCCAACTTTTGCAAATACAAGTACGAAAGGACTGCCATTTACCCCAATTTCACTCCATGGATAAAGAGATAACATAACAAAGAGTGCTCCAATATAAAAAATAAGTACTCTCCAAAATATACTGTTAATTACAGTAGGTATGGGTTTTTTAGGATTTTCTGTCTCAGCTGCAGTTATCCCAACAAGTTCTACACCATAAAAAACAAAAGCTACAGCAGTAAAAGACAGAATAAACATTTTAAATCCATTAGGGAAAGATCCTCCATTTCCATCAGAATCATTGCCGTTTCCTATAAATATAAGACAGCCAGGAATCTTTTGTAAAAACGTGCCAAAATCTTCAGGAGCCATCCACTGCTCACAATTTCCATCCACATTATTTTCACCAACAACATTTCGAGCTGCTCTTACCGCAATATCAACACATTTTGCTGAGTTAACTGTCGGTGCGAATTCGTGGGTATATTCAAATTTACATTCTGCTCCATTTACTTTGCAAATTCTCTCACTAATAATTTGCATCCTTTCTTCTAACAACTTTTGTACCTCTGAAGCATAACTTCTAGTATCCCCTTTAATCATTACATCTGAAGTATTTGTTTCTTCAAAAGCAGTTTCAGGATACATATGAAAATAATGTCTCCACTCAATAAGCTGTTTTTCAAAATCCTCATTGCTCATATTAGTCTATCACTCATAAAATAATTTTTTTAGCCGCTATGAGTTTAGCAACTACATCAAGTAAAACGTTAGCTCCAGCAGCTAAGTCAGATTTCGCTGTAAACTCTTTAGGGTTATGGCTAATCCCATGAACGCAATGTACTATTTTTGAATATATTACCAATTATCTGCTTGTGATAAGTGCCAAATTGCTGCTTACAACTAACGATTCCATTGCTGACGTAGCTTATCAATGTGGTTTTGGCAGTACCAGCTATTTTATTGAAAAATTCAAAAACAAAACTGGAGTAACACCCTTCGGCTATCGAAAAGATAAAAATAGATAAATAGAAAAACAATCCTTACGACGATGTAATAAAGAAAAATATATTAGAATATCATATTGTTTTTGTTTTAATATTTATTAGGGTGTGTCTGAAAACTAAATATTGCATAAGAACTGAGTTTTAGTTAAAATAAGATAAAAAAACTGGGGTGGTTACAAATACGGCACAAAAGCGTTATGAAATATCAGATTAACAATTGGATCAGATAAAAAGCTTAATTCCAGTAGCAAAAACGGGCAGACTTCCAAAGATAATAGATTTATATTTAATGCAATTCTATGGATTACAGGAAGTGGAGCAGCATGACGTAATTTGCCAGAACGATTTGGCTCATGGGAAAACGTGTACAACTGTTTTTGCAAGTAGTGTTACACTTGGAGCCTTGATGTCCATTTTTAAACAGTTAAATTCTGATGCAAATTATGAGAATATCAGCATCGCAGTTGCCGCCGTATCTGCTACAGGATTTACAAATTCCACTTCGTCATTATAGTCAAATTCTTTTAAAGGAACAGCGGCTGAAATACTTACTTTTATCATACAACCCTGTCCACGGTATTTAAGGCCATAAGTACGCTCTTTTATTTCATCACTTACCGTACATCTCCATTGTTGATATGCACCTCACGGCGAAGTGTAGAAAATTTCAGCACTCCAAATGTCTTTCCCTTGTTTAGAATAACGTGCTTTAATTCTATATACTTTAGCCTCTTTTCTTTTTTATTTATAATAGTTAAATTGTAATTGTCTCCTTATTCTGCCGGATGTATACCTTTCTTGCCTGTTCTTTATCAAGGGCAAGCTTACGTGCTTCGCACCCTTGACAAAGTCCGGTCAAAAAGGTAAATAGCAGGTAAGCAGAATATTGTATCTCCACACTCTATATCAATTACCACAGAAACGTTGATATAATTTTTTATCTCTTTATTTCGGCTTTTATCACTATTTTCTATAAACACGATATGCTTGAGAAAGTGCTTAAAATCAAGGATCTCTACATATGTTTTCTTTGTAGCGAAACTATAGTCTCCACATGTGCCGTCTCCGGGAACATGTCCACTGGCTGCACCTTTTCTGCCACATATCCCAGATCCCGCAGTATTGCCAGATCTCTGGCAAGGGTGGCAGGGTCACAGGATACATAGACTATGGTCCTTGGAGCCATGTCGGCGATGGAATGAAGAAGTGCTGCGGCACATCCCTTTCTGGGAGGATCCACAACTACCACGTCGGCCCTTGTACCCTGTTCTATGAGCCGGGGGATGATTTCCTCGGATTTACCTGTTATAAACTCCACATTGTGGATTCCGTTTTCTGCCGCATTTATCCTGGCATTTTCCACGGCTGCTTCTATTATCTCCACGCCGTAGACCTTTTTTGCCTTTTGTGAGAGAAAGAGTGAAATGGTACCGGTGCCGCAGTAGGCATCAAACACAATTTCATTTCCCGTGAGACCTGCGTACTCCAGTGCTTTGTGGTAGAGAACCCGGGTCTGCAGCGGATTCACCTGAAAAAAGGATAGGGGAGATATGTTGAACTTGAAATTGTCTATATAATCACTTATACTGTCTTTTCCCCATAGAGTTATAGATTTTTGTCCCAATACTACATTGGTTTTTTTGTCATTTATGTTTTGGATTATACTCACTATATGAGATATATTTCCAGTTAAAATTTCTATGAATTCATCCTTTGCTGGAAGTTTAGAACCGGAAGTTACAATTACCACCATTATCTCACCTGTCGTGAAAGCTTTTCTTATCATTATATGCCTTACAATTCCCCTTCCGGTTTTTTCATCATAAACTGGTATGTTGTATTTTTCAATCCACTCTCTGATAAATTTCACCGCTTCATCTGCAGATTCATTCTGTATGAGACAGCTGTCCATATCTATTATGTCATGGCTTCTGTTGGCATAAAATCCAATTTTCAATTTGGAATTGAATCTGCCCACTGGAAGCTGTACTTTATTCCTATACCTATAGGGATTCTTCATGCCTATGGTATCGTATAATTTTAAGCCATTTTCTGAAATGGTCTCAGCCACCTGAAATTTCCCTATTCTCTCAAGGCAGTCCTTTACTCTATTTTTCTTGAAATTTAATTGTGCCCTATAGGACATGTGCTGCAGCTGGCAGCCTCCACATCTCTTGTATATGGGACAGGACGGATTAACTCTCTCTGAAGATGGCTCAATTACATGAAACAGTTTCCCAAAGGCAAAACTTTTGTTTACCTTTATCACCTTTATGTTTACTTTTTCTCCCGGCAGGGCTCCAGGTACGAAAACTGTAAATCCATTTATTTTCCCGATTCCCTCTCCCTGATATCCCATACCATCTATTTTCAATATGTATTTTAGGTTTTTCTCTATTTTATCATTCATATTTTCACCTGCTAAAAAATTAGTTACCTAAATATAGTATACATTATTTCATCAGAAAAAATCTATGTCATCAAATCAAACACTTTGTACACATTCAAAAAAATTGCACCCCTAAAGGTGCAAAAAATATAGAATCAGTTGTCTTACTTTCCATCATACAATTCTAGCCACATATTTATTTATTATACATCAAACTCATGATTATTTCCAATTTTTTAGGAAGAAAAAATTTAAAACATCAAATGATTTTAATGTTCACAGTCATTTACTTATGAGAGAAATCTTTTTTAAAAACCTCAGAAGGGCTAATTCAGACAAAAATAAATAAAAAAAAGCATTGACTATTTATTTTAGTGTGCTATAATAATAATTAACAAATAGTAATTATTAAATAATATGGCACAATAGTTAAATTTATCATAAAATTAATAAATTGGAGGTATTTATTATGAAAGATAAGAAAGATTTAAAATCAAAGAAAAACGTACATGAAGGAGAAGTACATGAAGATGCAATAGATAAAAATGCAGTATTTGCGGGTGAAGATGATGAAGTAGTATTGAATTGTGATGGAGAACCTTGTAATTTTTCTTACCGCAAAGATCTATCGGATGATTCAAAGGATTCTCAAAAATAATTAAATTAATCCTAAAGAATATACTTATATTTATCAAATTTATCCAGAGGGATGGCATTGCCTGTCATTTCTAATCTTGAAGAAGTTTGAAATGTCAGCAATGACAGCCGGAGGATAAAACTCTTATTGCCCATTTCATATATTTTATTTTAAAGCAGCTGATCAGCTGCTTTTTTTATCTATATTCTACAATTCAAATAGCTTTTTATATGTTATATTTTCTACATTATGTTGGCCCTGCCGTTATATACAATACCTCTTATAACATCCATAGTTATGAATGTACCCGTTTTGAGTATTTCAGTAGCTCCTCCTGCACTGCATATAATCGGTATTTCCCTGGCTATACATTCAATGGCCAGGTGTGATGTCAATCCACCTTTTTCCGCTATAACTCCCGACACTCTATCCAGCACATTCATGTATCCTCTATCTAAATTTTTGACTACTAAAATATCATCTCTTTCCACAACCTCATCTGCTTCTCTAGGACTGGCTGCTATCTTTACATTTCCATATCCGGGTCTGATTCCAGCTCCTCTTCCCTGAACCAATATATCTCCTACTATGTGGATCTTGAGCATATTTGTAGTTCCCGAATAACTCACGGGTATTCCAGCGGCTATGACTACCAGATCACCCTTCTGCACATAATCACTTTTCAGCGATATGTCTACTGAATTCTCTATGAGTTCATCTGTGGAGTTAACTTTTTTGGTTACCATGGGATATACTCCCCAATTCAATGCCAGGCTTCTCGCCACTCTATGACTTGGAGTTACGGCTATAATATGACACTGAGGCCTGTACTTTGAAACCATCCTGGCCGTATGGCCGCTCTGTGTAGCAGTTATTATAGCTGAAGCTTTTAATTCCGAAGCAGTT
This sequence comes from Clostridium sp. MT-14, assembly GCF_042436595.1. Classification (NCBI taxonomy): domain Bacteria; kingdom Bacillati; phylum Bacillota; class Clostridia; order Eubacteriales; family Clostridiaceae; genus Clostridium; species Clostridium sp. MT-14. The sequence goes on from NZ_JBHMIY010000001.1 coordinate 338,117, forward strand.
GTACAAGTTGCAAGACTTATGGCATTGGGGACATTTTGTATATGGGCCTCTCTCTTTTTCTCCAGCAAGGCATCATAATCAATTTTTTTCTCTGCACTTTGGGCTATCTTCGCCATGGTCTGTGCGGCCTCTACAGGATATTTACCATTGGCAGATTCCCCACTTAACATTATGGCATCTGTCCCGTCAAATATAGCATTGGCTATGTCGGACGCCTCTGCTCTTGTAGGCCTTGGATTTCTTATCATGGAATCGAGCATTTGAGTGGCGGTTATAACAGGTTTCCCCACTCTGTTGCACTTTTCTATTATTATCTTCTGAATTAAAGGGACCTCTTCTATGGGGATTTCCACTCCCATATCCCCCCTTGCAACCATTATCCCATCAGAAAATTTTATTATCTCGTCTATATTGTCAACGCCTTCCTGACTTTCGATTTTAGAAAATATCTGTATGTCTTGTCCTCCATTTGCTTCAAGCACTTTTCTTATAGTCAACACATCCGAGGCCTTCCTTATAAAAGAAGCCGCTATCATATCTATTCCCATTTTACATCCAAACTTTAAATCCTCTTCATCCTTTTTGGTAATGGCTGGAAGAGATATGGAAATTCCCGGAATATTTACCCCCTTGTGATTGCTGATAGTCCCGCTGTTTTCAACTAAACAGTGTATTTTATTATCTTCAACAGTTTCAACTTTCAGATCAATTAATCCATCATCAATTAATATATGATTGCCTTTTTTGACATCTTCACACAGCCCGTCATAAGTTACATAACATCCATGACTGTCACCAATAACATTTTCCCTGCAGTAAATAGTAAACTCTCCATTTTCCTCCAGCTCAGCTTTATCTTCCTTAAAATTTCCTGTCCTTATTTCAGGTCCCTTGGTATCCAGCATAATCGCTATGGGTTTATCATACTTCTCCCTCAATCTCTTTACAGCATTTATTCTCTCTTCATGCTCAGCGTAATCTCCATGAGAAAAATTATGTCTCGATACATTCATGCCAGCTTCAATAAGCTTTGATAAAACTTCCTCTGAGCCGCTTGCAGGTCCAATGGTAAAAATCATTTTAGTTTTTTGCATAGTATATAACTCCTCCTCAACACAAGATTTACTTGAAGCTTCCGTCAAGCCAGTGCATTTGCTATTTTATATAATTTATCATCAAAATATCTTGGTACACTTAAAGCTTCATCTATATCCAGGTCAATAATTTTTGCGCCTTTAATTCCAACAACTCTAGAAGTCTTTCCCTCCTCCAGCAGTTCTACAGCCCTATACCCAAATCTTGAAGCCAATATTCTGTCCATACAGCTGGGACTTCCTCCCCTTTGAATATGTCCAAGCTTTGTGGCCCTGGCTTCTATACCCGTAACCTCCTGTATTTTTTTTGCAAGAGCTTCAGCTCCTCCAATACCCTCTGCTAAAACTATCAAATTGTGCAATTTACCCTTAATTTTTTCCTCTAGTATATTTTTGCACAATTTATCCTGATCATATCCCTTTTCAGGTAAAATTATATTTTCGGCTCCTCCTGCCAGGCCAGAATAAAGTGCTATATCTCCACAATTTCTTCCCATAACCTCCACTACACTTACCCTCTCATGAGAAGTAGAAGTATCTCTCAATTTATTTATGGCGTCCAATACCGTATTTACCGCCGTATCAAATCCTATAGTAAAATCTGTATAGGGCAGATCATTATCTATAGTGCCAGGAATTCCAACAGTTGCTATAGACATCCTGGATAATTCCTGTGCTCCCCTGAATGATCCGTCTCCGCCAATTACCACTAAGCTGTCTATGCCAAATTTTCCCAGCATCTGCACTGCTTTTTTTCTTCCATTTTCTGTTTTAAATTCTTCACTCCGGGCAGTTTTTAATATAGTTCCTCCTCTTTGTATAATATCTGCCACACTTCTTCTTTCCATAGGTATCATTTCACCATTTATGAGTCCACTGTATCCTCTTTCTATTCCCATCACAGTAAACTTTTTATCTAAAGCCGTTCTCACTACCGCTCTTATGGCAGCATTCATGCCTGGAGCATCTCCACCGCTTGTCAATACAGCTATTGTTTTCATATTAGTACCTCCTGTGACCGCAGGGACTTTTTATGTCCCGCTAAAAGTATAAACAAAGTTTTTATACCATGACTTAATTATATCATATAATGATTGTCTTTTCACCACATTTTTACATTAATTTATAGAGCATATTCTCTAAAAACAAAATTTCAACAACTACCAATACTTAAAAATCGGGAAGAAATTTCCCTATATTATTTTGTTTACATGGTACTAAAAATATACTAGTTTTTTAAATAATTTTTAGATTTTCTTCCCCGAACCTTCTCTTCAAAATAGATACAAGTTCTGAACTGGGTTCTACCCAAAGTTCTCTATCAAGTCTAAACTTCTTTCTTTCTTTCTTAGTACATAAGTATACAGGCATATTTCCTCTGAAATTTGAAAATATAGTTTTAATTTCATCTACAGTTTCTTTCAAGGCCAATTGATCTTTAATTAATATATAAAGCTTATCTATATCCACTCTCACCAGAGGTTCTATATTTTCGCAGAGAAGTTTAGGATCCTCTTCTTCTCTCACGCTTACCCTGCCCTTTACTATAATCATGGAATCATCATAAATTAAATTCTTGAATTTTTGAAATACCTTTGGAAATATTATTATTTCCACAATACCATAGAGATCTTCTATTTTTGCAAAAGCCATCATGTCATTGTTTCTGGTTATTTTCTTGGACACTTCTGAAAGTACTCCTCCAACTGTGACTCTATCACCGTCTTTTACCTTGCTTTCCTCCACAAAACCTTCTTCCAGTGTTTTTACATTTACTATGTCAGATATTTTAGTATCTGTTTGAAGTTTTAGAGTTTTAACGTACTCTTCAAGAGGATGTCCTGAAAGATATAATCCGGTCATCTCTTTCTCTAACGCAAGCATATCCTTTTTTGTGAATTCTCCTATTTTAGGATATTGTATTTTTACACTGTCATCTTCAATTTGCGAAAACAGACTTACTTGTCCCTTTATATTTCTTTTCCTGGAGTTTACTACACTGTCAATCACTTTTTCATGCACTGCCACCAGCTGAGATCTATACACATTGAAGCAGTCAAAAGCTCCTGCTTTTATAAGGCTCTCTACAACTCTTTTATTTATTGAATTCATATCTATGTTATTGCAAAAATCAGCTAAATCCTTAAATTTTCCATGCTGGTTCCTGGATTTGACTATGCTGTCTATTATGTTTTCGCCTACATTCTTTACAGCAGACAGACCAAACCTAATTTTCCCATCTTCTACTGTAAATTTAGCACAGCTCTCATTGATGCTTGGCGGAAGTATTTTTATTTTTTCACTTTTTGCAAATCTTATATAATAGGCAACCTTTTCACTGTCCCCTTTTACACTGTTTAACATAGCTGCTATAAACTCAACAGGATAATAATGCATCAGATAAGCAGTTTGAAATGCTACCACTGCATAAGCCGCTGCATGTGACTTATTAAAAGCATAGGAGGCAAAATCAATCATGGAATCGTATATCTTATTGGCAATACTTTCAGATACACCATTTCTTATACATCCTGGTACCTGTATTTTTCCATCCTCATCCACTATTCCATATACAAAATTATGCCTTTCCTCCTCCATAACGTGGTGCTTCTTTTTAGACATAGCTCGCCTTACAAGGTCGCTTCTGCCCATGGAATAGCCTGCCAGATCTCTTACGATCTGCATTACCTGTTCCTGATACACCATACATCCATAAGTAACAGAGAGTATGTGTTCAAGCTGTGGAGTTATATATTCGATTTTATCTGGATTATTCTTATTTTTAATATATTTTGGAATTTCTGCCATTGGTCCTGGTCTATACAGGCTTATTCCTGCTATGATATCCTCCAGTGAATCAGGTTTTAATTCCTTCATGAAGGAGGTCATTCCAGGAGACTCCAACTGAAACACCCCTGTGGTCTTTCCCTGGCCTATCATGTTATATACGGACTGATCATCATAATCTATGCTATCCAGATCAATTTCTTCACCCTTATCCTGTTTCACCATATCCACCGCATCTCTTAGAACGGTTAAAGTACGAAGTCCCAGAAAATCCATCTTTAAAAGCCCAAGCTCCTCCAAAGTATTCATGGTAAACTGGGTTACTATATTGTCTTCATTTTTTTGAAGGGGCACATAATTCACAAGTGGTTTAGATGCTATTACAACTCCTGCCGCATGGGTGGAAGTGTGTCTTGGAAGTCCTTCAAGGGCTTTCGCCACATCTATGAGTTTCTTAGTTCTTGGCTCAGCATCATAGGCTTCCTTGAATTCAGGGTTCATCTCAAGTGCTTTGTCTATTGTTATATTCAAAACTGTGGGGATCATCTTGGCTATTCTGTCCACTTCAGCATAGGAATAGTTCATAGCCCTTCCCACGTCCCTTATAACTGCCCTGGCTGCCATAGTTCCAAAGGTTACAATCTGGGACACGCTGTCTTTTCCGTATTTTCCGACCACATAATCTATAACCTCTCCCCGTCTTTCATAACAAAAATCGCTGTCAATATCAGGCATGGAAATTCTTTCAGGATTTAAAAAACGTTCAAAAATAAGATTGTATTTTATGGGATCTATTTTTGTAATGCCAAGGGTATAGGCAACTATGGAACCTGCTCCGCTTCCCCTTCCCGGTCCTGTCATAATCTTGTTTTCTCTTGCAAATCTTATAAAATCCCAGACTATGAGAAAATAATCTACATATCCCATGGTCTTTATTACACCAAGTTCATATTCAAGTCTGTCTTTTAATTTTTCAGTTATATTTTCGTATCTCTGTTCAAGTCCCCTATAACACAGTTCTTTCAGATACTCATAGGCATCTGTTCCTTCTGGAAGAGGAAATTTGGGGAGTTTAGATTCATGAAATTCATAGTCAAAATTACATTCTTCCGCTATCTTAACCGTGTTTTCCAGTGCTTCCGGTACATTTGAAAACATACTGCACATTTCCTCCGGTGACTTCAAGTAGAATTCATCAGAGGGATACCTCATTCTATCTTCTTCCTCTACGGTTTTTCCAGTCTGTATGCAGAGTAAAATATCATGAGCTGTATAATCTTCTTTTCTTATGTAGTGGACATCATTGGTGACAACCAAAGGTATATGAAGTTCTTTAGACATAGCTATAAGCTGTTCATTTATTTTAAGCTGCTGTTCTATTCCATGATACTGAAGTTCAAGGTAGAAGCCATCCTTAAAAGTATCCCTGTAAAAAAGTGCTGCATTTCTGGCTGTTTCAAGATCATTTTTTAATATATTAGATTGTATCTCACCGCTCATACAGGCACTTAAAGCTATAAGCCCACTGCTGTGAGATCTCAGGTAGGCATGATCCACCCTGGGCTTATAATAAAATCCTTCAATGGAAGCAGTTGAAACTATCTTCATCAGGTTTCCATACCCCTCTTTATTTTTAACAAGAAGTACAAGGTGATAGTTTTCATTTCTTCCGTTATTTTGTTTTATATGCATATCTCCCTGGGAAACATATATCTCACAGCCTATTATAGGTTTAATTCCCTGTGCTTTGGCTTCTTTATAAAAATCCACACATCCGTACATAACCCCATGATCCGTTATAGCCATGCTATTCATTCCCAATTCCTTGGCCCTTGCTATAAGTTCCGGAATTTTAGCCGAAGAATCCAAAAGGGAATACTCCGTATGCTGGTGTAAACTCACCCATTTACATTTTTTCTCCATAATCAATTACCCCCTTGTTTGAAGGAGCATCATGAAATTGAATCTGATACAAGTTTAATCTCATGTCCACCAACTATTAACTATTAAAATCTACAGATACCGAAGAACTGACCAATGACTTCAAATTGGCCTTCACTTCATTTAGATGCACTGGATGAACCTGATAGGCATCCATATCTTCTCTGGAATCAAAAGTAGCAATAAGGGCCACATCATAGGATCTATCAGATCCCACTACATCCGTGCCAACCTTTATGGTATTCAATGTAGGCACCTTACCGTCTACACGCATTAATATATTTTTTACTTTTTCCATGTTTTCCGCATTTCTCTCTTTCAATTTAAAAAAGACCACATGAACAAACACAGCTTATCACCTCCTTATCATTCTTGCAGATAAAATACATTTACCAACTATATCCTTTTTTCCATCAAACATGTCAACTTCCACTTTACAGTAGTTTATGCCTTCATCTATTGCATTTACATATATTTCAATTTCACTGTCAATTTGCACAGGCTTCATGAAATATGTATTTATACTGTCCACTAAAATATTTGCATTATTTTTCTGCCTCAAAATCATGATTGCCATAGTGGATAGAAGCATATTCAGTGAACTCCATGAAGCAGTACCAATAGGATCCAGCATTTCAGGCGTTATCTTACCCATAAAATGTGCTACATTATCTTCAATATTAAACTCAAATTTCTTTAATATGGAATCCTCAAGAGTTTCTCCAGCCTGAGGCTGTCTTGCCATATATTGAAGTGCTTTTATCACGTCTCTCCTGGTTATAACACCTACCAATCTTTTACCTTTTACTACAGGAAACAGCTCTATGCCCTCCCAGCCCATTATATGAGCTGCATAAGCTACTGTAGTTTGAGGCGTCACTGTAATAGGATCTCTGTGCATTACTTTGCTTACTGGTTCATCATCCACATAGTGATTTGATAAATCCTTTAGAGATACAATTCCAACTATCTTTTTTTCACTATCTACTATAGGATATCTCTCATGTTTAACCTCCTGCATTATATTTTTCCATTTTTTAATTGTATCTGTAACTTCCAAATAGCAGGGCTCATCCTGCATTATATCTTCTACAAGAACTATATCTTTTTTTATCATATTTTCAGAAATAGCCCTATTTATCATACTAGCTACAGTAAAAGTATCATAGCTGCTGGATATTATGGGGAGGCATTTCTCATTTGCCAGTTTTTTTATTTCATTAGTGCATCCAAAGCCACCTGTTATAAGGACACCTGCATTATTTAAAAGTGCAAGCTTTTGTGCATCTTCTCTATTCCCTATTATAACAAGGCAGTCCTTTCTTATATATTGTTTCATGGCTTCTATAGTCATTGCCCCTATTATAAAACTATGGAGTATTTTATGTATTCCATTTTTTCCCCCCAGCAAACTTCCGTCCACTACATTTATAACCTCACCATAAGTTAAAGCCTCTATATTTTTTTTCTCAACTTTTTCTATTCTGACAGTTCCAACCCTTGGAATGGTGGTAACTATCCCCAGAGTATCAGAATCTTTTATAGCTCTATATGCCGTTCCATCACTAACACCTAATTCACTTGCTATACTTCTAACTGAAATTTTGGTGCCAGCTTCCAGTGAAAGTATATACTTGATTATATCTTCATGCTTAGACATATACTCTGTTCCTACCTTTCTTTTCTAAGCTCCTCTGCTATCTTTTCAATTCTCCTCAACCTGTGGTTTACTCCAGATTTGCCCACTTTAGGTTCCAGCATTTCACCTAATTCCTTTAAAGATTCGCCCGGATAATTTAATCTGAGTTCGGCGATCTCTCTTAAATTCTTAGGGAGCCTATTTAGACCTATTTTCTTTTGTATAAGCTTTATGCTTTCTGTCTGTCTTACCGATGCATTCACAGTCTTGCTTAAATTCGCAGTTTCACAATTCACCAATCTATTTACATTATTTCTCATTTCCTTCATTATTCTTATATTTTCCAGTTTCAAAAGTGCAGAATATGCCCCTATTATACTTAAAAGATCCGCTATCTGTTCTCCCTCTTTGATATATACTATAAAACTGTTCTTCCTCTGTATTATCTTGGAGTTCAATCCATATTCATTTACAAGATGGCTTAAATCACCTGCGTATATCTCATTATGGGTTACAAATTCTAAATGATAAGTCTTTTCAGGATTGCTGATACTCCCTCCTCCCAGGAATGCTCCTCTTATATATGCTCTCTTCAGTAAATCAGTTCTCACCATGTTTTGGGGGATACTATAATCTAAAGAAAATACATCTTCTTCCTCTTTTAAAATTCCCACTTCCTTAAGCAGTGTTCTAACATTCTCTCCTTCAGTTATAATTATCTCATATACATTGTTTTTTTTCAGAGAATTACTTTTTTTTACCAATATCTTTGAGTGCATATCAAACTTATTTTTTAATAACTTAAAAAGAAATCTAGCAGTTGGTGCATTTTCTGTAATTATCTTAAAACTAAATTTCCTTATGCCTCCTAAAAGTAAAGTTCCACTCACCTTCATTATTGCAGACAGTTCCGCTGCAGCCTCTTCTCTACCCATATTCGTATATCTGCAAATTTCATTTTTTACTCTCAATGAAAACGACATATCCAATCTCCTACTTATCTCTTTATTTCCTTTAACCTCTCCGACAAATAAAAATACTCTATTATCTTTTTCCTATCATATAGAAGTTTTTTGTCCATAATGGTTTCTATCAATATAGAAGCTAATTTTTCAGAATTATGTCTTATCAGTCCATTTTTAGCACTTATAAAATCACCCTCTATGACCTTCACTCCCAGGGAATCCACGGCATCCTCATTTATTTTAACTAGATGAGATTCCTCCTCCTTATATTTTCCTTCCAATTCTCTGTTTATTTTTCCTACATTGACGATCACATAATCAATTATACCGCTGCCTATATGATTAAAAATAGTCCTTATATGATCTTCTACAGAAAACCCATCTGTTTCACCGGGCTGGGTCATTATATTTGACACATAAAGCCTTATGGCGCTGGTATTTCGTACGGCATTGGCTATATCCTTTACCAAAAGATTGGGAATCACACTGGTATAAAGGCTGCCCGGCCCTAATATTACAGCATCTGCATCCAATATGGCATCCACTGCTTCTCTTAAAGCCCTGGCATTTTCAGGCTCTATGAATATCCTATCTATACTGCTGTTCTGCTCAACAGCCTCTCTTGGAATATTGGATTCTCCCTCCACAACAGAACCATTTTTCAATTTGGCTTTTAAAACCAAATTATCCAGAGTTACGGGCATCACCTTTCCAGTTACTGCAAGAACAGAACTCATCTTATGAACAGCTTCCTCAAAATTTGCGGATATTCCATCCATAGCAGCTAAGAAGAGGTTTCCAAAGCTCTGATTTTTAAGTCTTCCATCTTTAAACCTGTATTGAAGTAAGTCTTCCATAAGAGGCTCAGTATCTGCAAGAGAGAGTATACAGTTTCTTATATCTCCCGGTGGAAGCATTCCCAAATCTTCTCTTAAGTCACCAGAACCGCCACCGTCATCTGCTACAGTCACTATAGCAGTTATATTTGAGGTGTAATACTTAAGTCCCCGGAGCATGGTAGAAAGCCCTGTACCTCCGCCTATAGCCACAATCTTAGGCCCTTTTACTAGAAGACGCTTTTCATATATGAGATTTTCTAATTTTTTTGAATCCAAGGATACGCTTAAATATCCTTTATTTATCAGTGCTATTATAGAACGCATTCCCTGGGTTATAGAAATATATACTACAAATATCCCTGATATAACTAAAAATATATAAAAAGAAATATAATAAAAGCTATAAAACCTCCTGTTTACAAATTCTATCACTCCAAATATTATAAATAATACTCCCATGGCTCCAAGCATAACCCACCTTTTAACTTTTATACCAGGTCTGAGCCAATCTACAATCCTCATAGCTTTTTACCACCTTTATCATTCACGTCTTCTTCAATATCCCTGTGGTCTATATTAACTTTATGCCCATTAGCTTTTAATCTACTGTAAATAGCATTGGCAATAGTTACAGATCTATGCCTCCCTCCAGTGCATCCTATGGATACAATAAGCTGTCTCTTACCCTCCTTCAAATAATTTGGAATTAGGAACTCCAACATGTCTTCCAGCTTATCTATAAATTCTATAGTTTCTTTGAAATCCATTATATACTCTATTACAGGTTTATCTTTTCCAGAATATCTTTTAAGAGCTGGTATATAGAATGGATTTGGCAAAAATCTTACGTCAAATACCAAATCCGAATCAACTGGTATGCCGTATTTAAAACCAAATGAAAGTACAGTTATCATCAGCTGAGTTTCTATTTGACCCTCTTCTGAGTATATCTTTGTTATTTTCTCCCTCAACTCTCTGGTTGCAAGTTTTGAAGTATCTATTATATTATCTGCTCTGTCTTTTATATCTTTAAGTCTATTTCTCTCCATAAGTATTCCATTTAAAATTCTCCCATCAGGAGACAATGGATGTTTTCTTCTAGATTCTTTAAATCTTTTAACTAATACCTCATTTGAAGCATCCAAAAACAATATTTCATATTTATATCCTTCCTCTTTTATATAATTTAAGCTTTCAAATATATCATCAAAAAACTGCCCTCCTCTTATATCTATTACTAAAGCTATTTTATCTATTTTACCATCAGTTTGATAACAGGCCTCTGCAAATTTAGGTATAAGGGTAGGAGGAAGATTATCTACACAAAAAAAACCCAAATCTTCCAAACTTCTTATAGCCTGAGTTTTCCCGGCTCCTGATAATCCTGTCACTATAACAAATCTCATGGCCACATTCCTCCACCAACAAATATTTAGCATTTATATAAAATTTTTAAAATCAACTTATGCAAATTTACTTTTTTTAATTATAGCACAATGAATTAGAAGAATAAATATAGTTTAAAGTGGAGAATCAAATGCAGTATTAGCACTAATTCTCCACTTAAACTGATATTTAATATCTATACTTTGAACCTTAGGGAAAATTTTTATATTTTAATCTTCTCCTATAATCCTAACTTCAGTATAAAGATCCACATTGAACTTTTCCTTCACCCTATGCTGCACAATCTTTATCAAATTTAAAATATCACTGGCAGTAGCATTTCCCCTGTTTATTATAAATCCCGAGTGTTTTTCGGAAACCTGGGCATCTCCCACATTTTCCCCCTTTAACCCGCTGTCCTCTATTAATTTAGCGGCAAAATGGCCTTCCGGTCTCTTAAAAGTACTTCCTGCTGAAGCATATTCCAAGGGCTGCTTTTGACTTCTTCTTCTATTTAAATCATCTATACGATTTTTTATCTTTTCATATTCTCCATTTTTTAAATTAAAAGTCACTTCTAAAACAGTATATCCATACATCAATATAGAACTCATTCTATATCCCAATTTCAGCTCATCTCTATCAAGCACCCTCACTTCGCCAAAATTGTCTATAACCTTTGCGCTCTCTATTATATGGGAGATTTCTCCATTATATGCACCTGCATTCATGGTAACTGCCCCTCCCACACTGCCAGGGATTCCACAGGCAAATTCAATTCCCGTTAAACTGCTATTTAAGGCAGCAGCTGAAATCTCTTTCAAAGATGCTCCGCTTTCTGAAATAATTTTATTTCCCTCAACTATAATATGATTTAATTTTATAAGCTTAATTATTATACCCCTTATTCCGCCATCTTTTACAAGTAAGTTGGAACCATTTCCCATTATATAAAAAGGTACATTATTCTTCTTACAAAATTTTATTACATCTATCACCTGTTGAAAATTTCTTGGAGTAATAAGTATATCTGCAGGTCCTCCCACCTTAAAAGAAGTATGATATTTCATAGGTTCATCTATTCTTATATCCTCTTCATTCAATATTTCTTTCAAATTTATAGCAAAATTTTTAAACTTATTCATTGTAAGTATTCTCCTTGAAAATTAAAATTAAGTATTATGTTTAGTATAATGTATGTATACTACTTAATCAAGACTGTACATTCTTATATATTACATTTTACCCATTAAATTCAAGCCTATTAATTTTTACTGCCATTTTTGAAATAAAAAATGATATTTTCCGCCGTTCGTCTGTCTATAGAAGGTACAGCCAGCAGTTCCTCTAGATTTGCCTTTTTTATATTATCTATGCTTCCAAATTTCTTCAACAATGCTTTTCTTCTGACCGCTCCTACATTAGGTATATCTTCAAGTACTGAATGAAACACTCTTTTATTTCTAAGACTTCTGTGATAAGATATGGCAAACCTGTGAACTTCATCTTGTATTCTTGTAACAAGCTTATTCACATTAGGACTATAGCCTATGGCCAATTCTTCATTGTTATATATAATCCCTCTTGTCCTATGCCGGTCATCTTTCACCATTCCACATACCGGTATATCTATTCCAAGTTCTTTCAATATTTGAAGTGCCACATTTACCTGCCCTTTTCCTCCATCCATAAGGATCAGATCTGGAAAAATACAAAACTTTCCAGCACTCAATTCAAGATTTTTCTCCTTTATTTTCTCTATTTCATCCAGACCGTGCTGAAATCTTCTTTTAATTATCTCTCTCATGCTGTCATAGTCATTTGCCCCTACTACAGTGTTTATCCTAAATCTCCTATAATCGCTATTCTTAGGTCTTCCATTCTCAAACACCACCATAGAACCTACAGAATCCACTCCTTGAATGTTTGATATATCATAGGCCTCTATTCTATGGGGAATATCGTCAAGTTTAAGTATTTCAGAAAGTTCTTCAAGTGATGTATCATATAATTTTTTATCCTGAATAAACTTTAATTTAAAATTTTTTAGCATAGTTTCAGCATTTTTTTGAACCAAGTCCAAAATTGCCTTTTTGTCACCTCTAAGTGGAATTCTAATATACACTTTAGAACTTTTCTTCATACTGAGCCAATCCTCCAGCAGTTCAATATCATCCACTTCAGGTACATATATGGTCTTACCTATATAAGCAGTGCCTCCATAAAACTCCTTTATAAAATTGGCTATTACTTCGCTCTTAGGTAAATCCACTGTATTTTCCACAATAAAATGTTCTCTGCCAATTATTTTCCCAGATCTCAAAAAGAACACTTGCAGACAGCTGTCTTTTCCATCAGAGTACATATTTATAAAGTCCTCATTTTCAAAACCCACTGTAGTTATTTTCTGCTTTTCAATAACTTTTTCCACTGCAAATATCTTATCTCTCAACTCCGCTGCTTTTTCAAATTCAAGATTTTCCGAAGCGGAATTCATATTTTCTTTCAGTTCTCTGACTATATCCTTATTTTTCCCGGATAAAAAATCTATTACCTCATTCACTATATCCCTATATTTTTCCCTACTAATGTATCCTCCGCAGGGAGCTTTGCAGATCCCTATATAATAATTCAGACAGGGTCTTATTTTTTTTCCATCTTCCTTTATGGAAAACCTGCAGGTCCTTATAGGAAATATTTTTTTTATGATCTCCATAGTCTCATATACAGAAGAAGAGCTTACATAAGGTCCAAAATATTTTGCACCATCTCTAGCCACAGTTCTCGCATATATTATTCTAGGAAAATCTTCATTTACAGTTATCTTTAAAAATGGATATCTCTTATCATCTTTCAATAGTATATTATAGTGTGGTCTGTATTTTTTAATCAAATTGCATTCTAAAATAAGGGCTTCCATTTCTGAATCAGTTACAATATATTCAAATTCAGAAATATGTCTGACCATGGCTTTCACTTTTTCTGAATGATTTTTTGAACTCTGAAAATATTGTCTCACTCTATTTTTTAAAATTTTTGCTTTTCCCACATATATAATTTCTCCCAGAGAATTTTTCATCAAATATACTCCAGGTTTATCTGGCAATACTTTTAGCTGATATTGAAAATCAAACACTTAATCACTCCTAAAACTATTTGTAAAATATAACTGGAAGTCTATATATTGTAAATAAAATTCCACATATCATCAACAATTCCTCTATAGCAGAACCAACTTTAGAATTAGTTCTATAAGTGAGAGGAAATTTAAATTTCTTATTTTCAACAGGATAAAAAAGCGGTACTCCCCTATTTGTAAACATATCACATAACAAATGCATGCCGTAACCTACCATAAAATAATAAACCAAATAATGGATATTGTACATATTACCTAGATATCCTACAATAAAAGAAAACATTATCATACCTGTAAAACTGTGAGTTAATCCATTTCTATGAGAGGATACTGCTATTATAATGAAAGATATTCCAATAGCCTTCATTATTGGGGCATCAGTATATAAATAATCATACCAGATAAAAGTTATTCCAATACAGCCATAAAAAATAACTTTGGTAAATTTGTTTTTAAAAGGAAGAATATATTTATTTACTATGCTTTTAGGGTGATCTACATCCGGCAATATAGATGCAAATGCCACCAATAAAAGTCCCATAAAATTAAATTTGCCGGGAAGTATGTTGTAAATTGATAAATAGGTGATTAGCCCCATGCCTATATGAGTTTTCCCCTTCATATTTTCTCCTCATTAACTGTCATAATATTAGACAACTTTCATGCTTTTAATTTCAATAACCCCTTTATTGACTATATTATAGCATTAAATTCAGAGTAACTTCGTATTTTACATCAAAATTTCCCGGGAAATTTATACAATTGGAAATATATAATCGACAATACACAATTTACAGTTATTTTCTAAGTGCTGTCCTCATAACTTCCGCCGCTATAGAAGCAGCCAATTTTCCTCCCTGTCCTCCATTTTCTACAATCACCGCCACAGCTACTTTTGGATCTTCATAAGGTGCAAAACCTATGAACCAGGAGTGAGGTGGTGAATATTTTCCCATAGATTCATTGTCTGCTGTTCCAGTCTTTCCAGCTACGTCCATTCCCGCTATGGAAGCATTAACTCCTGTTCCCGATTCCACTACAGATCTCATAAGATCTCGCATGACATCTGCTGTGCTGGTGGATATCAACTGTCCTACCTGTTCCGGCTGTATACTTTTTACCTCTTGGCCCGTATTTGTAAGTACATCACTTACCAAATGAGGCTTCATAAGAATTCCTCTGTTGGCTATAGTGCTTGTAACCACTGCCATCTGAAGCGGACTCGCCAGGTCACTGCTCTGTCCTATGGCACTTTGGGCTATGCTTCCTTTTTCATAGGACTTAAGAGATGGAAACTTGCTGGGTTCCACTGGTATGCCATCTGTTGGGATTTCTTTGTTGAAAAATAATTTCTCTGCAGTCTGCTTTAATTTGTCATTTCCCAATTCAAGCCCCAGAGTTCCAAAATATACGTTGCTGGAATGTGTATACGCATCTTTGAAATTTATGCTTCCCAAAACTTCTCCTTCAAAATTATTCAGTGAATAACCTCCTCCCAGAGGGAGGCTCCCGGTATCTTGGATGTACTTATTCTGAACACCAGGTATATTTTCCAGGGCACTTATGGCAGTCACGGTCTTAAAAGTGGAACCAGGAGGATACAAACCTGCTGTAGCTCTGTTCAAAAGCGGTTTATTACTGTCTTGGTTCAATTGTTTCCAGGTATTTTGCAGGTTATTTGGATCAAAAGAAGGTCTTGAGACCATGGCTATTACTTCTCCAGTCTTGGGATTCAAAGCCACAACAGCACCCTTATTACTACCTAAAAGATTATAAGCCGCCTGCTGGGTGTTTAGATCTAAAGTTGTCTTCAAACTATAGCCGATCTTTTTTTGAGCCTTTCCTTTGTTTAATATGAAGCTCTTTATACTGTCCTGAATATTTGAGGACATAAGTTCCTCATCGTACTTTCTCTCAAGACCTGTAATCCCATATTTAATATCTACATACCCAAGCACATGGGCAAATATAGCTCCTCCGGTATACTCTCTCTTTTGAGTTTCTGCATTTATAGGTTGACTTTTAGTGAGGGCATTGCCATTTCTATCATATATGGTTCCCCTGAGCACTTCATTTCTCTTTATCCAAAGCCTCCTATTGTAGGTACTGTTCAATATTTTCGGGCCTGTTAACATTTCAAAATAGGTCATGTAGGAGATAAGAGCTATAAAGCATATTAAAAAAACCATCATTACCTTTTTTATATTATTCAATATGTCATTCATCCTTCTACCTACCTTCCTCTGATATTTTTTGAATTATGCCTAAAGAAAAAAACGTTATTAACATGGAGCTTCCGCCCCTGCTTACAAGAGGCAGAGTTATACCCGTAAGGGGAATGGCATTCATAACACCTCCGACTATAACCAGTACTTGTGATGCTATCATGGCGCTGTACCCCACAGCCAAAAGCCTTGAAAATTCATCGTTTCCATACACGGCAGCTCTCATACATCTATAAAACAACAAAAAATACAATATTATTATGGCAAATCCCATCAATATCCCCAATTCCTCACAAAGTACTGCAAATATAAAATCCGTAGTATTTATGGGCACATATTCGGGGTGTCCCAATCCCAACCCTGTTCCAGTAAGTCCTCCAGATGCTATAGAAAACATGGATTGGACAATTTGATAGCTTTGATCATTTGCATATGGCCAGGGGTTTTTCCATATCATAACTCTTGTTCTAACATGATCAAACAGTTTATAACTCATCAGGGCCCCTGCAGCAGATAATAAAAAGCAAACTATAACATATTTAAATTTTGAAGTTGCTATATAGAGCATGGTTATAGCTATTCCAAAAAATATGAGGGCAGATCCAAGATCTCTCTGAATCACCATGAACCCAAGGGACATCATTACAACCAGTGCAGGTATTATAAGGCTTTTGAAATTCTTATAATCCTTTAGGTCTGCAGCTAAATACGCAACTAAAAATAACTTTCCAAATTCCGAGGGTTGAAACTGAAAGCCAGCTATATCCACCCAGTTCTTAGAACCATTTAACTCAATGCCGACAAAAGTACCCATTCCCATAAATATCAGCGTGAACACCAGATAGATATATTTATACTTGCTGAACCTACTTGTATCCGGCATTAAGACCACAATAAGTATAAATCCTGTAACCCCCACTGCAAACCAGACTATCTGTTTGATTGCAACTGCCATATTCAATCTATACAACATCACCATACCTATAACAGACAGTATACTGGAAAAAATAAATATATATTTATCTCCATCGGAAAAAAATTTTCTTATTACAAAATATGAATATCCTATAAGCAGGCAGATTACCAGTGCCATTACCATGGCTCCTTTATCAAAAGGCTGCTTTATTATTGCCAGATTAAAAAAGCATATGAAGCATAAAAAGTATGTATATTTCAATAATTTTTTTTCGTCCTTAATAGAGTCCAATACTCTCACCACCCATCTATTTACAGCAATTTTATAATATTCAAATTAAAACTACCCTATGACCTTAAAAGACGTATTACCTATTCTTATTTCATCTCCGGAATTCAGATAGTGCTTTCCCCTTAGTTTTTTCCCGTTTAAAAGAGTTCCGTTAGTGCTTTCCAAATCCTCCAATATGCAGTCCTTTCCATTTTTTATATAAATTCTGGCATGATGCCCTGATGCATAAGGATCTTCTAATATAAGCTGATTATCATTTTTTCTTCCTACGGTTATTTCTCTTCTAACCGGAATCACAGCTCCCTTCCTGAGATTGGAATTATTACCCGGGTTTATCACTTCAAGTCCAAAGGATTTTCTATTTATTCTTCTCGCTCTTCTACTTCCCACTTTTATATCCTTATACATTATCCTGAGCGCCCAAAATATTATAATATAAACTATACCTATGATTACAATTTTAAAAATCATACTCAATTTACTCAGATCCATTTAAAAGTATCCTCCTTAACACATAGAAAGACTAGCATTATAAGTGTGCCTATGCTAGCCTTTATATAAATTATAACATTTCTTTTAAATATTGTCCCGTATAGGAGCTTTTATTTTTAGCTATTTGTTCTGGAGTGCCAGTACAAATAACGGTGCCGCCTTTTTCTCCGCCTTCAGGTCCAAGATCAATGATATAATCTGCACACTTTATAACTTCTAGATTGTGTTCTATAACTACCACCGTATTACCTACATTTACAATTCTCTGGAGTATATTTATAAGTTTACTCACATCATCTATATGAAGCCCCGTAGTAGGCTCATCCAGTATATACAGTGTTTTTCCAGTACTTCTCTTGGACAATTCATAAGCTAATTTAATCCTCTGAGCTTCTCCTCCAGACAATTGTGTAGAAGGCTGCCCTAATTTAATGTATCCAAGTCCTACGTCTGCCAATGTCTGTAATTTATTTTTTATTCTAGGTATATTCTCAAAAAACTCCAGGGCCTCTTCCACCGTCATATTTAGTACATCATCAATATTCCTATTTTTATATTTTACCTGGAGAGTTTCCCTATTATACCTTTTTCCCTTACATACTTCACAGGGTACATATACATCTGACAAAAACTGCATCTCTATTTTTATTATCCCATCACCGCTGCAGGCTTCGCACCTGCCGCCTTTTACATTAAAACTAAACCGTCCCGGTTTATATCCCCTCATTTTAGCTTCCGCCGTATTTGAAAACACTTCTCTTATTATATCAAATACTCCTGTATAGGTGGCAGGATTTGATCTGGGGGTTCTTCCTATGGGACTTTGATCTATATTTATGATCTTATCTATATTCTCTACACCGAGAATGCTGTCATAAGCTCCCGGATTATCTTTCGAATTGTTCAATTTCTTATGCAGGGCCTTATATAATATTTCATTCACCAAAGTACTTTTTCCCGATCCGGATACTCCAGTAACGCAATTAAATATTCCCAGCGGGAAATCCACATCTATATTTTTCAAATTATTCTGCCTGGCCCCTATTACTTTTATAAACTTGCCGCTGCCTTTTCTCCTCTGTTTGGGAACTTCTATTTTCTTCTTGCCCGTCAAGTACTGCCCCGTTATAGATCTTTCACAATTCATGATATCTGAAATAGGCCCCGCTGCCACTACTTCCCCACCATGCTCTCCTGCTCCAGGTCCTATGTCAACTATAAAATCTGCCTGCTTCATGGTATCTTCATCATGTTCCACAACTATAAGAGTATTCCCTACATCTCTCAGATGCTTCAATGTAGCAATAAGCCTATCATTATCCCTCTGGTGAAGTCCTATGCTTGGTTCATCCAATATGTAGAGTACACCTACCAGCCCGGAACCTATCTGAGTGGCAAGTCTTATCCTCTGTGCTTCTCCTCCGGACAGTGTTCCAGCTGTTCTCGAAAGGGTCAGATAATCCAATCCCACGTCTATTAAAAACTGAAGTCTGCTGTTTATTTCCTTAAGTACCTGATCACTTATTAGCCTATCCTTTTCCGACAGCTCTATTTCCTTGAAAAATTTCAGTTCGTCTTTTATGGACATACTAGAGAGCTCAAATATATTTTTTCCACCCACTGTAACAGACAGTGCAGCTGGATTCAATCTAGCTCCCTTACATGTTGGGCATGGGTTATCACTCATGTAATTTTCTATTTCCCTTTTTATATAGTCGGAATTTGTCTCCATGTATCTTCTCTTTAAGTTATTCACCACTCCTTCAAAAGAATGATTGAATTCCATTATCCTATTATCCTTTTTATATCTTACTCTTACCTTTTCTCCCCTGAGTCCGTACAGGAGTATATCTAAAACTTTCGGGCTGAGTTTTTCTATTGGAGTGTCCAATTTAAATTTATACTTGTTGGAAAGGGCCTTCAATATACTGAAAGTCCAGGAATCCTCTTTTAAGCTTCCTTCTCCCCAGGGCATTACAGCCCCCCCAAGTATACTCTTTTTTTTGTCAGGTATGACCAAATTTTCGTCTATTTCAAGAAGAGTTCCAAGTCCGTCACAGGTATCACATTTTCCAAAAGGTGAATTGAAAGAAAAAGTTCTAGGAGTGATTTCTCCTATACTTATACCACAGTCAGGACATGCAAACTTTTCACTAAAAAGCACATCCTCTCCACCTAAAACATTTATTATAACTACACCTTCTGACAATTTAAGAGCAGTTTCAATAGAACCTGCTAATCTGCTTCTTATGTCATTTTTGATTATTAACCTGTCTATGACCACCTCAATGGTATGCTTTTTATTCTTCTCAAGTTTTACCTCTTCATCTTCCAAATCAACTACATCACCGTCAATTCTTGCTCTTATAAATCCGTTTTTGACTATATTGTCCAATACTTTCACATGTTCTCCCTTTCTCCCTTTAATTATGGGAGAAAGTACCTGTATTCTGGTTTTTTCAGGCATGCCCAAAATTCTATCTACCATCTGATCCACCGTCTGCTGTGATATCTCTCTACCGCATTTAGGGCAATGTGGTACACCTATACGTGCATATAGAAGTCTCAGATAGTCATATATCTCAGTAACAGTCCCTACAGTAGAACGTGGATTCCTGCTGGTTGTCTTCTGATCTATGGATATTGCAGGGGATAGACCTTCAATGTATTCTACATCAGGTTTATCCATCTGGCCCAAAAACTGCCTGGCATAAGCAGACAATGACTCTACATATCTCCTCTGCCCTTCCGCATATAAAGTATCAAAAGCTAATGAGGATTTTCCCGATCCTGAAAGTCCGGTAAAAACTATCAATTTATCTCTAGGTATAGTTAAGCTCACATTCTTCAAATTGTGTACTTTAGCACCTTTTATCACTATGCTATCTTTCATTGGTTTAACTCCTTAGGTATTTCGATTATATTTATACAAGCTTTTTATTTTTCTGCTTTTTCAGCTTTGTTATTATATCCCTCAATTTTGCAGCTTCTTCAAACCTCAGTTCTTTAGCTGCCGTCCTCATCTGTTTCTCATGGGTCTTTATAAGTTCATCTATTTTTTCATTATCGGCCTCTACAGCTTCCTTTAAACTATTATATTCCTGTTTTTCTTCCAAAACCATAGTTGACTCTATAACTTCTCTTATATCTTTGTGTATAGTCGTAGGTGTAATACCATTTTTCTCATTATAGGCCATCTGTATTTTTCTTCTCCTTTTAGTCTCGCTTATAGCCTTATCCATGGAATTGGTGATAGTATCCGCATACATTATAACTCTGCTTTCAGAATTTCTGGCAGCCCTTCCTATAGTTTGTATAAGTGATCTCTCCGATCTTAAAAAGCCCTCTTTATCCGCATCCAAAATGGCAACCAATGCAACCTCCGGTATGTCAAGCCCCTCCCTTAAAAGATTGATACCAACTAAAACTTCAAATTCGCCCTTTCTCAAATCCCTTATTATCTTCATTCTATCTATTGTTGATATATCTGAATGTAAATATCTAGCTCTTATATCCATGTTCTTAAAATAATCCGTCAAATCCTCTGCCATCTTTTTTGTAAGAGTGGTTACAAGGGTTCTAAAACCTTTAGATGAGGTTTCTCTTATATTATTGTAAAGATCATCTATCTGCCCTTTAATGGGTTTTACTATGATTTCCGGATCCAAAAGTCCCGTAGGTCTCAATATCTGTTCAGCTACATTTTGCGAATGTTCCAGTTCATAATCCGAAGGGGTGGCGCTTACAAACACCACCTGATTTATTTTTTTCTCAAACTCCCCAAATTTAAGTGGTCTATTATCATAGGCCGAAGGAAGTCTAAAACCGTATTGTACCAGGGAGTCCTTCCTTGATTTATCCCCTGCATACATGGCTTTCACCTGAGGAAGAGTAACATGACTTTCATCTATAAATAAAAGAAAATCCTTTGGAAAATAATCTATAAGAGTCTGGGGTGGAGTTCCCTTTGCCCTGCCGTCCAATATTCTGGAATAATTTTCAATTCCACTGCAGTATCCAACTTCACGTATCATCTCTATATCAAAATTAGTCCTCTGTTTCAACCTCTGGGCTTCAAGTAATTTGTCCTGGGATGTGAGTTCTTCAAGTCTGTCTTCAAGCTCCTCTTCTATTTTATTTATAGCTATTTCAAGCCTTTCCCTGGATGTAGCAAAGTGAGATGCCGGGAATATGGAAACATGATTTCTAATTCCAATGGTTTTTCCTGTAAGTACGTCAAATTCTCTTATTCTATCAATTTCATCTCCAAAAAACTCCACTCTTATTCCATGATCCGTAGATGAAGCCGGAAATATGTCTACTATATCCCCTTTTACTCTAAAAGTTCCCCTCACAAAATTTATGTCATTTCTTTCATATTGAATTTCCACTAATTTTTTCAACACATCATCCCTGTTTTTTATCATACCCGGTCTTAGGGACAACGTCAGCTTCTTATACTCTTCCGGATTACCAAGTCCATAAATACAGGATACTGAGGCCACTACTACAACGTCTTTTCTCTCCAAAAGGGCAGAAGTAGCTGAGTGCCTTAACTTATCTATCTCATCATTTATGGAAGCATCTTTTTCTATATATGTATCTGTCTGAGGTATATAAGCTTCTGGTTGATAGTAATCATAGTATGATACAAAATATTCCACACTGTTTTCAGGAAAAAATTCTCTAAATTCCGAACACAATTGTGATGCCAGAGTTTTATTATGAGCTAGTACAAGAGTGGGCTTTTGTACCCTTTCTATTATATTTGCCATGGTAAAAGTCTTGCCCGAACCAGTTACACCAAGTAGTGTCTGAAATTTATCTCCTTTTAAAATACCTTTTGTTATACCATCTATTGCTTCAGGCTGATCACCCGTAGGTTTAAATTTAGAATGTATTTTAAATTTTCCCATTTTTAATCATCCTTATCTTTATTTTTTATCTTGTTCAGTACATCAGAAAATTTATTCTTATCCAATTTTATCACCATACTATTCTGAGGTATTTTTCTTGGTACAAACACTATGCCTAATTTTTTATCTTCATTCATTTTACTGTAACTTACCTGCTCAAAATTTCCTGCTTCCTTTTTTACCTTGAGCCATATAAAATTTGAACATTTTCTGATAACTTCTGCTATCTTATCTTCATTGTCGATTTTCTCATTATTTATTTCCACCAACATATCCCCACTTCTAATTCCCATTTCATTGGCAGGAGAATTAGGTGCAACTGCAAGTACCATTATACCCTCACTGCTGCTTACATACTTTGGTACTCCCTTTACTTCTAAATGCCTTTGAAACATTATAATTCCCTCATGAGCCACCGGTGCAAATATAACCACTAAAAACTTCAACCAAATATTCAAAACTGCAAGTTGAGCCATGCCGAATAAAATAACACTATATAATATTATTAGGCCTCCTGATAAAAACGATTTTTCCTTAGTATCTCTTGTAAAAGTCACACTATTGTATCCCATCACTGCATAAAATGGTATTAAAGATACCACCGCACTTTTTAATATATCATATGGAATGGAACTGTTTATAAGCGGCCACCATGCAGGAACAGCTACCTGCCAGGAGCTTCCTATCATCGTTCTGCTGTGAATTATAAAAAATACGGCTATCGGAATTGTCCAATATCTTTGAAGGGCAAATCCTCCTACTATATTCCCATTTTTACTTGAAAAAACAGGAACTGCACCCTTTTTCCCATCCAGTATAATCAAAATTCCCTCTACAAAATGCAATATAGCTACCATGCTCATAAGCGCCACCACATCTATTTTTAAAAAATCCAGATTGGGAATGTTAAAAGTTTGGGAAGACATGGCCAATATAAGGCTTAAAAATCCCAATATTGCTCCAGAATAGGAAAAGCATATAAATCTCACATTAAAAAACATAAAAACGATAGATGCCAAAAATATTAAATCTACAGCTGAATCTTCGTCAAAAACCACCCCTAAATATGACATAATAACACTGGCCAATATGCCTCCAAAAATTCCTATCACAATTTGAGATATTGTAAGTTCAAAAGGAGAATTGATTCCCTCTCCAATTATCATTTTTTGCATTATAACTGTCTGTTTATTCTTTCTATATAATGTAAACACCAAAATAGCTAGAATTAACACTAAATAGGGTTCCGTCAGTGCAAAAGCTATAGATTTCAACGTGTACAATAATATCATTAAAACTTAATTCCCCTCTCGCAAACTAAGTTAGACAGAAACCATCTGTCTAACTTAAAATCTCAAATATATTATAATTATATATTCACATATCGTCAAAATTATCTACAATTCTATTTTATTTTATTTTTTGCTATATTTAAAGCTTTATTAAATTGTGGATCTTTATTTCTATCATAAGGTGAATTTTTAAGAACTTCGGGGTATTCCACTTTCACATCAGGTTTTATTCCCTTTTTGTGTATATTTTCACCATTTGGAGTATAGTATTTAGAAATAGTAACCTTAAGTGCAGTCCCATCTCCTGTATCCAGAACGGTCTGAACGACTCCCTTTCCATAAGTCTTTTCTCCAACTAAAGTCCCAAGTTTATAATCTCTAATTGCTCCCGAAAATATTTCCGAGGCACTGGCTGTATTCCCATTGGTAAGTACAGTTAAGGGCAGTCCGTTAAAATCTCCACCTTTTGATTTATATTCTTTTTTATTATTATACTTATCTATAGTGGAAACTATTACTTTGTCCTTCGGTACAAAATTGGAAATCATATCTACACATTGATCCAGCAGTCCCCCCGGATTATCTCTCAAATCCACTATTAGTGATTTCATCCCCTGACTTCTCAATGTATTTAATTTATCCTTAAAACTTTTAGCTGTATTTTCATCAAACATAGACACCTGTATGTATCCTACATTATTTTGAAGCATCTCGCCAGTTACTGTAGAAATGTCTATCTTTTGTCTGTTGACTTTCACATTGAAGCTGCCTTTATTTTTTCTGTACAACGTAAGGGTAACTTCTGTATTTTCCTTACCCTTCATAAGCGATACAGCTTTATCAAGATCCTTTCCATTTACAGTAATCCCATTCACTTTTTGAATTATATCATTTGCAATTATTCCTGCTTTTTTAGAAGGTGAACCATCAAACACACTCATTACTACAATATTGTTGTTTTTTGACGTAACCTGAATTCCTATTCCACTGTAATTTCCTTCAGTTTGAACATTAAAATCATCATATTCTTTTTTATTCATAAATACAGTATATGGATCATTTAGTGACGAAGTCATTCCTTTAATGGCTCCCTCCACTAATGTATTATCATTTATAGGTCCATCGTAATATTTATACAATTGGTTTCTGACCTCAAATAACTTTGAAAATTCTCCCATTACATTACTTTGAGTATTTTTTATAAAACTAGTAGTTCCAAACATTGTAAGAATATTTGTCACAAGTACAATAACTACAGTCCACGTTATCCATCTTTTTTTACTTTTCAAACTATACACCTCGTTTTCTGAAACATTCACTATATAATAGTATTTATGTAAATCTTAAATAATTATAACACTAAAAAATAAATTTGCGGAAATATTTATAAATACTTTCAAGACAATTATAAAGTGATTGTTAGTTTTAGGTTGAGTTTGCTCATAAAACCATAGAGGCTGTTTCAAATAAATTTCGAAACAACCTCTAATAAACAGTTAATAAAAAGCTATGTCAATTTAAACATTTAAAAATTTTCTAATAGACATTACACTTCCTGCTGCACCTATTATCACACCTGCTAAAATAAACAATCCAAACACAGTGGTAGCCACATAATGCGGGCTTATCAATTGCATCATTATAAATGCAGATGACGCCTTAGCATAAACTATCCTATACAGATAATACAGTACTAAATTTGATACTATTGCCCCTATTACCCCTATTATTATACCTTCTATAATAAAAGGCCATCTTATGAACCAATCTGTAGCTCCAATATATTTCATTATACCTATTTCTTTTCTTCTTGAATAAACTGTTATCTTTATTGTATTTCCTATTAAAAACAGTGAAACTCCTATGAGCAATACAAATATAATACTTCCTGCCCACTTTATAGTTCTGGTTATAGTTACAATTTTATCTACAATACCTCTCCCATCCTGGATACTGTATATTCCAGGCATTCCTTTTATGTTGCTGACTACCTTGGAAATAATTTCCGGACTGCTAACTTTAACTATGTATGAACTTGGAATCGGATTGTCCTTATCTAGTCCCTCCACCAGTGATTTATTCTGATCTCCCAGTTGCTTTTTAAATTTATTCAGCGCCTCAGATTTTGTTTCATAGCTCAAATTGACTACTCCATCTATATTCTTTATCTTATCTTCAATATCCCTTTTTTGAGACATAGTTATATTATCTTCCAAATACACTTTTGCTTCTACCTTAGACTGTATCTCCAATATTCCCTGTTTGATATTCAGCATTGTAAGCATAGATATTCCGAATATAAAAAGTGTAGCTGCTACTGTTGCCGCTGCTGCTATACTTATAGTCTTATTCCTCTTTAAACTTCTAAATGCATCTTTCACAAAAAACCCCATGGCACTAATCCTCATAACCGTATGCACCCCTCTGTTCATCTCTTACTATAATACCTTTTTCTATTGCTATAACTCTCTTTCTCATAGAATTCACTATATTGCTTGCATGGGTTGCCATTAATATCGTAGTTCCAGCATGATTTATGTCATTTATAGTATCCATTATATCCATAGAAGTATCTGGATCTAAATTTCCTGTAGGTTCATCCGCTATCAGTATAGATGGATTATTTACTATAGCTCTTGCCAGAGAAATTCTCTGCTGCTCTCCACCCGAAAGCTCATGGGGAAAGGATCTATATTTGTTGGCAAGTCCAACCAGGGACAATACAATGGGGACCTTTTTCCTTATTTCTCTCAAGGGTGCTTCAATTACCCTCATGGCAAAAGCCACATTTTCATAAACATTGAGGGTTGGTATTAGCCTAAAATCCTGAAAAACAACTCCCAACCTTCTTCGATATAAGGGTATTTGATTTCTCTTTAGTTTCGTAATGTCTACATTATTAACTATTATATTTCCACTTGTAGGTTCAATTTCCTTTAAAATAGTTTTCACAAATGTAGTTTTTCCCGCACCGCTAGGTCCAACTAAAAACACAAATTCTCCCTTTTGGATATCCAGGTTTATATTAGACAATGCAAATATGTTGTTGTTGTAAACCTTGCTCACGTTTTTAAACTGTATCATTTAAACCTCTCCTTATATTTAACAAGTTTCCAAGCTTGCACATTACATCAAACATTATATCATAATAATGCAAAAAACCAAAAGTTAAATATATGAAATTATTATTACGGAGAATTTAGCAAAAGAGATGCCCTATAAATCAGCATCTCTTCTAACCCATATTTATTTTAAAGACAGTCCTTTTTTAACAGCTTTAACTATATCATCTCCGGTCAACCCATAAGCTTTTAAAAGTTCATTGGGTTTTCCACTTTCCCCAAAAGTATCTTTAATGCCTATCCTTATAACTGGCGTAGGCAAATTTTCACTTAACACTTCACATACGGCAGAACCCAGCCCACCTATAATACTGTGTTCTTCCGCAGTTATAACTACACCGGTTTTTCTAGCAGTTTCCACTATTGCTTCTTTGTCTATAGGTTTTATAGTATGTATATTCAAAACTGATACCTTTATTCCCTCTTCAGCCAGAGTATTATAGGCTTCCAATGCTGCCTCTACCATTATCCCTGTAGCAATTATAACTGCATCCTTTCCTTCCCTCATTTTTATAGCTTTCCCTATTTCAAATTTATAATCCTCATTATTATTTATAACGGAAACTTTAGATCTTCCAAGTCTCACATAACAGGGTCCTTTCACTTCAGCCACGGCTCTAACTGCTGCCTCTGTCTCCACTGCATCGCTAGGACAGATAACTGTCATGTTGGGAATGCTCCTCATAAGGGATATGTCCTCTACCGACTGATGGGAGGCCCCGTCTTCGCCTACTGTAAGTCCTGCATGAGTAGCACATATTTTAACATTTAAGTTTGGATAGCATATGGAGTTTCTTATCTGTTCAAAGGCTCTCCCAGTAGCAAACATGGCAAAAGTGCTTACAAAGGGTATCTTATCACAGGTGGATATCCCAGCTGCCACCGCCATCATATTGGCTTCTGCTATTCCCATATCCATAAACCTTTCAGGATAAGCTTTTTTAAATCCGGCAGTCTTGGTGGATTTCGAAAGGTCTGCATCAAAGACCACTACTTTTTTATTTTCAGCTCCCAATTCTACAAGAGCTTTCCCATAAGCTTCTCTAGTTGCTATTTTATTTGACATTACTCTTCACCTCCTATATCCCTTAATGCCTCTTCGCATTGTTCTATGTTGGGTGCAGAGCCATGCCACCCTACCTGATTTTCCATGAAGGATACCCCCTTGCCCTTGACAGTCTTACAAACTATAGCAGTTGGTTTATCTTTAACTGATTTCGCCTCTTCAATAGCATCTATAATCTGCTTAAAATCATGTCCATTTATTTCTATAACATGCCACTTAAAGGCTTTAAATTTTTCTCCGATGGGATAAGCAGACATTACCTCTTCACAGGTGCCGTCTATCTGAAGTCCATTTGCATCTATGAAAGCTGTCAAATTATCCAACTTATAATGAGCTGCAGCCATAGAAGCTTCCCAGACTTCACCTTCTTCAAGTTCGCCATCTCCCAACAGGGTATAAACTCTATAACTTTTTTTATCGATTTTACCGCCAAGTGCCATACCAACAGCAGCAGATATTCCTTGTCCCAAGGATCCCGTAGACATATCAACACCAGGAGTTTCATTCATATTAGGATGTCCTTGAAGTATAGAACCCAGTTTTCTAAGAGACTTTAACTCCTCCACACTAAAATATCCTCTTCTAGCAAGAGTACTGTACAGTACTGGAGCCGCATGCCCTTTTGAAAGTACAAATCTGTCTCTATCTAAATCTCTGGCATTTTCAGGATCAACATTCATCTCATAAAAATATAATGTAGTTAAAATTTCAACTGCAGACAGTGAACCGCCTGGATGGCCTGAGCCAGCCTTAGTCAGCATTTTTATTATGTCTTTTCTTATAACTGATGCAATCTTTTTAAGCTCTTCTATATTTTTTTTCACAACTTCAACCTCCTACTAATACTACTAATCAAGTAATTCTCAGGCCCAGCTGGAGTTTATTCACAGAGAATGCTTTTCTCCACCTGAACCTCGGATAAAAAACTTTAACTTTATTTTAACACAAAGTTTTAATTTCATATATATAAAGCACCACAAAACTTCACCCCTGTGCTCTAAGCACCGGGGCTTATAATCAACAACAAAACCTGAATCCAGGTTTCTGTTAAAATTAAAAATTATAGTAAATTATACGTCATTGAGTTCAATTGAAAATCTATTGAAGCCCAATACTTACTAAAAGTGCATTATCTACTTTTTTCATATCACTATCTGTCATATGACCAATTTTTTCTTTCAATCTTCTTTTATCTAAGGTTCTTATTTGTTCCAGCAGCACTACCGAATCTTTATTGAGGCCATAGGCCTCTGAAGATATTTCCACATGAGTCGGAAGTTTTGCTTTATTTATCTGAGAGGTAATAGCTGCAACAATTACGGTTGGACTATATTTATTACCAACATCATTTTGTATGATAATAACAGGTCTTACCCCTCCTTGTTCAGACCCAACTACAGGGCTTAGATCAGCATAAAATATATCTCCTCTTTTCACTATTGTCGTCATCTGGCAAATCACTCTCCGAAAGCTTCGCTTCATATTCTTTTAATTCCTTTATGTCACTTGCAAAGCCCATTTCTGAAAATTCAAGATTAAGTTGTGCCATTTCCCTATATCCTTTTTCCATTTCTGATATTCTATTTAACCTTTTTTTCTCACTAATATATAATATGATAACTTCCCTAATAAATTCACTCCTTTTTTTGCAATCTTCTTTAAGTGCCTTGTTGAATTCATTATATAGTGTTTCTGAGAGGTCTATTACTAATCTTTTAGAATTTGACATATACAAATTAATACCTCCTATTACCCTAAGCGAAAGATTATACAAGCTCATTATAGTACCAAATCTGTAGGCATGTCAAAGAAATTATCTATAATTTCACCAATTTTCTACTTGTATTTTTTTACATAGGGTTTTTTATCTCTATAACTATTCTAATATAACTTTTTAATATTTCTATTTAAGCATATTACAATCTATATGTAAAAATTTTTAGATATTAATTTAAATATTGTATGTATCAGCTTTTATATTATTTACAAAACCGCACCTATACAATTTCAAGTGCATATTGTATTTGGAAAATCGATATCAACAGGCATTAATTAATCCTAACAATTATGTAATACTATGTAAACATAGATATAATTTCATAATGCATATTATTATTATGTTATACCATTTTTTTAATTTATATTCACAATATTGTCATATATGAAATCATTGTATATAATTCATTAAAAAATACAGCCTCATAAAATGCACCACATAATTATAAATTTACCATAAGGGCTGCGTGCAAATGTTTCATAATTTTAATATATGTAATTTCAATTCAACATCTAAATAATTATATTTCTTACTGAAAAAAACACTGATATTCGCCTCAATCAGTTAAAAATACATACGAAGGTTCAGATGAAAAAAATTATTATCTATGGAAAAACTACACCTGAACCTAAAAATCATTAAATCAAGTAATTTTTAACTTTAACTACTTTTCCATTTTTTATATACACTCTTGGAATTCTCTTGTTCATCATACAGAGTATTTCATAGCTTATAGTACCCAGGATCTGTGCTGCATCCTCTGCATCAAACTTGAGGCCATCTTTCTCTCCTAGAAGAACAACTTCATCTCCTACATTGACCTCTCCTACATCAGTGACATCTACCATACATTGATCCATACATATGTTTCCCACTACTGGAGCAAATTTTCCGTTAACTATAACCTTCGCTTCCCCAAATAATCTTCTGGTATATCCATCAGCGTATCCTATCGGCAAAGTGGCAATTACACTTTTCCTGTCGGCTTTAAATTTCCTTCCATAACCTACATACTGCCCAACTTCCAGTGTTTTTACATGAACTACATTGGCTTTCAAAGTCATAAGAGGTTTTATATTCAACTGATTCTTGTCCACTTCGTGGGAAGGATAATAACCATAGATTATTATTCCAGGTCTGACCGAATCACAATAGGTATCTGGAAGTTCCATTATAGCTGCACTGTTGGCTATATCTCTCATATTTATTTTTATACCTTTGTCTGTTAATTTCTCATAAAATAGTTTATATTTTTCAAACTGTTCATGAGTATATGTCTTATCTGTCTCATCTGCTGTAGAGAAATGTGAAAACAAGCTTTGTATTTCTATATTGGGCAATTGGCTTATTTTATAAACTTCATCTACACTGTCATCATTTATCAAAAATCCTATTCTACCCATTCCCGTATCCACAGCAATGTGTATCTTTGCAATTTTCCCCTTATCTACGGCCTCCTTAGACAGCTGACATGCATATTCATAGGAAGGAGTTATGGACTCTACATCATAATCTACTACGTCACTAATAAGGGTATGGGGTATTATACCAAGTACCATTATAGGCGATTTTATCCCATTTTTCCTAAGCTCTATGGCTTCATCCAAAACAGCTACCGCCAGTCTTTCTACTCCATTCTCAAGAAGAACCTGTGAAACTTCTACTGCTCCATGTCCATAGGCATCAGCTTTCACAACTCCTATTAATCCCTTACTACCCACTTTTGATTTTATTTGACCTATGTTGTATGTAAGATTATCTAGATTAACTTCCTCCCATACTGGTCTATAATTTCTAAACATCGACACATCACCTCTATATATAATTGAAAGAAAATAAATAATTTTAGGACATTAACTTAATTATATACCTTTTCTATAGGAATTGTGAATAAAATTATTTCAATATTAATTTATATCAAAAATATTTTCACTCAACTCCACGTTTGCCTTAAAATCACTATATTCCACATCTACTTTTTTTCTTCCAGTAGAATCAAATATTTTCAAGTAAGTTGGCGTATTATGCTTTAAATTCACATATAATTCAGCTTTACTGATGTTTTTATTATTACCAGGTATATCCAAACGCACAACCTGATACTGCTCATTATTTACCTTCTTAAAGGAGTTGTCAATCTTTTCATTGGTATAAAGCAGTGATATATACTCTTCTATAAAACAGAATTTAAACAAGCTATTGAAATTTTTTTCCATACTGTATTTACCACTGTTGTCACTATTTTTAACAAATATTTTATTTCCCCTATATACAATTACTCTGTCTTTGCCCAGTTCAAATCTTTCTCCATATCTGCTGTCATAATACTGTCTGCCGCCGTAATTTATTTGCTGTTTCTCATTTTCTATCTGAATATTCACATTACAGCTATAACTATCTAGGTCCTTTAAATAATATATTATCTTTTCCGTGTTTTGAATATCTCTTCCATGGAATAAAAAAATAGCAAGTAAAACAAAAGATATACCTATCCCCATTAATAGTTTTTTCTTCATGCCACTCCTCCTGATCTAAAGCGCTCCACTATTAATCTATTCTACCATACCCTTTGATATTACTATTTTTTGGGGTTGATCTTCTACTGCATCAATTCTTTTATTGAAAAAGGAAGCTGTTTTAAAACATGACTGGCATTTACACAAAACATATATTGGGATAGTTTCTCTCCAGAGTATCCATGCACAAAAGCAGCTATACACGCCGCTTCAAAAAGATTATACTTTTGAGCCGCAAAAGAAACTATAATTCCAGTAAGGCAGTCCCCCATACCTCCAGAAGCCATAGATGAGTTCCCCACAGGATTTACGGCCACTGCATTTCCATCTGTAATAATAGTATTATATCCTTTCAAGAGTACAATTACATCATTTTCAGCTGCAAAATCTCTAGCTACCTTTATTCTGTTTTTCTCTATATATTGAATATCAAATCCCGTGATTCTAGCCATTTCTCCTAGATGGGGAGTCAAAATCACTCCACATTTTTTGTTCTTTAATATATGTAAATTCCCCATCAGCACATTGA
This sequence comes from Clostridium sp. MT-14, assembly GCF_042436595.1. Lineage (NCBI taxonomy): Bacteria > Bacillati > Bacillota > Clostridia > Eubacteriales > Clostridiaceae > Clostridium > Clostridium sp. MT-14. Next base: position 371,049 of record NZ_JBHMIY010000001.1, read on the forward strand.
TTCCATCTGCATCAATTACAACATTTTTTTTAGATACATTTAGAATCCTATCAACCATATTCAAAGTTCTGTCATTTACTCCCATACCTGGTCCTATGGCAATAGCATCACTTTTCTCTATGGCCTTCTGCAGCTTTGAATCATCTTCCAGCTGAATTGTCATACCCTCTACTAGTTTTGAGCTGAGTACTGGCTGAATATTCTTATAGCAGCCTAAAGTAACAAGTCCCGCACCACTCCTTACAGCTCCCTGAGTGCATATATAAGCGGCTCCTGTAAACCCTTGAGAACCAGCTATAACAAGCACTCTGCCATAATCGCCTTTGTGCCCAAATTTATTTCTCCTCTTTAACTTTTCTTTTATAAAATTTTTTTCTATTATAAATTTAGAATCGATAAATTTTCCAACAGCAATTTTGGGAATTCCTATATCCTCAACTGTTACCTCTCCTGTAAATTTATCACTTCCATATCTTAAAAAACCCTGCTTATACAATTGAAATGTAACAGTTTTATCCGCCTCTACACAATTGCCCATTATCTCTCCCGTATTCCCATTAAAACCAGAAGGAACATCTATAGAAATGGTATATTTACTATTTTCATTTATCAACGATATGACAGAATCCTGTATGCCCTGTATATTTCTAGAGAGTCCAGTACCAAATATACCATCAATAATAACCTGGCTTTCTCTTATACTTTTTCTAAGTCTCACCATATCTTCTAAAGAGTTAACCTTATCCAGACTCATATGGAGAACTTTTAATATATTATAATTTATTTTGCATTCTTCACTCATGCCCTCCTCTTTCCCAACTAAAAATACATGAACTTCTTTATTTAAATTATATAGATGTCTCGCTATTGCAAAACCATCTCCACCATTGTTGCCCTTTGTACAGATTATACAAAAACTATTATAATTTTTTAAATCTATATTCGCAATTACTTTTAAAGCCGCGTTTTCCATTAGAACAATGCTGGGTATTTTTAATTCACTTATAGCATAATTATCTATCTTCCTGCATGTCTCTATGGATGCTATCCTCAATCTCATCCACCTCCATCACTGCATATGCTATGGCATTGTCCACACCATGTGATATGCTCAAATGTATCTTATAATTGCCACATTTATTGGCCATCAATTTAGCTTTTCCCTTCAATATCACATTAGGTCTGCCAGAAGCTGCTCTGTCTATTTCCACTTCTTTAAAATCAAATCCTCTAAATCCGGTACCCATTGCTTTTACCACTGCTTCCTTTGCTGCAAATCTTCCAGCCACAAATTCAGGTCTTAAATTTCTATTTTTAAGATATTCTATTTCATTTTTACTAAAAATTCTGTCCATAAAATTAGCATGTTTACTAATGGCTTCTTTAATCCTCCTAATTTCAACTATATCCACTCCAACTCCAAATATCAAAATTACATTTCACCCCCAATTCATTAATTTAATTATACCAGTATTTATTATATTATATTTGTTTTTCAATGCAGTAAATAATAAATTAAATTTATATAAAAAAAGAGGATTTCTCCTCCTTTCTAATAAGCTATATAATTTATCTGTTTGTCAAAGTCCAAAATATATTCATCTACATAATCTCCGAGTACATCAACTAAATGTATGGGTGACACCTGGTTGTCATATAACAACTTCAGTAAATTATGTACTTTATATCTCTCAGGGCTTATATTTTTAATACACTCCCTTTGTACATTTACCAGTTTGTTTTCCAGTATATCCTGTCTTTCCACTTCAATTCCATAGGATTGAACCTGTATAACCTCATTTTTGTAGGTAATGGCAACCTTTTCCTTTAACAATCTGTAAAGATACACATATTTTTTATCTCCTATTATTTTACTAAGGCTAAAATTCTCAACTATCATAAACATTTTCCCCCTGTAATTATTAGCTAATATTATTGACTTACACATATATTAGCACATGCCCACAAAAAAATGTGTCAGTTCATGATTAGATGGATTATAAATTATCCCTTATATATGACAATAAAAATCTCTCAACTCCACAGGTAAAAGTATAAATATACTTTTATTCTATTTATTAACAGTTTTTATTGAAATTCTATGTCGAAATTTTATATATATTGACTATATATTTTTATAGATTTAACACTATTCTATCTGCAGAATCTATGTTTACCTATAATTTTTATAAGAGGTCTTGACCATATCCATGAACTCGTTGCCGTTGCAGGATTAAAATAATATATGGCCCCATCAGAAGGATCCCAACCATTTAGTGCGTCTCGAGCTGCATTTATGGAATTCTGTTCCATGTTAGCATGAATCTGACCGTCCACTATTGCAGTAAAAGCTCCCGGCTGATATATGACTCCTGGTACTGTAGAAGGGAATCTAGGATCCCTGGTCCTATTTAGTATTACAGCTCCTACAGCTACTTGTCCTTCATAGGGTTCTCCCCTTGCCTCTCCATTTATCAAACGGGCTATAAGCATTACATTCTGATTGTTGCTGCCAGATGCAGTGCCGCCACTTGAAGTATTTATACCCAAAGCCGCCAATGTAGCATCTCCTACTATACCATCAGGAGTCAATCCATTCTTTGATTGAAAATATTTTACAGCAGTATAAGTCTGATATCCATATGCCCCATCTACACTTCCATTATAATAGCCCCAGTTTTTAAGTTTTGTCTGTATCTGACTTACCACATTGCCCTTGGATCCATAGGAATAAGCTATGGCTTTTACAGCATTATCATAAGGAAGTAAAAACAGAGAAGTGAATATATATGTGAACACTATGGCAAGTATCAATATAAGTTTTATTTTAAAGTTCATAGACTTTTTACCCATATGATCATCTCTCCTTTAGTATTTATTAAACTTGTATTTATTTTTACGTGAACATAGTTTATGCACAAATACAATAAAAAATACATAAAGAAAAGCTGTCAAATGACAGCTTTATAATTTTATCCAACTTTTCTCAATCTCTTTTTCCAGCTCGGTATCAATATATCTTCCACGATATCATTTATGACCACTATACCGCACAACTTCTCCTCATCATCTACCACGGGAAGGGAAAGTAAATCATATTTTGAACAATTTTCTATGGCCTTACTTATATTTTCATTATGACTTACACTTACCACATCATCTATCATGATCTCTTTCAATTTAGTTTCGGCGCTGGACAATATAAGGCTCTTCAAAGATACAACCCCTTGAAGCTTTCCTTTGTCATCAATAATATATATATAATAAGACACTTCATCCTCTGGATTGATTTCCCTAAATAACTCAATGGTTTCATTGACAGTTATATTTATATTAAATGAAATAAAATCCTTTTTCATTATACTTCCCACTGTCTCTTCATTATAATCCATAAGAGTTCTTACTTCCTCAGCATCTCCTTTTTTCATATTCAAAAGCATCCTTTCTGCAGTGTCTTCATCAACCTCGTCCAAGATATCTGCAATTTCATCTTTTGGCATATTAAACAGTACTTCGTCTCTTTTAGACTGACTCAAATTTTCCAGAATGTTCGCCTGTATTTTGGGTTCTATTTCCTCCAGTGTATCTGCCGCCAGATCTTGATCTAAACTTTCAAATACTTTTTTTCTATAATTCACATCCATATCCTCTAATATATCTGCCAAATCTGCAGGATGAAGTTTTGATAATTTCTTATATGGAACTGAAAGCTTTAAATTATTATTCACCATTTCTAAAGACTCCACATTATCCCACATTATAAGGCTGTCCTCTGGTTTCTTATTGAATATATCATAAAACTTCTTTATAATATGTTCCACGCCAAATCTTCTTCCCAAGGCCAAGGTACCTGTATCAACAGCTACAACCCTGTACTCACCAGCTATCTTTGCAATTCTGAGATCATTGACCCTAACTAACTTTTTTCCATTTATATCTACAATCTGTTTATCTAGAAGATGCTTTGACAAAAGGTATGAATAACTCTGAAGTATTATTCCTCTTATACCTTCTCCTCTAATTATTACCCTATTATTATCTTCATAAAAATTTATATTTTTACATTCACAATTGGAAACTTCCGTACCATTCTTTATCTTATATCCTATAGCTCTTGGCATGCCATGATCAGTGGATACATATATGTCCACAAGCTTTCCCACATACTCATTGAATTCATCATACACTTTCTTATAAAGAATTTTACTCAAAAAGAAACTGGTTAACTTTTGCATAAATATTCCTCCTTTGACTTACGGAGAAATATTTAAAAACAACAACTGTACAACGCACATCAAAGTTTAGGAATCTATTTAAATACCTCCCCGTAGGCACTTATTAAATTTTGTAATAAGTCACACCGACCTCCATAAGGTCCGTTTTCCATTTAACTACACCACCTAAATTAAAAAATTAAAAAGAGCCTCCAAGGCTCTCCTCACAAACTAAAACTTTCTAATCGTCTGAGTTTTAGCACTATATAGCTTTAGACTAAACCAATCCAGCTGCATTAGATAAAACCTTAATCCGGTAATATCTGTTGACCCATTGGCATCTCTCGATGTTTCCGGGCATCAGCATATGTCTATATAGGAGCCTCACCTAACATAACAAATTGCAAACATATGATATTATCATTTACACTATAATTATATTACAAATTTGCCAAAATGCAATAAGTAAGTGCTAAATTTATCAATATTTATTTACTATTCACTTATTAATACACTTTTCCCTTATTTTGCTCAATATAATTTTAAATATCATGTTCTCTTTTATCTAAATCTTTTCCCATCTATTTATATTATATACTACACATTTATTTTGGTACACATACTTTTCACTATTAGCCATCAGCTGCCCTATAGGTTATTACTCTATATGTTATAATAAAAGCAATAAAAAAACAGAATGGAGAATTTAAATTGAGATTAAATAAAAATTTTCTACCAATATGCAAAAAAGATATGGAAATAAATAATATAAACCAACTTGACTTTATATTTATAACTGGAGATGCTTATGTAGATCACCCTTCCTTCGGAACTGCCATAATATCCAGGATTTTAGAAAGGGAGGGATTCACAGTAGGTATAATAGCCCAGCCAAATTGGAAAAATACAAATGATTTTAAAAGATTAGGCAGACCTAAACTGGCATTTTTAATTAACTCTGGAAATATGGACTCCATGGTCAATCATTATACTTCTTCCATGAAAAGAAGACATGAAGATCTGTACTCACCAGGGGGGAAACCCGGATATAGGCCCGATAGAGCTGTAATAGTATATTGTAACAGGGTAAAAGAATCCTATAAAGACGTTCCCATAATAATAGGTGGTATAGAGGCCAGCCTGAGAAGATTTGCCCATTATGACTACTGGAGTGACAAGATAAGAAGAAGTATTCTTCTGGATTCCAAATCCGATCTGCTTGTATACGGCATGGGAGAAAAATCCATAGTACAGATAGCAAACCTGCTAAAATACGGCATGGATATCCAAAGTATCACAGATATAAGAGGAACTGTATATTGCTCTAAGGACAAAAACCATTTAGGGAAATATATAGAAGTACCTTCCTTTGAGGAAGTGCTGAAAGATAAAAAATCCTATGGAGATAGCTTCAAACTGGAATATTTAGAACAGGACGCCATAAGGGGAAAAACACTGGTACAGAAACATGGAGATCACTACATTATCCAAAATCCCCCTCAGTATCCATTGACAGAAGAAGAAATGGATATAATATACAACCTTCCTTATACCAGAACTTATCATCCAGTATATGAAAAAGCAGGAGGCATACCTGCAATAAAGGAAGTACGTTTTTCCATTACCAGCCACAGGGGATGCTATGGCGGATGTTCCTTTTGTGCCCTGACTTTCCATCAAGGAAGAACCGTTCAGAGTAGAAGTGAAAACTCCATAGTCGGCGAAGCAAAACTTCTGACTACACTGGACGACTTTAAAGGCTATATACACGACGTAGGGGGACCTACTGCAAATTTTAGACATAAAGCCTGTAGAATTCAAGAAAAAACAGGAGTATGTAAAAACAAACAGTGCCTATTTCCCCTTCCCTGTAAAAACCTCATTATAGATCACAGTGAATACTTGAGTTTATTGAAAAAAATAAGAAAAATACCAGGAATAAAAAAGGTATTCATACGCTCTGGAATACGATATGACTACCTGATAAATGACAAAAATACAGACTTTTTCATAGAGCTGTGCAAATATCATATAAGCGGCCAGTTGAAGGTAGCCCCTGAACATATAAGCGACAAAGTATTGGCACAAATGGGTAAGCCTAAAATGGACGTATACAACAGATTTGTAAAAAAATATTTTGAAATAAACAAAAAACTAGGTAAAAAACAGTACCTTGTGCCTTATTTAATGTCCAGCCATCCTGGAAGCGATTTAAATTCAGCTGTAGAATTGGCCCTGTATATTAAAAAAATGGGTTATACTCCTGAACAGGTTCAGGATTTCTATCCTACACCAGGAAGCTTGTCTACAACTATGTACTATACAGGCATTAACCCTATAACCGGTCAAAAAGTTTATATTCCAAAAAAACAAAGAGAAAAAAATATGCAGAGAGCTCTTTTACAATTTTCCCTTCCCCAAAATTACAAACTGGTAAAAGAAGCTCTGATTTCCGCCGGCCGTGATGACTTAATAGGAAGCGATCCTCACTGCTTGATTTCCAAGAATCCACCCAGGAAAAAGCATTTACATAAACACTTCCAAGGCTAATTTAAAGTACAAAGTTGAAAATCAACCGGATTTGATATTTGAATAGTGATTTTTCCTCACTTTGTTTAAAACATAAATCCATACAGCAGTCCAGCTTACATCACCCAGCACTGGCTGCACTAATACTTTTACATCCAGGAGCCAGGCTATTAGTTCTACTGAAGTTATACATGCCGCCAATACTATAATGTATATACCAAATTTATTCGGATTATTTTTACCCATAAATCCCAGTACAAAGAATATCACCAGAGTATTAAATACTATATATGGCCAAAATATGTATGAACCCTTAGAAAAAGTCATAGTATATCCTAACACAGCAGGATACTGCTGTGCATTTTTCAATATAACTTCATAATTATGCATTATAAAACCATATAATACACATAGTACAGCAGATATTACAAATATATAATAAAATTTGATATTGTCCTTTCTCATAAAAATATACATAGCAGTAAAAGCTATCAGGGGAACGGCAATTAGATTTAAGAAAAAGGGTATTTTAAGCATATAAAGATATTTTATGTTGTCTGCCAAAAATAAAATAAGAATACAAATATATCTAAATAGCATGGCTATTAAAATAAAAAGTGTTATTATTTTTACCTTATTTGGCAAAAATTTAATCCAGGCAAAGCCCTGTATAATCATTATAAACATAATAGGTAATAGACAAATATAAAACGTCATATATTCTCCTTCTCTTAACAGCACTCTAGTTTATATTTATTAATATTGCCTATCTTATATTACTATTTTAAACAAAAATTATATACTCTCTCCATATTTTGAATTCATGTTTACCCCTAAAACCTCTATCCCGCCTTTTATACATTCTATTGTAAGAGGAAAATCAGGACCCCTTTCACCGTCTATATCGGTGACTATATCTTCATTGCAGTCCACTTCTATTTTATCTGATTTAAAATATATAAGGCCTGCAGTATTTTCTAAATGATCTCCTCTCAGCATTTTTATAAAAAGCGTAATCGTGTCTTTTATCACTCCCGCCTTAATTATTATGACATCCAATAGTCCATCATCTATTCTGGCTTTATAAGCAAGATTTAGATTTCCAGCAGTCTGTCCGTTAAACACCATCATCAAGTACATATCTCCATCAAAAAATGCAGTTTCAGATTTCACCTTTATTTTAAGCTTTCTTAAATTATGGAGCTGCTCCAAGCCTTTAACATAATAAGCCAATTTCCCTATGGTATTTTTTAAATTCACATCGGTCTTTTGGGAAACATCCGTAAATAACCCCGTACTTGCCACATTTATAAAATATTTGTCATTTACTTTACCCAAATCCAAACTTCTAGGTTCACTATTTATTATCTGCTCACAAGCCCTTCCTACATTTTCAGGTATTCCTATAAATTTTGCAAAATCATTAGCTGTACCCACCGGAAGAATAGCTATAGGTATATCTATATTTAACCTTTTCATATGGTTTACAGCAGTATCCACCGTTCCATCTCCACCTGCCACTAATATGTAGTTATAAGTTTCATCTAACCCCTTAAAAGCCTCTTCCATATTAACACCAGGGCTAATTCTAAATGGAACTATTTCATATCCATATTTTTGATGTATTTTAATCACTGTATCTATACCCGACACTATAGTGTTCTCTCCCGAATATGGATTATAAATAAATTTTACTTTATTCATACTGAACTCTCCTATTACACAAACTTAATAAAATATGCGCTATTGATTCAATTATATTGAATTAAAAATTTAAATTTTTATTTACATCACCTGATATTATATCACCTAAAGTAATAAATCCACAAGATTACTGGTAATTCCTGTGGATTTATTCATAAATTATTAAATTCTATTTTTAGGATATGCCTGGCTTAGATATATTACTCAATGCATCTCCTGCCTGTTCATTGGACTTGGAGTTAGTAGCCAAATCACCCAATGACACCATACCCACAAGATGTTCATTTTCCACTACAGGAATTCTTCTTACCTGTCTTTCACTCATTACCCTAGAAACATCTCTCAAATCCATGTCTGGAGAACTTGTTACAGGGTTTGAAGACATTATATCCCTTACTGTCTTAGAATTATAGCTCTCACCCTTAACTGCCGATCTTATTGCAATATCTCTATCTGTTATAATTCCTATAACTCTATCCCCATCACATACTGGAACAGCTCCTATATTATTCTGTTCCATAATCTCAGCTGCCCTCTCTATGGTATCGTCAGCTTTCAGGCTAATTACAGATTTAGTCATTATATCCTTAACTTTCATTTACAAACACTCCTTTAAATTTAGATTACATAGAATATTATGTCCTAAATCAAAGATTATGTTGCTTATAAATTATTGGTATTTTTAGATATCCTCCTATGTACATATAAAGAGCAAAAGGCTATAATACATAAAATCATTATGGGTAATATGAACTTAATAGAAAAGGGATCCTCTAGATTTTTTCCCATCAATGAATAGGTAACCATTTCCGGCAAAGTTCCTATTAATGTGCCAAAAATAAAATCACTGTACTTCATCTTTGTAAGCCCTGCTGCATAACTCAATGGATCATAGGGAAACACAAAAGACAATCTCATTATGGTCATAACTTTAAATCCATATTTTTCTATATTTTTGTCCAATACTAAAGCTTTTCCTTTTAATATCTTGTCTACAAAAGAACGCCCTAAATATCTGGATAAGAAAAAAGCTACAGTAGCTGATCCAAAACATCCAATCATGCTCAGTAAAACTGCTATATGAGAATTAAATATATTCCCTGCAACAATGGACATAAGGGATGCTGGAAATATAATAAGCAGTGGCCTCAACGTATACATGACAATAAAGACAACAGCAGAGAATTCCCCGTAACTCTGTATATAACTCCTGATCCTATATACATTTATATTACATAATTTATCTTTATAAACAAACAATACGATTATGATAAATAAAACCAAGATGGCAAATATTATAGATTTAACAAAATTTTTATTATTCTTTCTCATGAATTTCCAACTATCCTTTTTACATGACTTTAAAGTTAAATTGATAAAATATAAAGCATATTTTCAATAAAAATTTATGAACTTCCAACTAAAAAGAATTTAATCTACTTATTAACTATTTTTATAAAATGAGTTATAATTATTTTATGTAATTATATACTTTTTACTCGTTTTAAGCAATAAAATATTTTATTATTTTTTTAAGGAGTGATCCACAGTGGCTAAAATAAAACTAGCTAAAAGTACCGTCCCAAATGCATTTACTCTTACTAACCTCAGCTGCGGTATAATATCCCTAATAATGTCCTTTGAAGAAAATTATATATGGGCCGGCTTGTTTATATTGCTGGCATGTTTGGCTGATAGATACGACGGAAGAGTTGCTCGATTTTTAAAGGTATCCAGTGATTTAGGCAAAGAACTGGATTCACTGGCAGATTTAGTTTCTTTCGGAGTGGCTCCTTCAGTTCTCGCATTTAATCTCTATAATTTTTCTAACTTAGGCCTATTGGGCTATCTGCTGGTACTGCTGCTGCCAATATGCGGGGCATACAGGCTGGCAAGATTTAATATTACTGAATTTGATGGACAATTCTTCGGTATTCCCATAACTTTTGCAGGTATGTTCATGTCACTTTATTGTTTGATTACATTGAGACATCCTCTTCCTTCAGAAGTTACAATTCTACTTATTATAATACTTTCATATCTTATGGTATGTAAGTACAGATTTAAAAAATTTTAATCCTATATCTTAATAAAATTTTTTATAGGTACCAGTTAAACTTGTTGTTTAATGTAATAAAAGAAGAATAGGTACAGATCGGCTTTTTGCTTATTCTTCTTTTTTATTATCATCATATATCGTATCTAAGTTGTTCAAAAACAACTCCTCATCTATTTCTGTCTCCATATATTGTGCTTTCATTTTTCCCCTGATGATTTCAGTTCTCATTTTGCAATACTGTGCATATTCTACGGTAGATTTATCTATGGCACTTATGAGCTTATCGAGTATATCACCCAATTCATCTACCCTATGAAGAGCATCTTTTACCTCTTTCTTATGGGCAGATGCTATGGAATTTAATTCCCCTGCTCCTCCTATAAGTAATCTATAACAATTGGTTAGTTTAGACAATAAATCTGTCAGGTTATTTATATCACAATAATATTCTTCAATTATCTTTCTATGAGACATATCTATCACCCTGACTAAAATTTATAATATACTATAATATTTATATTAAAGTTATAATAAATTATAACTTCATACCTTCTTTAGCCTAACCTTTATAGAAAACATCTCCTCAAACAAAACTGATTTATTATTTAATTTCAAAAATATTTTTCCTATATTATCACTTTTTACATGGATGTATAGATAATTATCTTCTAAATTTATTTCCTCAAGAGCAGTATTCAGCCTATGCGTATGATCTAGGGCATCAGACACTCTTAGAATTGCTATTAATTTTAACAGTTCTTTTTTTTTCATTATATCATACAGTTGAATGTCACAATCCACATTTTTTCCGTGGCTACCTGCAATTATAGAAAGGCAATGCTTTAATTCCCATGGAACGGCCTGAAAATTTTCTTCCTGCAGTATTATATATTTAGTATGACGTTGATGGTTTGACTTGTTTATAAAACAGCCTACATCATGTAAAATTGCACTGCAGCTTAGAAGATTTCTGTAGTAGGATCCTATCAAATAGGACTTTTTATTTAGTTCATCATATATCTGGCCGGCAAAATTCTCTACTTTAATTTCATGATCTAATATATTTCTGACATTGTATTTTTCAGCGGTCTTAAATACATCATTAATTTTTACATAATCATATATATCGAGCATACAAAATCCTTTCATAATTATTTATACACTACAAATAATATGAAAGGATTTCTTTTTATATGAACTCATTTTACCACAAGCACTTTATTAAACACTTTATAAAAATAATCCCTGCAGTCATCAATCATGCCCATCTCAAGCAAAGATTCTTTTTTTGAAACTATATTTAAAATAACTTTTTCCTTTTCAATCTCAATGTCTATATCCACAACGTTGCCATCATATGCTCTATCAAGAGACCTTGAAATATAAAACACCAAAGACAGTTTTTTAATCATTTCAATATCACTGCAATTTAGGATCTTGCCAAAATAATCAGTTTTTTTAATTTTGCCTTCTTCAAAATTGGACACTACAAAGGCTGTCATTATCTGTTCTCTATGGGTAAGTCCATATATCTTCAGGTTTCTCACAATGTAAAAGGAATAATTTTCCTGGCTCCCAAAGCCCAGTGAAATACCACATTCACTGAGCATAACTGCAGACTTTAATATTCTATAATCCTCATCCTTCATGGATAACATATCTGAAAAAACTGCACATAATTTCTTGGCAAAGCCCCACACCAACTTTAGATGATCTTTATCCAGATTATAATTATTCATTATGTTATTCAATGAAAAATCAAGTATATTTTCAACAAGAGGAGGATAACCTTCTATTAATTTTCCATAAAGCAGTCCCTGCCTCAGCCCGCTTTCACTGATACAGAGTTTTTTAGTATTGCAGTACTTTATCACTGTAGCTATACAGCAAATGGCGCCTACAAATATGTCCGCTCTGTCTCTGGATATTCCCCTCACTTTTTTATACTGAGAAATACCCATGTTCTTTAAAAAATTGTATATATCTATAACATCTCTAGAAGAAATTATATAATTATGAGGGTTATTAAAAGGATAATTGATTTTATTTCTATGTATTTTGCCAATAGTCCTGTGACTTCCCCCGATACCTATAAGGGACATACCAGATGCTTCTTTCAGCCAGCCTATTTTATCAAAATTTGACACCAGAAAAGCCTCTAGTTCTTTTATTCTTTTTTGGTTGTTTCCCTTAATGGAAAGAAATTTATCTGTGAGTGTAATTGCTCCCATTGGAATACTTATACACTCTTTTAGCCTTCTATTTTTAACCAGTATGAATTCAGTGCTGCTTCCACCTATATCCATTAAAAGTGCAGATTTAACATCAATGCTGTTAACTACTGCCAGATAATCAAAATATGCTTCTTCATCTCCCGAAAGTACTCTTATATCTATTCCTATTTCTTTTTTTGCCCTATCTATGAACTCTCTCTGATTGGAAGCCTTCCGCACTGCTTCTGTGGCAACCGCCACAATCTCAGTTACATCATTTGAATCACATAGTCTTTTAAAATGAGATAATGCAATAATGGCCAATCTGATTTTTTCTTCACTTATGGCTCCATCAGCTGTCATATTCCTTCCGAGTCTTACTATGGACTTCAATTCATCTACAAACTGATAATTTCTTCCATTCATAATTTTTACAATCAAGACTCTCATGGAGTTAGAACCAATATCTATTATTGCCAATTTTTTCATAGCGTATCTCCTTATATGAAATTATAACTATTTACAATATACCTATTATATTATATAAATTCAGCAAATATTTCAACAAATATCTGGAAGTATATTTAAGGGTATGTTATTTAAATGTTAAAATCCTGTTAAGTTTAAAGTATTCACCACCCTCAATAAAGTATAATTTAATTGTTCATAATATAATTATTGCACTTAAAATTTATATTGGAGTTGATGCACATGAAAAGCATTAAATTGTCACAGACAGTAGCAGCCATAGATGCTGGTTCCAACTACTTGAGAATGAGTATTGCCGACATAGATCATGACGGTCACATCAATGTACTGGAAGATTTAATCAAACCTACCAATATAGGAAGAGATACTTTTTCAAGCGGCAGAATATCTGTTGATACTATTCACAATACCTGTAATGACATAAAGGGATTCACACAGGTAATGAAAGATTACAAAATAAAAAATTATAAGGCTGTATGCACCAGTGGAATACGTGAAGCTGAAAACAAGCAGTATATCCTGGAACAGATAAAACTCAGAACAGGAATAGAAATAGAGGACATAAATGTATCACAAGAACGTTTTTATATAATGAAAGCTCTAAAATACAATATATCTGAATTTAATTTTTTTGATAAAAAGACCACATTGGTTATAAATATAACAACAGGTTCAGTGGAAGCTTCCATTTTTGAAGATAATAAATTAAAATTTACAGAGCATATCCAAATAGGGTCTCTCAGGTTGAAAGAAACCTTTACGGGTTTGGAAAATAAGATTATGAATTTCTCCAATTTAATGAAGGAATACGTTGAAAGTAAATTATACTGGATAAAATCCAATACAAAGCATTTAAAAATAGAAAACCTCATCATAATAGGAGGCGAAGTACATACAATTGTCAATTTAATCAACAGCAGGGGCAATAATTCCAAAATGAATAATATAATACTTGGAAAAGATTTTAAATCACTGTACAATGAAATTAAAAATATGACTGAGGATCAAATCACTTTTAAATATAAAATCAGTGCCATTAAAATGAACCTTTTGCTCCCCACGCTGATTTTATTCAACTGCTTTTACAAGATGGCAAATACGGAAAGTATATACAACCCCAACATAACTTTAAGGCTTGGGGTCTTACAGGATCTTTCTGATAAGATTTTCAACCTTCCCCGTAAATCAAAGCTTATAGATGATATTTTAAGTTCTATAGATCATATTGCCGACAAATATAAGATTGACAAAATCCATTCCAATTACGTAGAAAAAATTGCACTGTCAATATTTGATCAAACTTTAAAAATTCACAAGATGGTGGAATCTGAAAGATTGTATCTGCAGGTATCCAGCAGGATTCACGATGTAGGACAATTTATAGATGCGGTAGATCCTGAAATTCAAGCTTATAACATAATAATAAATCAGGATATAATGGGATTTTCATATAGAGAACTAAACATAATAGCCAGCATAGCCAAATACCATTGGGATATAATACCTAAAGAATCAGATTATAATTATTCCATTCTGGATTCCAGAGATAAGATGGTCACATCTATGTTGTCTGCCATTTTAAAATTATCAGAGGCACTTGATACATCCCATCTTCAAAAAATAACAGATATAAAACTTACGAAAAACGGCGACATGCTATTTTTCAATACTACATCTGAAAAAGACATAAGCCTTGAAGAATGGGCTTTTAACAGTAAGGCAAACTTTTTTCAGGAAGTTTTCGGTATAAAACCAACAATTTAAGGAGGCTCAATTTATGGGTAAATTCAACAAAAGTAAAAATTTTATAAACAGAGAGCTAAGCTGGATAGAATTCAATAAGAGAGTACTGGAAGAGTGCAGAGATACAAATCATCCTCTATTTGAACGTCTGAGATTTCTTTCTATAACCTGTTCCAACCTGGATGAATTTTTCATGGTAAGAGTTGGCTCTCTCATGGATCAGATAAAGGCAGGCTTCAACAAACCGGATCCTTCAGGATTGACTCCAAAAGAACAGCTGGCAGATATATATTCAAGTGTGACAAAATTGGTGGCAAAGCAGTGCAGTTATTATAATCGTTCTTTAAAAATAGCTCTTGGAAAGGAAAACATAAAATTTCTAAAACCTCAGGATTTAGATGAAAATCAGAGCAAATTTATAAAAAACTACTATCGCAAGAATGTTTTTCCCGTTCTGACTCCAGTACTTTTAGACAGCAGCAGTGCTTTTCCACTGCTTTTAAACAAGAGTTTAAACATAGGTCTCATCATCGAGAAAAAAGGAGTCAAATCTTTCGCTACGGTTCAGGTACCCTCGGTACTTCCAAGGATAGTGGTGATACCAAGTGAATCAAATTTTAACATAATACTTCTGGAAGATATTATAAAATCAAACTTAAAAACTCTTTTTGGTACCGAAAATATATTATCCTGCGGATGTTACAGAATAACGAGAAACGCAGATATGGCTGTGGATGAAGAGGGTGCAGAAGATCTTCTTGAAGCCATAGAGGAATCTTTAAAGCAGCGTAAGTGGGGTGCTGCAGTAAGACTGGAACTTGAAAGGGGAATAGACAAGGATATAGTGAGAACCCTTGAGAAAGAACTGGAAATCTCAAAGACTCAGGAATATATCTCAAATGTTCCACTGGACTTGACCTTTTTAAATAAGCTCATATCCGTAAAAAAGTACAAATATCTGTGCTATGAGCCTATAAAGCCATTAAATCCACTTAAAGGGATGGAAGATGAGGACATTTTTTCCATAATATCAAAGAAAGATATACTCTTATACCACCCCTATGAGTCCTTTGAACCTGTTATAGAATTTGTAAAGCAGGCTGCAGAAGATTCTTCAGTACTTGCCATAAAGCAGGTGCTCTACAGGGTCAGCGGAAACTCTCCCATTGTAAGATCTCTTATAAAAGCAGCCGAAAATGGAAAACAGGTTACAGTGCTCGTGGAATTAAAGGCAAGATTTGATGAAGAAAACAACATAATATGGGCAAAGCAGCTGGAAAAGGCAGGATGCCATGTAATCTACGGATTAGTGGGACTTAAAACGCACTGCAAGCTTCTCTTAGTAGTCAGGAGAGAAAATGACGGAATAAAAAGGTATGTTCACATGGGCACTGGCAATTACAACGATGTAACTGCAAAAATATATACGGATTTGGGTCTTTTCACATCAAATCCCTATTTTGGTGAAGATGCATCCGTAATATTCAACATGCTTTCAGGTCATTCCATTCCAAAAGAACTTAAAAAGACCTGTATAGCTCCACTTAATTTGAGAGAAAGGTTTCTATATCTCATAGAACGGGAGAAAAACAACGCTCTAGATAGCAAACCTGCTAAAATAATTGCCAAGATGAATTCACTGGTGGATAAACATGTAATTGAAGCTCTGTACGACGCATCCTGTGCAGGAGTAAAAATCCAGTTAATCGTCAGGGGTATATGTTGTTTAAGGCCAAAAATAAAGGGTGTCAGTGAAAATATAAGTGTAATAAGTATCGTGGGAAGGTTCCTCGAGCACAGCAGAATATATTATTTTTACAATAATGGTGAGGAAGCACTGTATTTATCCAGTGCAGACTGGATGAACAGAAATCTGGACAGAAGAGTGGAACTTTTATTTCCCATAGAAGATACAGATGTAAAGAATAAATTGAAGGGAATACTCAATACACAGTTAAACGACACAATCAAAGCTAGAATGCTGACCAGCGACGGTTCTTATTCTCATATAGACAAACGCGGCGGGAAACGGGCCCTGGACAGCCAGAAATTATTTTACGAGACAACCCTGGATCCGGACAAGAACTCTTTAAGTAAAACGGAGCTCTCCAAAAAGAAATGGAGGGAAGAAGGTTTTCAGGTACGTCAACCTCAAGTATAAAAATAAAGTTTAGAGTTCAAATATCAAATATAGTAGATTTTCGGTTTTACCCGAAAATCTTTATCATTTGATATTTTATATTTGAACTTTCATAAGAGGAGCTAATTTCTAAATATGCTGCCGGTCTGTTCTTTAAACATTTTATAAGCTTCCAGTGCCTCCGCAGCCTGTTCAGTAGAAAGAGGATCATACACATTCTGCTTATTATAGCTGAATCCTCCATCTTTTAATTTATAACTTAAAAGTTCATCTATCAGGTTTTTGTTGTTTTTCGTAAATTCACTGCCTGTAGGATCTATTCCATTACTGCAGAGAGCTATGATAACCTGAGATAAACTCTGGCTGTTCTCTACACCCATAGAGGAATATCCTGCATCACTGCCCTGCATGGAGGAAAGTTTTGCAATTCCGGCATCTACGACCTGCTTCACATCTTCTCTATCTCTATACGGTGCCAGAGCTGTGAGTGCCATAGATGTCATATCTGTATCCGCTTTATTACTCGTAATACTCCATCCATTATCCTCTGTCCTGGCAGATACTATTTTATCTATGAATTTATCTCTACTAACAAGGGCATCATTTGGCACGTCAAAATTTCCAGAATCCAAAGCTATAAGACCAAATATATAGGCATTTATACCCTGGTTATCCATGCCGGCATTATTGTATATTTTTTCTACCAGATTATATCCTCCAAAACTTGTAGAATCCTTGCCCAGTAATGATAGGACAATTACCATTCTCTCATAATCCGTAGGGGCAAAAGAATCGGCTTGTGATGAAGTCAGGCTGTTTTCAAAAGAAGTCCAATAACTTGGGGGAACTTCCTCTCCACATCTATATACCACCAATGCTTGCCAATCATCTTGGATCCCATCTTTTAAAATTTTATTCACAGTTGCATCAAGTGTACTTTCCACCTGAGACTTATAATTATAATCTTGAGATACAGAGCTCAATTCGAAAGTGTATTTAAGACTACTTTTTAAATACCTGCTTTCTGAAGAATGAACTCCATTTCCTACATTTAAAGAATAAACTTCCCCCTGCTTATATCCGCCTTCCGGAGCATCTACCTTTACTTTGCTGCTGTCAAGTAATTTTATACTGACATTTACTAAATTTCCTTTACTGTCCGTTACAGTTATGGCATTTTTGGTCTGATCATCAAAACCCACAGGTTGACTAAATTTTATAGTCCATGATCTATTAGGATCAGTTATAGTTTTATCTACAGAAGCCGCTTTCACAAGCAGCGGTTGAACCAATAGTATTGAAGTCACAGCCGTGCTTAAAACGGCATACTTTATCTTTGATCTTAACATTTTACATTTCCCCCCATATACAATTATTTAACAAATATAATCTAATCGTTACATACCATTTTTAACATACTTCCAAATCACAGAATCCCCACTCTTCAACACATATTGTCCACTTCCTATATTGGCCTTTACAAATTGGGACTGTCCTTTTTTCTTCACATAATAACACCATCCGGACATGGGTCCTTCTGCCCTCTCTTTCAGCCCATTTATATCTGAGAAATAAATTGTAGAACCAGTTCCCTTTGTTGTGTAACTTATCTTGACTCCATCAAGAACCTTTTGAGTTACATATCCTACGGTTTGTCCATCTATACCATTCAAATTTTTTTGTAAAACAACTCTATTTCCATGAGCTTCATCAATAATCTCAATAGAAGACTGCTCTACCGACTTTTGAGAACTAGCACCGGGTGCACTGGAATTTTGTGAAGAACCACCTTGAGTTGAAGAAGTCTGTCCAGTTTTGCTGTTTACCTTTGAAGCTCCATCTAAACTGCTGGAAGCAGAATTTTTAGACGATTTGCTGGAGACAGCAGGATTTCCCTTTTCATCTTTAGCACCACTTTGGCTTTTCCCAGCTTGAGCTGTACTATTTGACTTATTTTGGGCTTTCTCTGCACTTGCCTGTTTATTTGAAATAGTGCTGGTATATACGTTCTGAGCCTTGATCGCAAGCGCAAATATAACAGCGCATACCACAACAGCAGATACAATTATTATATACTTTTTCTTTTTATTCTTCATTAATTTCATCTCCCTTTTTAGTATTCATGTAACTTATAATCAATCTCCTATTATAGCGCTGAAGCACCGGTAAAAACCTCTTGTAAAATATAACTGAAAACACAAAAGAGCTGATTCCATGGAGAATATCAAAAGTCAATCCCGAAGCATAAGCAGCTAAAATTGAGCCTAAGTTTATAGGTTTTACGAAAGCCAATATATACTGAATGTTCATAATCCAGTCAAACATAAAGCCAAACAAAAAACACAGAATTGAGAATTTAAAAGTTGAAATTTTTCTGCCGCTCTTCCCCAATATCCCTGAAATGATTCCCACAAGCCCCCAGGAAAACATCTGCCAGGGAGTCCAGGGTCCCTGACCAAAAAATATATTGGATAAAAATGCAGTAGTGCTTCCAATTAAAAATCCCTCATAAGATCCAAATACAAAGCCAGAAATTGCCACTAAAAAAGTAACCGGTTGTATATTTGGAGCAGCAGCAAATACTATTCTGGAAACAGCTGCAAATGCACTTAAAGTAGCTATTATAGCAATTTCCTTAGTACCTGAGTGACTTTTTTCAAAATAGAAATAACTCATAAAAAGTATTGCAAAAACACTCACAGTGCATATAAGTGAAACTCCTGTTTGAAAATTACTTCTAACCGTAAGTGCCATTAGCACTATGATTATAAGAGAAGTAACTACAATAATAAATTTTTTCATATTGAACACCTTTCAATGGCTTCTTCCAGGGTAAATATACTATCATCCTTATCCCTCAACAATTTGTTCATGGAAGTTGTATAAAATATTCCATCTCCCAATACCTGCCTCTTATTTCCGTCTGCCACAATTCTCCCATTGAACATAATCATGTATCTTCTGCAAAAATTACTGGCAAAATCTGTATCATGAGTCACCAAAATAATGGAAGTACCCTTTCTATTGAGATTTTGAAGTAATTTCCCCAATTTGTTTTTAAGTCCACTCTCAAGGCCTCTCGTTGGCTCATCCAGTAGAATCATATCAGGCTGTAATACAAGTATGGAGGCTATGGCTACCCTCTGACGCTGACCGCCGCTTAAATCCCTTGGGTTTTTATCCTTCAGATCATATATTTCAAGTTCTTTTAAAACGCTATTCACTATTTTCTCATCATATATCCCATAATTGTCCATGGTAAATTTAACTTCTTCGTAAACACTGTCCTTTGACAAATAATCATTGGGATTTTGAGATATATATCCTATATGTCTGGCTATCTGCCTTATATCCATTTTCGAAGTATCTTCTCCATAGAGCCTTATGATGCCTTCATGCTCCACAAGTCCCAGAATAGTTTTTAAGAGAGTGCTTTTTCCGGCACCGTTGGCTCCCAATATTGCAATAAATTCACCATTTTCCACAGTAAAATTTATATCTCTCAAAACTTGTTTAGAGCCATATTTACAATTTAATTTGTTTACAGAAATCACTTCTTTGTCATTATTCTGGAATTCAGCAGCAGCAACTTCATTTCCTGATTTTACATTCAATGAGCTGTTTAGAATTTCCACCCGGGCGTCTTTAAAATTTTGCGGCATTTTATTAAAATTCATTTTTTTAAAGAACTTGAGATAATCGGGCATAAACATAAATTGTCTTTTATTACAATTATAATAAAAATCTCTCTTATCTTCAAATAACTCCAAAGTCCCATCATTCATGACAGCTATGGAATCCACAGTATCAAACCACCTGTTCACTCTCTGCTCTATGACTATTATGGTTATTCCGAGTTCTTCATTTATTTTTTTAGTTATATTCAGCATTTCTTCTGCAGAAGAGGGATCCAGCTGTGAAGTTGGTTCATCCAGTATTATACAATCCGGCATATATACAAGGGCAGAGGCCACTGCCACTTTCTGTTTTTCCCCTCCTGACAGGGAAGCAATATCTCTATCAGCAAGATGAAGTATTCCCGAAAATTGAAGTGCCTCATAAACTCTCCTCTTGATCACATCTTCATCCACTCCTATATTCTCCAGTCCAAATGCTACTTCCCTGTGGACTCTATTCATCATAAGCTGTTTTTCAGGATCTTGAAATACCATGGTTACCTTTTCTGCTCTTTCCCTATGGCTCATATCTTTTAAATATTTTCCACCTATTTTTATTTCCCCGCCTATGGTACCGCCATAAAAATTAGGTACTGTACCAACTATTGCCCTGGCAAGAGTCGATTTTCCAGATCCCGATCTTCCTGCTATTAACAGAAAATCATTTTTTTCTAACTGTAAATTTATATTTTTTAAAGACCTCTCTTTTTCCATAGGATAAGTAAAATTCAAATCCTTAATCTCTATATATGCCATACTTTTTCTCCTCGCCGTTCAATATTACAGTTAATGAAATAGCTACTATAAAGGCAAAAATTACAGCTATTCCAATGTTGATGAAATTCACAATGGTTACACCATCATATATGTTAAATTGCACCCATCCTTTAAACTGTGCTGTTCCATAAAATATAATAAGGGCAGTACTCAAAGCTATTATCTCCCAGTCCCCTGCTTTAAATTTCTGCCTTTCATAGACACTTCTGCTTCCGCTTAAAAATCCTCTGACATAGGCTGCCTCACCTATGTTAAAAGAGCCTTCCATGGAATCCTCAAGAAGTATGGACATCACAGGAATATAACTTGCAGCTTTTTCTCTGGCTTTTTTCTTGTCAAACATCACACCTCTTACCTCATATATTTCCTTTAAATTTCTAAATCTATCCTTCATACTGGGTATGAGCTTGAAACTTATCATGAGCATGAGAGTGGATTTGGGCATTATGGATGAAAAATAGGAAACTGCCCTGTCAGAATCAACCATAAGCTCGAGTATTATAAAAAGATAGATTACCGCAAGAAACTTAAAGGACATCACCAGGGCATATATAAACGCCTCCAGCGTAAATCTTTTATTAAACAGATAAAACAGTGTTGTTCTCCCGGAACTCACAAAGAGTACATTCAGCAAAATTATAAAAAAAGCAATTGGGAAAAAATAGTACAGTGCCGTTCTGAATTTGTGCTTTTCACTGCAAAACACCGCAATAAACAAAATAAAAACATATACGGATGACAGTATCACCGGGTTGTCGTTGGAAAATATTATTACCATCATGGACATAAAAACCAGAGAAGCCGTCAGCACGTGGTACTGTTTAAAATCAATGAAATACCTGGATTTTTCTTCATCTTTATAAGTCATGGATATTCACTTCCTTATCAGCTGTTTAAAGAATGGCTGTAAGTGTAACAGCCATTCTTTAAGTATTCCCTAAAATGCTATTTTATAGGTATTTCTATAGTATCTGAAAGCGGATTATCTTTGTCATCTAAAACAAAAGCTTTTAATGTATATTTTCCCGTGGATGGAATCTGCATGGATGCATCTATAGTAGAGGAATCACCGCTTTTTATAGACTGACTTACACTCACATGATTGATAAATTTGCCTTTATTATTATCATCATACAAGGCTACCATCAATGTAACCGGCTGATCTGTAGAAGAGGCATTACTAGCCTTTATTTCTATATTTGCATCATTTCCCAAAGTAAAACTGGTATTTTCAGTTAAATTTTCTATGTTAACTATTTCCTTGACTACAGTAATTTCACATGTATCTTTTACATCAGGATTGTCTTCAGCTTCAGCCGTTATGGTGGCATTTCCCTCTCCAGCTGCAGTAACCTTACCGTTAGAATCAACTGTAGCTACATTATTATCAGAACTGCTCCATGAAATTTTGTCATCACCAGGTAATGAAGATGCTGTAAGCTGTACACTTCCACCCTTTACTAATTTATCTTCACTTTCATTTAAGGTTATGCTGGTTGCAGGAACATAAAATCCCTTGTATACAGATCCTTTTTCTTCAGTTAAAAGTTTATAGGATACCAATGCTTCCAGTCCCTGGTTTGTAGCATATGCATTTATTGTTTCATTATCGTTGACACCAAATCCAGACTTATCACTCACTGCATAACTTAAAAGAGCATCCATAGGGTTTTTGTTATTTTTTATAAATCGACTGTCTGTAGCAGGATCTATGCCATTATCACAAAGACCAATTATGACCATTTCTGTGCTGTTGGAATTTTCCCCGCCATAACAAGATGTAAATCCACCGTCTTCATTTTGTACATCAGAAAGTTTCTGTACTGCACTGTCTACTGCAGATTTCACATCTTTATTCTTATTGTAATAAGGTGCAAGAGCTGAAAGTGCCACAGCTGTGGTATCCGGATCCATGACATATTCTACAGATCCTCCATTATATTGATTAATATTAGAATACCAGGCACCATTTTGCCTTCCGGGATCATTCAATATGGCATCAATTAATTTCTCCCTGGTCCAGACTGCATTTTCAGGTACATAAAAATTTGCCGCATCCAGAGCCAAAAGAGCATACAAATAAATATTCATTCCTCCATTTTTCATAGTCTGCTCATCATAATCATATATTTTCTCCACAAGATTTATATTGTCAAAATTTGTGGGATCTTTACCTGCTGCCAATAACCCAAGTACACCTTTTTCATATGTTCCAATAGTTGGAGTTTTTAAAGCCTCTTTAAGATTATCAATATAATTTGATACTGTATCCTTATCAGCCTTGTACAGTGCAAGATTTGCTATTGCTCTGTCCACAGCTACCCATCCACCTTTTCCGTAATCAAAAGATTGAGCCCCTGGTTTTCGTCTCCATTCAATGTCGTCAGCTGAGTATCCTGTTTAGGTGGATTATTGCTTCCGCCTCCAGAACCGCCACTGGAACCACTTCCAGTTCCACCTGGATTATCATAAGTCCAATCATGGTAATCAAATCTTATAACATCTCCAGATTTCGGCTCTATGGCTTGAACACCTACCTGGGCAAATTCATTATTTACATATATGAACCAACTGGTGCCATGAGATAAATCCTGGGCAGATTCATTGACATAATCTTGTCCATTTACTGACATAGAATTTATATAGCTACTTTTAATATCCACTTTATCTACAACAGTTTTTAAATAATCAAGGGCAACTTTATCTTCTTCTACATTCAACGTCTTTTCTTCAAGAATGGTTCCATTATTATCTTTAGTAATTTCCAAAGTGAAAGTTCCCGAATTTGCAGAAGTTCCGCCTCCTGTACCCGGCTTGGTTTCATCTCCTATACCGCCGCTGGTGGACTCTCCATTGAAATAGCGAACCAGATCGTCCAAAATCACAGCTGGAACTACCGCAGTGCCGCCTAATGCAGTAATAACGGTTTTATCTGACATGTTCTCTTTTAAAAAATCCGCTGTTTTCGAAGCAACAGTATTGTCAGTCAGGACAACAGGTGCGGATTCTGTAGCTGCAAGAGCTGAGCCGGAAAGCGCATCTGCAAACTCATCCCCATTGGGTCCATTTCCCCTTGCCACGTACACATTGCTAAAATTAAGATCGGATTTAAAATTCTGAAGCACGGCCAGATTTGTATCGAACCTGGTAGCACCCCCAAGTCTTACAGCATTTGTAAAAGAAGATTCCAGGTCGCTGGATATGACTCCAGTGCCGCCTACTATGTAAGTTTTTTCTATATTTCTGTTTTTCAAATAATTTTTCACTGCCTGTGGAAGGGCATCGCTTTGTGACAGCAATATGGGCATTCCCTTTTTAGCAGCTATTGAGGCTATTGAAAGGCTGTCGGCATAGCCGCTTCCAGATGCAACTACAATATTGCTGACATTTTCCAATTCTTCTGCTATTTTCACAGAGGTCTCATACCTATCTTGTCCACCTAATCTTTTCACAGTGCTGACACCAATATCTTTTAGCTGCGATTCCACATTATCAGATAAAGAACCTGTTCCACCAATCACAAATGCTCTATCCACTTCGAGCCTTTTAAGTTCTTTTATAGTTTCATCATCCAGCGAATCCTGTCTTGAAAGTATTATGGGAGCATTATATTTTTTCGCAAGAGGTGCTGCACAGAGTGCATCTGCATATCCATACCCCTGAGCTATAACAGCAGTAGCCGCACCATATTTCCATCCTTCCTGACTTATTTTTAGAGACGTTTCTATTCTGTCCTCTCCCCAAAGCCTGTTTTCATTTTCAGTCGCACTCATGTTTCCAGAATTGCTTGAATCCGCATATACATTTCCAGTGAATCCTGATAAAGCAATGCCAATTACGAACAAAAACATGGCAATTTTGCCGACAATTTTTTTCATATCTTCCATATCATAACCCCTTTCCTGAACAAAACATCAAATCAATTCCAATAATAAAGGGATCCCTAAGGATCCCACTATTTACATTCAATCATGGCTGCTTATATATATTTTGACACTAAAAAACAATTTAATAAAACGTACCATGTTTCCCTCCGAAAAATGAACAAAAATGTCAGGCAGGCTTCCTGGCTCAGATTCATCCTACTTCCTTGTCTTCCCGGTATATTACCAGTGACATAAACAAGGTTTCATCCTCCATACAGTAGCGGTGGGACTGCAGTATTTCCTATACTTTTCCTTTTAAATATTCAAAACATCACCTAACACCAAATATTAAATTTTACAGATCATCTATTACTCTTACCGTTAAGTATAAGATATAAATTTTATTCAGTCAATATATTCAGTTAAATAAAAAAGTCGTAAAAAAGAAATGGATTACACTTTATTTTAATAACTGCAATTAAACCTATTTTCAAATTCACTTATCAGTTCATCCCTGAACTTTGGATGTGCAATTCTTATAAGCTCCCTGGCTCTTTCCTTCAACGATTTGCCTCTAAGCTGTGCAATTCCGTATTCCGTCACTACATAGTGTACATCATTCCTTGAAGTAGTGNCCCTGGCTCTTTCCTTCAACGATTTGCCTCTAAACTGTGCAATTCCGTATTCCGTCACTACATAGTGTACATCATTCCTTGAAGTAGTGACTGCTGATCCTCTGCTCAAGAAAGGCACTATCTTCGATACCGTACCCTTTTTTGCAGTAGACGGTATGGCTATAATTGACTTGCCATCCTTGGCCTTGCTTGCTCCCCTCATGAAATCAACTTGTCCCCCTACTCCGCTTATCTGGTTCAATCCAACACTCTCAGCAGTTATCTGTCCCATCAGATCTATCTCAACACAGGAATTTATACATACCATTTTATAATTTTTCATAATAACCATGGGTTCATTCACATAATCCACAGAATCGGACTCAACCATGGGATTATCATTTACAAAATCATATAATTTTTTAGTTCCCATTAAAAAAGTCACAATTATCTTTCCTGGATGGAGGGTCTTTTTCTTGTTTGTTATTACTCCCGATTCAACCAGATCCACAATCCCATCAGATATCATCTCAGAATGTACTCCCAGATCCTTCTTGTCTTT